>JAEULQ010000134.1 GCA_016792685.1 Tabrizicola sp. | reverse complement strand
GTCCCGATGGCCCGCTGGCGGAATACGGCCTCGTCTCCGACCCGGAGCTCGCCGCAACTCAGGCTGCTGTTGCTGCGGAAACCCCGATGGGTCCGCTGGAATAAGCCGCACTTCCCGGGCGGGGCTGGAAACGGCCCCGCCTTCTTCGGCCGCGCCCGGCCATTCTGCCAGCCTCGGGGGCAAGACTGATGTCCGTCCTAATGATCCTCGCCGCCATCGCGGTCCTCGCCATTGCCGCCTACTTCCTGGCCCGCCAGCGTGCGCTCGCCTCGACCAACGGCAACCCCCGCCTCCTGCACTCGCTTCCCCTCTACTACGGCTGGTATGGCACCATTGCCGTGCTCCTGCCTTCGCTTGCGGCTCTTGCGCTCTGGCTGATCGTCCAGCCCATGGTGATCGAGGCCCGCATCTCGCAAAACCTTCCCGCTAGCCTCATCGCCGATGCCTCAAAGCGCGAACTGACCATGGCCGATGTCCGCCGCGTCGCAGGCGGGCTCGACACGGCCGTCGCCATGGGCACGATGAGCGAAGACGAAGCCCGCCAGGTCCGGACCGAATCCACCAATGTCCGCGACAAACTGGCCGCTGTGGGCGTGGCGCTTGGTTCCGAGGTTTCGAAGGAGGTCCTCTCGGCCGCGCAGGACTATCGCGAACTTGCCAGCTGGGGCGCCGCCGGTCGTACAGCGCTTGTCATCGTGCTTGCCGTCCTTGGCCTGTTCTGGGGCGTGACCCGAGCCAAAGCCGACTTCCGCGCCCGCAACCGGGTTGAACAGGTCGTGCTTGGCCTTCTGATCGCGGCTTCTTCCATCGCCATCCTGACCACAGTCGGGATCCTCTGGTCGATGATCTCGGAAACCTTCGACTTCTTTTCGAAATACCCGATCCAGGACTTCTTCTTCAGCCTGACCTGGTCGCCGAATTTCCGGGGCGGTTCCGACCTTGGCATCCTGCCGCTGATCTGGGGCACGCTCTACATCACCGTCGTCTCGATGCTGGTCTCGGTCCCCATCGGCCTCTTCGCCGCGATCTACCTGGCGGAATATGCCTCAAAGCCCGTCCGCGCCTGGGTCAAGCCCCTGATCGAGGTGATTGCCGGCATTCCCACCGTCGTCTTCGGCATCTTCGCCCTGGTCACCGTGGGACCTGCCCTGCGCGACTGGTTCGCAGCGCCGCTTGGCCTTGGCGACTCCGGCTCCTCGGTGATGACTGCGGGCATCGTCATCGGCATCCTCAACATCCCCTTCATCTCTTCGCTTTCGGACGACATCATCAATGCCGTCCCGCAATCGCTTCGTGACGGCAGCCTCGGCCTTGGCGCGACCCGGTCGGAAACGGTCAAGCAGGTGATCCTGCCCGCCGCCCTTCCCGGCATTGTCGGTGCGATCCTCATGGCGGCCAGCCGTGCCATTGGCGAGACGATGATCGTCGTGATGGGCGCTGGTGCCGCCGCAAAACTCAGCCTCAATCCTTTCGAGGCGATGACCACGATGACCGTCAAGATCGTCGGCCAACTCACCGGCGACACCGACTTCGCAGCGCCGGAAACCCTGGTGGCCTTTGCACTCGGGATGACGCTCTTCGTCATCACGCTCGGCCTCAACATCTTCGCCCTCTGGATCGTCCGGAAATACCGGGAGCAGTACGAATGACCGACCTCTCCGCCGCCCCCGGCTTCACGGCCCGCCCGAAATCCTCGATCCTGACCGCCAGCGCCGAGATGAAGCGCCGCAACGCAGCCGAGGCGCGGTTCAAGGCCTATGGAATGATCGCCGTCGCAATCGCCCTAGCGACGCTTGCCATCATGCTCTTCACCATCCTGCGCGACGGGGTTTCGGCTTTCCATCAGGCCCGGCTCACCTTTCCGATGGAACTATCGGCCGAAGTGCTTGACCCGAAGGGCAACCGCAACCGCGAGGAAATGTCCAAGGTCACGACGGTCGGCTACCAGAAGGTGCTGTCCAAGGCGCTTCTGGCCGAGCTTGACCGGCAGGGCATCGCGCAGGAGGGCGTCTCCGACAAGGAGATTGGCGAACTGATCTCGAAAGATGCGGCCGGTGAACTCCGGGCCCGGGTTCTTGCCGATCCGGCCCTGCTTGGCACCACGATCACCGCCAATGTCCTGGCCACTGGCCGGATCGACGGCTTCCTGAAGGGCCGCGTCACGCTTGAGACCGCCGAGCGTGACAGCAACATCTCTCCCGATCAGTTGCGCCTGGCCGAAAAGCTGCGCGACGCGGGGCTCCTTCGTTCCTCCTGGAACTGGGATTTCTTCACCAACGCCGACGCCTCCGATCAGCGCCCCGAGGCCGCGGGCCTTGGCGTCGCCCTGCTCGGATCGGCCTACATGATGCTGCTGGTTCTGGTCATGTGCGTCCCGGTCGGCGTCGCCGCCTCGATCTATCTTGAGGAATTCGCGCCGAAAAACCGCTGGACCGACGCGATCGAGGTCAACATCTCGAACCTTGCGGCCGTCCCCTCCATCGTCTTCGGTATCCTTGGCCTCGCGATCTTCATCAATTTCGCTGGCCTGCCGCAGTCCTCCTCGCTGGTCGGGGCGCTGGTGATAAGCCTCATGACCCTGCCCACGATCATCATCGCCACCCGCGCCTCGATCCGCGCCGTTCCCCCCTCGATCCGCGATGCCGCTCTGGGCGTGGGGGCCTCGAAGATGCAAACGGTCTTCCACCATGTCCTGCCGCTTGCCATGCCTGGCATCCTGACCGGCACGATCCTTGGCCTCGCCTCCGCCCTTGGCGAAACCGCGCCGCTCCTTCTCATCGGCATGGTGGCCTTCGTCGACAACTACCCCTCGGCCCCGCCTGAAGGCTTCCTCGACCCGGCCACGGCGCTGCCGGTCCAGGTCTACTCCTGGGCCAGCCGTGCCGACCCTGCCTTCATCGAACGCTCGAATGGCGCGATCATCGTGCTGCTCGTCTTCCTCGTGATCATGAATGTCGGCGCGATCCTGTTGCGTCGCCGCTTCGAACGCCGCTGGTAAGGACATGGACAGCATGAACGACATGACGCGCACCGGGCTTGAAACCGAAACGGCCACGGCGAAGATATCGGCGCGTGGGGTTCAGGTTCACTACGGCCAGAACCACGCGCTGAAGAATGTTTCGGTCGAGATCCTCGACCGCGCGGTCACTGCCTTCATCGGGCCTTCGGGCTGCGGCAAGTCGACCTTCTTGCGCTGCCTCAACCGGATGAACGACACGGTCGCCTCGGCCCGGGTCTCGGGGCAGATCCTGCTGGAGGGCGAGGACATCTATGACCCCCGCGTCGATCCCGTCCAGCTGCGCGCCCGCGTCGGCATGGTCTTCCAGAAGCCGAACCCGTTTCCGAAAAGCATCTATGACAACGTGGCTTACGGGCCGAAGATCCATGGTCTGACCCGGAACAAGGCCGAGCTGGACGCGATCGTCGAGGCATCCTTGCGCAAGGCGGCGCTCTGGGGCGAGGTGAAGGACCGGCTGGACGCGCCGGGCACCGGGCTTTCGGGCGGGCAGCAGCAGCGGCTCTGCATCGCCCGCGCGATCGCGACCGGGCCCGAGGTCCTGTTGATGGACGAACCCTGCTCGGCGCTGGACCCGATCGCGACCGCCCAGGTCGAGGAGCTGATCGACGAGCTCCGCGCGAGCTTTTCAGTGGTGATCGTGACACATTCGATGCAGCAGGCCGCCCGCGTCAGCCAGAAGACCGCGTTCTTCCATCTGGGCCACCTGGTCGAATATGGCGACACCGGCGACATCTTCACAAACCCGAAGGACCCTCGGACCGAAGCCTACATCACCGGCCGCATCGGGTAAGGAGAGAGACGATGTCTGACAATGAACTTCACATCATGTCGGCCTTCGACCGCGATCTCGAAGCGCTTCAGGCGCATTTCCTGAAGCTCTCCGGCCTTGCCGAACGGGCCCTCACCGACGCCGCGAAAGCGCTTGAGGCGCTGGATTCGCCCGCAGCCGAAAGGGTGATCGCCGACGACGCTGCCCTCGACGAGCTTGAGGAATTCATCCAGATGGAAGCCGCCAGCCTCATCGCGCGCCGTGCCCCCACGGCCAGCGACCTGCGCCGTGTTCTTGCGGTGATGCGGGGGGCGCACAGCCTGGAACGCGTCGGCGACTATGCCAAGAACGTCGCCAAGCGGACCCGTGTCCTGCCGCAGTCGGCGCCGGTGGATGGACATGCCGGAACGATCCGGCGCATGTCCGCGCTTGTCACCCGGATGCTGGACGAAGCGACCCGGGCGCTGGTGCAAAAGGACGCTCAGCTTGCGGAAGCGGTCCGCAAGCGCGACCTCGACATCGACCAGATGTACAACACGCTCTTCCGCTCGCTCTTCACCTACATGATGGAAAGCCCGGCCAATATCGGCCCCGCGATGCATCTGCACTTCATCGCCAAGAACATTGAACGGGCGGGCGATCACGCCACCACCATTGCCGAACAGGCGCTCTACCTTGCCACCGGCCGGATGCCGACCGACCCACGCCCCAAGGCCGGGATCGAAACCGAAGGCTGACCGCTTCGCGCCCCCTAGGTTAGGCAACTTGTCCAGGTTTCCGGCCTATCCCGCCTGCAGAAGCGGCAGCATCAGCCCGAAAAGCTCGGCTTGCGAGGATATTCCGCAGCGCGCGTAAAGCTGCTTGCGGAAGACCTTCACAGTTTGCGGCGAGACCCCCAGCCGCAGGCCTATGGACGGCGTCGAATGTCCGCGAAGGATCAGGATCGCCACCAATGCCTGACGCGGCGATAGCGCGATCCCCTGCTTCCGCGCCGCCGCGATCAAGAGACCGGGCGTATCCTCAACCGGCCCCGCCGCGCTCTCAAGCCCACGCCAATGCGCCTTGGCCAGAGCGACCACGACGGGCGCAAGCCGCTCGCACCTTGCGACATCAGCGGCAGAAAACGCCCGGCCCGATCCAGCATCCCGGCCAAGGCACAGGTTCAACGACAGGCCTTCGGTCAGGGTCAGGACAAAGGCGATCTCGTCGATCAGGGTGGTCTCCGCGAAATACTCGATGAAATAGCGGCTCCTCTGGAACGCATCCGGAGCGATGTCGCGAATCCGGTAAGCGCCATCCTCCGCCCGTCGCAGATGCAGGTCAAAATAGGGATCAAGCCGATAGGCCCCCGCCAGATAGCTGGTCTCCAGTCTGGCAAAGACCCGCGGATTCGTCGCCTTCTGCTGCAAGACCAGCGGCGGGCCCGAATCGCGATAGGCCATCACGATCAGGTTGTCCGGCGCGGCCAGCGCTTCGAACAGACCCCAGATGGCCGCCGCAAAACCCTCCTGCCGAAGGCTGGCAATCGCTTCGGCAATTCCGGCTTCTACGGGTTCGGAAGAGACCTGGTTCATGCGGAATACCTCGTTGGGGGTATATACCCCCCGCACGGACAGAATCTAGACTTGTTGCAATCAATCAGGGGTATTTTCAAAGGACTCCTCATGAAACTCGCCGTCTGGCAGGGGCGCTCGCCCGAAGCCGATCTCGACCGCGCCTTGGCTGAGGCCGAAGCCGCGCTCGCCGCCGCCGCCGCAATGGGGGCCGCCGCGCTGGTCCTGCCCGAGCTCTGGTTGCCCGGCTATAACCAGCCCGACATCCCCGCCCGCGCCCTGTCACAGGACAGCCCGCCCCTGCAGCGACTTGCCGCCGCTGCCAAGGCCAAAGCGACTGCCCTGGTCGTTGGCTATGCCGAACGCGATGGCGACCGGACCTACAACTCCGCGGCCTGCTTCGGCCCTGACGGCACACTCGTTGCCAACCATCGCAAGGTGCAGCTTTACGGCCCCCGAGAACGCGCGATCTTCACGCCCGGAGACCGCTTCACGACCTTCCAGTTGGGCGACGAAATCGCTGCAATCATGATATGTTACGACGTGGAGTTCGCACCGCACATCAAGGCGCTCTCCGATGAAGGCGTGACCGTGATCCTCGCGCCCACCGCCAACATGGCCCCCTTCACCCATGTCGCCCGCCACACTGTTCCTGCCATGGCCGCGAACCACGGGTTGACCATCGTCTATGCCAATTACTGCGGTATCGAGGGTGATCTGACCTATGTCGGATCCTCGCTCATCGCTGGTCCGCATGGCGAAGTCCTGGCTCAGGCCGGCGAAACCACGGCACTCCTGGTCGCTGAAATCCCGACGCGCGACCCCGCGCGCCTCTCCACCCAGTCCACCGACCTGCGAGCCATCTGATGCCTCGCGACCCCCGCCACGATATCCTCTTCACGCCGCTCCAGATCGGCCCCAAGACCGCGAAGAACCGCTTCTACCAGGTCCCGCATTGCAACGGCGGCGGCTATCGCGACCCCTCCGCCGTGGTTGAAATGCGCCGCACCAAGGCCGAGGGGGGCTGGGGCGTGATCTTCACCGAACAGACCGAGATCCATCCGACCTCGGAAATCACCCCCTTCATCGAGCAGCACCTCTGGGACGACCGCGACCTGCCCGCATTGGCCCGCATGGCCGAAGCGATGAAAAGCCACGGTGCGCTGGCCGGCATCCAGTTGGCCTATTCCGGGATCAACGGCCCGAACCTCTACTCCCGCGAGGTGCCGCTGGCCGTGACGGGCGGGCCGATCCTGACCTTCACTTCCGACCCGGTCCAGGCCCGCACCATGGACAAGGAAGATATCCGCAACCTCCGCCTCTGGTTCCGGAATGCTTTCCGCCGCAGCCAGCAGGCAGGCTTCGATCTGATCTGCCTCTACGGCGCGCATGGCTTCGGGATCCTGCAACACTTCCTCTCCCGCGCCACCAACCAGCGCAGCGACGAATACGGTGGGAACCTCACAAACCGCTCGAGGTTTCTACGGGAAATCGTTGAAGACATGAGGGAAACCACAAAGGGAGAACTTGCGGTCACCCTCCGCATGTCGCTGCACGAGGCTGGCAGTTACGGCTTCTCCAACGCCGAACTGCGCGACTTCATCGAGATGCACGCCGAGCTTCCCGACCTCTGGGACCTCGCCCATGGCACCTGGGAGGCCTGCTCCGGCACCTCGCGCTTCAAGCCCGAGGGCGCGCAGGAGGACCTCGTCCGCGGCATCAAGGAACTGACCCCGAAACCCGTCGTCGGCGTCGGCCGCTTCACCTCTCCCGACGCGATGGTCCGCCAGATCAAGGCGGGCATTCTCGACTTCATCGGCGCTGCCAGGCCCAGCATCGCCGATCCATTCCTTCCCAAGAAGGTCGAAGAGGGCCGATATGAAGACATCCGCGAATGCATCGGCTGCAACATCTGCGTCTCCGGTGACATGACCGGAGCCATCTCCCGCTGCACCCAGAACTCCGCCTTCATGGAGGAATGGCGCAAGGGCTGGCATCCCGAACGCGCTCGACCGAAAGGCGCCTCGGAATCGGTCCTCATCGTGGGCGCGGGCCCCACGGGCCTTGAAGCCGCCCTCCAGGCCGCCAAGCGCGGCTACAGGGTCACCCTCGCCGAGGCCACCACCACTCTCGGCGGGCGCGTCGCAAAGGAACGCCAGCTCCCCGGCCTTTCGGCCTGGGGCCGCGTCGCCGACTACCGCACCGGCCAGCTCGCCCCGATGCCGAACGTCGAGATCTACCGCGACAGCCCTCTGACTGCCCAAGACATCCTTGGCATGGGCGCGGATCATGTCGCCATCGCTACCGGGGCCACCTGGCGCCGCGACGCAGTGGCGCGGCTCCACCTGCACCCGATCCCCACCGATCCGGAGATGGCCCTCTACACGCCCGACGACCTGATGGCAGGCCGTGCGCCTGCAGGCCAGACCGTCGCGCTTTACGACGACGATCATTTCTACATGGGCTCGGTCCTGGCCGAACTTCTCGTCCAGAAGGGCAATCGCGTCCATTTGATCACCCCGGCCGCGAAAGTCGCCGAATGGACCGACAACACGCTGGAACAGGGCACGATCATGCGCCGCCTCCTCGACCTTGGCGTCGAGATGCACCTCAGCAAGGCCCCGGAAGCCGTCGGCGCGAACGAGTTAACCCTCGGCTGCACCTGGACCGGCCGCCAATCCACCCTGCCGACTGATGCCGTGGTCCTAGTCACCGCAAGATCCCCGAACGACGTGCTCTATCACCAGACCAAAGCCCTCGATTGGCAGGCCGCCGGGATCACCTCGCTGAAACTCATCGGCGACGCCGCCGCCCCCGGCCCGATCGCCTGGGCGACCTACGCTGGCCGCGCCTGGGCCGAGGGCCTCGACCAACCAGACCCCGGCGACGCCCTCACTTTCCGCCGCGAGATCGCCGCACTGGAACCTGGGCTCAGCCTCTTGCCATGATCCCCAAAGCGTATTCACCTGTTTCCAAATATCCCCGCGCGGCGCGCACCCCGAGGTCCTGCGCGTCCTTCACGCGCAGGACTGAGACAAAAGACTTGCGCGGAACGCGCTCAATCTGAAAACCGCCCCTCACCCCCAGGACCGACCATGACCCATTTCCGCCACCGCAAGTTCAACACCAAGGACACCTACCCCGAACAGAAACTCGACAACGACCTCTGTCAGGCCGTGGTCGCCCGCGGTCGCATCGTTTTCCTACGCGGTCAGTGCCCGCAAGACCTCGACACCGCCAAGGACATCGGCAGCCATGACCCCGTCGAACAGACCCACAAGGTCATGCAGAACATCCGGCAGCTCCTGGAAGAGGTCGGCGGCAAGATGGAGCATCTGTGCAAGGTCGTGGTCTACCTGACCGACGTCCGTCACCGCGAGGCGGTCTACCGCACGATGGGAGAGTACATAAAAGGCGTGCATCCAGTCTCGACCGGGGTCGTGGTCACCGCCCTCGCCCGGCCCTCGTGGCTCGTGGAAATCGACGGCACCGCCGTGATCCCGGACGACACCCCATGACCTTCTCTCTCGTCGCCCGCTGCGCCAGAACCGGCCAGTTCGGCATGGTGATCTCGTCCTCCTCTCCCGCCGTCGCCGCCCGCTGCGCGCATGTCCGGGCCGGGGTTGGCGCGGTCGCGAGCCAGAACATCACCGACCCCGCGCTTGGCCCCCTCCTCCTCGACCGCCTGGACGAAGGCCTTTCGGCTCCCGATGCACTGAAGTCCGTCACCCAGGGCCGCAAGCATATCGACTACCGCCAGCTTCTGGTCGTCGACCGCACCGGGCAAACCGCGATCCATTCGGGCAAACAGGTCCTCGGGCTCTGGGGCGAGGCGCAGGGCGTCGACTGCGCGGCGGGTGGAAATCTCCTGGCGAATGAACTCGTGCCCCTGGCGATGGTCGAGGCCTTCACCTCCGCGACTGGCCATCTGGGTGAGCGTCTGATGCAGGCGTTGGAAGCGGGCCTCAAGGCAGGCGGCGAGGCAGGACCGGTTCACTCCGCCGGTCTCAAAGTGGCAGACCGGCTTTCCTGGCCGCTCATCGACCTCCGCATCGACTGGGCCGAACACCCGATACAGATGCTCCGCACCACCTGGGACATCTACGCGCCCCAAATGGCGGCTTACGTCCAGCGCGCCGAAGACCCGACCCAGGCCCCGTCCTACGGCGTGCCCGGCGATGAATGAAAGCGAGTCCACCATGGAAACCACTCACACCCTCGTCATCGGCGGCGGTCAGGCCGGTGTTGCGACCTCGGCACATCTGCAAAAACACGGCGTCCCCCATATCGTTCTCGAACGCGCCCGCATCGCCGAGCGCTGGCGGACGGAACGCTGGGACAGCCTTGTCGCCAACGGCCCCGCCTGGCATGACCGCTTCCCCGAGGCTGAATTCACCGACCTCGACCCCGAGGAGTTTGCCGGGAAGGACCGCGTCGCAACCTATTTCGAAAGCTTCGCCAAGGCCCGCGCCCTGCCGGTCCGGACCGGCGTCAACGTTACCCGGCTGGAACGGGACGGCGAGGGCTTCCGTGCCACCACCTCCAATGGTGTGATCCAGGCGCAAAATGTCGTCGTCGCGACCGGCCCGTTCCAGAAGCCGCTGATCCCGACTGTGGTGACCGATCCCGCGATCACCCAGCTCCACTCCAACGCCTACCGCAATCCGCAAAGCCTGCCCGAAGGCGCGGTGCTGGTGGTGGGCGCGGGCTCTTCCGGCGCGCAGATCGCCGAGGAACTGGTCCGCGCCGGGCGGCGGGTCTATCTCTCGCTCGGCCCTCACGACCGGCCGCCCCGCCGCTACCGGGGGCAGGATTTCGTCTGGTGGCTGGGCAAGCTTGGCAAATGGGACATGAAGGCCCCCACCCCCGGCACTGTACACATCACCATCGCCGTCTCCGGCGCCTATGGCGGCCATACGATGGACTTCCGCCGCCTTGCCGCCCTCGGCGTAACCCTCCTCGGCCGCGCCGGAGCCTACAAGGACGGCAGCCTCCATTTCGCCCCCGACCTGCGCACGAACATCGAGAACGGCGACCGCAACTACCTCTCCGTCCTTGACGAAGCCGACGCCTATGCCGCCGCGAACCAGCTTGACCTGCCCCTGGAGCCCGAGGCGCGGAACCTCCTGCCCCTGCCCGACTGCGTGACCAACCCGACGCTCGCGCTCGACCTCCGCAAGGAAGGCATCAGCACGATCATCTGGGCCACCGGCTTTGCGCTCGATTTCGGCTGGATCGACCTCGACATCTTCCACGAAGACGGCCGCCCCCGCCACCACGACGGCGTCAGCGAAATCCCCGGCCTCTATTTCGTCGGCCTCCCCTGGCTTTCCTGTCGGGGGTCGGCCTTCATCTGGGGCGCCTGGCGCGATGCCGAACGCCTCGCCGCCCATATCGCGGCTCGTGGCCCGGCCTGACTGATCGTCGTTGACAGCGACATTCGTCGCGACGACGGGTCAATGCCCGTCAAAAAGACGAAGTTACACAAGAAGGGGCCGTTTCAGTCGTCGCCCTCCGGCCCTGCATCTGCCTGCAGGACGATGATCTCGCGCAGGATAGCGTCGATCCGGGCGGCAAGCTCGGGGCCGAGCTTCGCACGCAGGTCCGCATCGAAGGCCTGCGCCCGCTCGCCCAGTTCGGCAAAGACCGCCAGCCCACGCGGCGTCAGCGACAGGATTTCCGCCCGGCCGTCCTCGGGGCTTGGCGCACGGGCAAGCATCACTTCGGTCTCAAGCGCGGCGACGGCCCGGCTGACCTTGGTCTTCTCGATATGGCTGATCCGGCAGATGTCGCGGGCCGTCATCGCGCCGAACCGGCCGAGGTTCGCCAAGACCCGCCATTGCGTCCGGGTCATGCCGTAGCGTGCCTTGTAGACCCCTTCGAAACTGCGCGACGTCGCTTCGGCTGCCTGATTCAGAAGATAGGGCAGAAAGTCTTGCAGATCGAAGGTCTTGTCCGCCATGCCTAGATCCCCGGCCTCACCCGGTCGGGATGGGCGGCAGCAACCGGCGCCAAAGCCTCCATCCGGGAGGAAATCAAAGCGATGCGTGGGAAAGGTGTCAGGTCCACAGCCCAGCGCCTCGCATTGTAGACTTGCGGCACAAGGCAAAGATCAGCCAGGCCCGGTGCTTCGCCATGGCAGAAGGCCGTCGCCGGCCCCTCAGCCAGCATCTCCTCCAGCCCCTGGAAGCCGAGCGTGATGAAGTGCTTCATCCAGCCCTCCATCGTCGCCGTGCCACCAAGCGAGACCGCATGTTGCGCGACGCGCAGGTTGCAGACCGGCTGGATCTCCATCGCCACGGCATGGGCCAGGGCCCGAGCCCGCGCCCGCCCGGCGGGGTCTTTCGGCAGGAAGCCCGCATCCCGCGTCTCGTCCAGGTATTCCAGGATCGCCAGCGACTGCGTCAGGCGCAGCCCATCGATCTCCAGCACCGGAACCAGGCCCTGCGGGTTTGCCCGCAGGTGCCCTTCCGCACGCTGTGCGCCAAGGGTCAGGTCGACCGGGACCGATTGATAGGCAATCCCAAGCAGATTCAGCCCGATCCGGACCCGATAGGCCGAGGAGGAACGCCAGTAGTCATGCAGGATCACATTCGTCATGCGCTGGCTTTAGCCGGTTCCGCTTTGCTTGTCATGTTAAGCTTGACTTGGTTGCAGATGCAACTATTAATCACCTCATCCGGACTGAGGAGGTTTCGATGACCAGCCACTCCCTTCCCAAAGGCATGATCCGCGCCGCGTCGATCACTGGACCGCACGAGGGCTACATGCCCGGCTTCGGCAATGACTTCGAGACCGAGGCCCTGCCAGGCGCCCTGCCGCAAGGCATGAACTCGCCCCAACGCTGCAACTACGGGCTTTACGGCGAACAGCTCTCCGGCACCGCTTTCACCGCGCCGAGCCATCAGAACGAGCGCACCTGGTGCTACCGCATCAGGCCCAGCGTGAAGCACACCCACCGGTTCCAGAAGATCAGCGTCCCGCACTGGAAATCCGCCCCCTGCATCGACCCCGAGATCGTTAGCCTCGGACAATACCGCTGGGACCCGGTCGCCGTACCGGAAGGCGAGCGTCTCACCTGGATCACCGGCATGCGCACGATGGTCACGGCGGGGGATGTCAACACCCAGACCGGCATGGCCAGCCATATGTATCTGGTCAATGACTCGATGCAGGACGAATACTTCTTCTCGGCTGATGGCGAATTGCTGGTCGTTCCACAGGAAGGCCGCCTCCGCTTCTGCACGGAACTTGGGGTGATCGACCTTGAACCGCGCGAGATCGCCATCCTGCCGCGCGGTCTCGTCTACCGGGTCGAAGTGCTGGAAGGCCCCGCGCGGGGTTTTGTCTGCGAGAATTACGGCCAGAAGTTCCAGCTTCCGGGCCGCGGTCCGATTGGTGCCAACTGCATGGCCAACCGGCGCGACTTCAAGACCCCGGTGGCGGCTTTCGAGGACCGGGAGGTCCCGTCGAAGGTTTACGTCAAGTGGTGCGGCCAGTTCCATGTGACCGGGATCGGTCACAGCCCGCTCGACGTGGTCGCCTGGCACGGCAACTACGCGCCCTGCAAATACGATCTTCGCACCTACTGCCCGGTCGGCGCGGTCCTCTTTGACCATCCCGACCCGTCGATCTTCACCGTGCTGACCGCGCCTTCCGGCATCGAGGGGACGGCAAACATCGACTTCGTCCTCTTCCGCGAACGCTGGATGGTGGCCGAAAACACCTTCCGGCCGCCGTGGTACCACAAGAACGTGATGTCCGAGCTTATGGGCAACATCTACGGCATCTATGACGCCAAGCCGAAGGGCTTTGTCCCCGGCGGCATGTCCTTGCACAACTGCATGCTGCCGCACGGGCCGGACAAGGGGGCCTTCGAGCATGCGTCGAACGAACCCATGGTCCCGGTCAAGCAGAACGACACGATGAGCTTCATGTTCGAGACCCGCTTCCCGCAGCACCTGACCCCCTGGGCGGCAACGGCGGGGCATATGCAGGAAGACTACATCGACTGCTGGGCGAGCCTGGAGAAGAAGTTCGACGGCACACCCGGCCTGAAATGACGCGCGCCCCGGGGGTTTCACACCCCCGGACCCCCGTGGGATATTTGCACAAAGATGAAAGAGGGTAGATGCCGCTTCTCCGTTCCTGGGTCGAAAGCGCCAACGCGCCGGACCATCCCTTTCCGCTGAACAACCTGCCCTGCGGGGTCTTCTCCACTCCAGACGAAGACCCGCGCTGCGGAGTGGCGATCGGCGATTTCGTCCTGGACGTGACCGCGCTCGAGGAAGAGGGCCTGCTCGAACTTCCCGGCGCGCCGCTTCTCGATGTGCCCTTCTGGAACGAGGTGATGGAGGCCGGCCCCGAGGTCTGGGCGGCCCTTCGCACCCGGCTGATCGCGCTCTTGGCCGAAGGGTCGGGCGAAAAGGCGGCGGTCGGCCCGCATCTGGTGGCACGGGACAAGGTGGCGCTTCACCTGCCCTTCCTGGTCAGCGAGTACACCGATTTCTACGCCGGCCGGAACCACGCCTTCAATGTCGGCACCATGTTCCGTGGTCCGGAAAATGCACTGCCGCCGAACTGGCTGCATATCCCGATCGGCTATAACGGACGGGCGTCTTCCGTCGTCGTCTCCGGCACTCCGGTCCGCCGTCCCTGGGGGCAGGTGAAGGGGCCGGACCATGCCGTACCCGCCTTCCAGCCCTCGCGCCGCTTCGATATCGAGCTTGAGATGGGCGCAGTCGTGGGCACACCCTCGCAGGGCCCAGTCACCGTGGCCGAGGCGGACGCGATGATCTTTGGATATGTCCTTCTGAACGACTGGTCGGCACGGGACATCCAGGCCTGGGAATACCAGCCGCTCGGCCCCTTCCAGGCCAAGGCCACCGCCACGACGATCAGCCCCTGGATCGTGACGCGCACCGCGCTGGAGCCCTTCCGCACATCGACGCCCCCCCGCGAAGTGCCCCTCCTGCCCCATCTGCAGGAACCGGGACCGATGCTTTACGACATCGCGCTGGAAGTGGGCCTCACCCCGGACGGCGGCCGCGAGACCATCATCTCCCGCACCAACTATGCCGAGATGTACTATTCCGCCGCCCAGCAGCTGGCGCATCACACCACTTCGGGCTGCCCGATGAACACCGGCGACCTGCTCGGCTCCGGCACGATCTCCGGCCCGACGAGGGAAAGCCGGGGCAGCCTGCTGGAACTCAGCTGGGGCGGCAAGGAGCCGATCCCGGTCGATGGCGGGACGCGGACTTTCATCGAGGACGGCGACACCCTCACCCTGCGCGGCCAGTGCAAGGGCGATGGCTACACGATCGGCTTTGGCGACTGCACCGGCCAAGTTCAAGCGACACTTGAAGATCCATACGCAAGGGCATGATATGACGAAAGCTTTCGCATCACAGGGCGACCTCGCGGAAAAGAAGATCAGCTTCACCGAGATCGGCGAGGGCCTTTACGCCTTCACCGCCGAGGGCGATCCCAACTCTGGCGTCATCATCGGCGATGACAGTGTCATGGTGGTCGAGGCACAAGCCACCCCCCGCCTCGCACAGAAGGTGATCGACTGCATCCGGGGGGTGACCGACAAGCCGATCTCACATGTGGTCCTGACGCATTACCATGCCGTCCGCGTCCTTGGGGCGTCGGCCTTCAAGGCCCCTCAGGTCATCATGTCCGAAGCCGCCCGCAACATGGTGGCCGAGCGGGGGCAAGAAGACTGGGACAGCGAATTCCAGCGTTTCCCGCGCCTCTTCCAGGGCCATGAGTCGATCCCCGGCCTTACCTGGCCCACCACCACCTTTAACACCCGCATGACCGTCTGGCTCGGCAAGCGCCGCGTCGACATCTTGCAGCTTGGCCGCGCCCATACGGCGGGCGACGCCGTCATCCATGTCCCCGACCAGAACGTCATGTTCACCGGCGACATCGTCGAGGCCCATTCCGCCTGCTATTGCGGCGACGGTCACTTCGCCGAATGGGGCCCGACGCTGGAAGCGATCCGTGCCTACGACCTTGACGCCATTGCCCCCGGCCGGGGCAATGCCGTGATCGGCCGGAATGCGGTGAACGCCGCCCTCGACCGCACCCGCGACTTCGTCGAGTCGACTTACAAACCCGTCGCCCGCGTGGCCGCCCGCAATGGCAGCCTGAAAGAAGCCTGGGACGCCTGTCGCGCCGAATGCGACCCGAAGTTCAAGGACTACGCGATCTACGAACACTGCCTGCCCTTCAACGTCGCCCGCGCCTATGACGAAGCGCGCGGGATCGGTCATCCCCGCATCTGGACCGCCCAGCGCGATCTGGACATGTGGGCAGCACTTCAGGGGTAACCCATGCCTTACGACTACCGCCCCTTCCCCTACACCCCGCCCCCTGGCCTGACCGCCCCCGAGCCGCGCCACAAGGTTGTCATCGTTGGGGCAGGCCCGATCGGCCTCGCCCTTGCCATCGACCTTGCGCAATACGGTGTGCCTTCCGTGGTGCTGGACGACAACAACGTCGTCTCTGTCGGCTCGCGCGCGATCTGCTGGTCGAAGCGCTCGCTGGAGATCCTCGACCGCCTGGGCGTCGGGGCGAAATGCGTCGAGAAAGGCGTGATCTGGAAAGTCGGCCGCACCTTCCACCGGGATGAGGAGGTCTGGAGCTTCGACCTCCAGCCCGAGCCCGGCCACAAGATGCCGGCCTTCGTCAACCTCCAGCAATACTATGTCGAGGAATACCTCGTCACCCGCGCGCAGGACTTCCCCGGCCTCATCGACCTCCGTTGGAAGAACAAGGTCACCAGCCTTTCCCACACGGATCATGTGACCCTGACCATCGAGACCCCGGACGGGTCCTATAGTCTGGAGGCCGACCACCTCGTCGCCTGTGACGGGGCGCGAAGCGATATCCGCACCCTCATGGGCCTCGACTTCGATGGCGAGCTTTTCGAGGAACGCTTCCTCATCGCCGACATCGAGATGCAGGGGGATTTCCCCTCCGAACGCCGTTTCTGGTTTCAGCCGAACTTCCACCCCGGCCAGTCGGCACTTCTGCACAAGCAGCCGGACAACATCTACCGGATCGACCTGCAGCTTGGCTGGGACGCCGACCCCGAGGCCGAACGTCAGCCAGAAAAGGTCATCCCCCGGATCGAAAAAGCCATCGGCCACAAGGACTTCCGCCTCGACTGGGTCTCGGTCTACACGTTCCAATGCCGCCGTTTGGCTCGCTTCGTCCACGGACCCGTGATCTTCTGCGGCGACTCTGCCCATATCGTCTCGCCCTTCGGGGCACGCGGGGGGAATGGCGGATTGCAGGACGTCGATGCACTCGGCTGGCGCCTTGCCGCCGTCACCAAGGGCCATGATCCCGCGATCCTCAATGCTTATGACCGCGAACGCCAGCACGGCGCGGATGAGAACCTTCTCAATTCCTCCCGCACCACCCGCTTCATGTCCCCCGCCCCCGGCGCCGAGCGCCTCTTCCGCGATGCGGTCCTGGCGCTTGCAGGCAAGGCCCCTTTTGCCCGGCCCCTGGTGAATTCCGGCCGCCTCTCAGTTGCCTGCACCTATCCGCTGACCGGCCCTGACGACCCCGCCCTGCCGCAGGCCAGCCGCCCCGGCTCCGTCGCCCCCGACGCGCCCTTGGCCCAAGGCTGGCTGATCGACCAGCTTGGCCGTGAACCGATCCTGCTTGCCATTGGCCAAGCGGCCCCCGAGGTCGCGGGCCTGAAGACCATCAGCCTGCCCGCAACGCCTGAGCTTCAATCCCGCTACCTCGGCACCGCCAAAGCCGCGCTCTATCTGATCCGCCCCGACCAGATCATCGCCGCCCGCTGGCTTACCGCCACATCCGCTGCCATCGCGGCAGCGGCCCAAGCCATCTGGGAGGACCGGACATGACCCTCATCACCACGCCGAACCTGAAAGACCCGGACCGGACCTATGCCGCCCTTCTCGCTGCCCACAAGGGCCTGAGCGAGGCGGAGACGGGCGCCCTCAACGCCCGGCTGATCCTGATCCTGATGAACCATGTCGGCGCGGAGGTCTTCGCCGAAGCGCTGGCCCTGGCCCGCGCCGCTGGGCCCTCAGGGAGCTGACAGCGGGCCAGGCGCAAATCTTTTCGAAAAGATTTGCAAAATCCTTCGAAGGATTTTGGTCGCCCCTCACGAGGCCTTCAGCACTCCGCGATCAATCTGGTCCTGCTCGATCGACTCGAAGAGCGCCCGGAAATTGCCCTCGCCGAAGCCATCGTCGCCCTTGCGCTGGATGAATTCGAAGAAGATCGGCCCGATCACTGTCTTCGAGAAGATCTGCAACAGGATCCGCGTCTCGCCGCCGTTCAGCACGCCCTCGCCGTCGATCAGGATCCCGTGCTTGGCCAGCTTCTCGATCGGCTCCTGGTGCCCCACGACCCGGGTCTTCGAGAGCTCATAGTAGGCCATCGGCGGCTTCGGCATGAACTTCACCCCGCGCTCGGCAATGGCATCGGTCGAGGCATAGATATCCTCGGTTCCGACCGCGATATGCTGGATGCCCTCGCCCTTGTAGCGCTTGAGGTACTCCACGATTTGCCCGGTCTCGCCCCGATCCTCGTTCACCGGAATCCGGATCCGGCCGCAGGGCGAGGTCAGCGCCCGGGAATGAAGCCCGGTGAACTTGCCCTCGATGTCGAAGAAGCGGATCTGGCGGAAGGCGAAGAGCTTGCCGTAGAAGTCGAACCACTTGTCCATATTGCCGCGATGGACGTTGTGGGTCAGGTGGTCCAGATAGTGGAACCCCACCCCCGCCGGTTTCGGCGCTGTAACCCAATCGAACTCCGCGTCATAGGGGTTCGCGTCGCCATAACGGTCGGTGAAATAGATCAGCGAGCCGCCGATGCCCCGGATCGCGGGAAGGTCCAACGTCTTCTCCGGCCCCTCGAAGGGCTCGGCCCCAAGGCTGACCGCATGGGCAAAGGCATGGGCCGCATCGACCACCCGCCAGCACATCGAGGGTGCGCATGGTCCGTGTTCGTCCACAAACTTCCGCGCATGGCTGCCGGGCTCGTCGTTCAGGACATAGGTGATGTCACCCTGCTGCCAAAGCTCGATCGCCTTCGACTTGTGGCGCGCGGTCAGGGCATAGCCCATCCGGGTGAAAAGCGCCCGCAGTTCCTCCGGCTCGGGATGGGCGAATTCCACGAATTCGAACCCGTCCGTCCCCGCGGGGTTCTCGGGCGAAATCACGGCGCGGGGGGCATTGTGCGGAAAGGGTCCCATGGTCTGTCCTTCGGATGGAATGCGTCCCCCTCAGAATGCCACGCAATCTGCGGCAATTGCGCGCAGGTTCAGGCTTGCCATAGCCGAATTTTGCGCGCTTTCTAAGAGTATCTGCCATCTGACGCGAGAAACCCGCATGATCGACGAGACTGATTCCCGCCTTCTCGCCGCCGTCCAGGCCAATGCCCAGATCACCGCGCAAGATCTCGGCGATCTCCTGAACCTATCCGCCAGCCAAGCCGCCCGCCGCCGCGCAAGGCTTGAGGCCGATGGCCTGATCACCGGCTACACCGCCCGCCTCTCGCCCGCCAAGCTTGGCCTGACGGTCCAGGCCTTCGTCCAGGTCCAGATGGCCGCCCATTCGCCCGAGGCCGCTAAGGGCTTCCTTCGCCTGATCGCCACTCTACCCGAAGTCACCGCCTGCTGGACCCTAACAGGCGAGGCCGACTACCTCCTCCGCGTCTGGTGCGCGGACCTGCCCGCGCTCAACACCCTCATCCACCACCGGCTCCTCCCCAACCCCGCCGTCGCCCGGGTGCAAAGCCAGATCGTGATGGACCAGCCGAAACCGGATGCGGGCCTGCCGGTCTGACGACCCTAGAGCGCCTTCAGAAGCAGCCTGAACACCGCGCCGGGCCGGTCAACTTGGTTGACTGAAGCGGCGATGGTCACGCTCGCCTCAGGGGCATGGAAAAGGGCCGCGCCCGAATGCCCGGAATGGCCGTAGAAAGCCGGGAAGCGGCGGAAAAGCGTCATCCAGCGCGGCAGCTGGAAGCGCATGACCCCATCGGCATAATCGATCGGGAAGAAAACCCGACGGAACGGGTCTCGGGTGAGCCAGGCCGTGTCGCCGAACTCTCCCGCCCAAAGCGCACGCAGGAAGATCAGCCCTTCCCCGGTTGTCGTCACCAAGGCACCATCGCCCCTGAAGCTCGACATCGCCTGCGGGATGTGCAGCTCATTCCTGCGATACCTCAGCGGCAGTGGGCGGCGGCCATCAGGGTCCGTGTAAAGCCAGGTCCGTTGCAACCCGAGCGGCTGGAAAAGCCGACGCGCCAGAACCTCGCCAATAGTCCGTCCCTCGACCGCCTCGATCACCGCGTCCAGAAGCTGATAGTTGGTGTCGGAATAGAAGCCTTTGGCCATCTGGCCCGGCAGGCCGACCGGCCGCATTGCCCGGGCCCAGTCCAGGGCCTCGTCCCGCGTCCAGCCCCGATCCTCGCCCCGCAAGAGCGCGCCCATCAGCCCGGTTTTCGGATTGGCAGACCCAAGGTAGTCCGGCAGGCCCGAGACATGAGCCATCAGGTGGCGGATCGTGATTTCGGCCGTCCGGTCGCGGCCATCGACGACCAAGAGCCCCGTGATTGGCACGATCGAGGCAAACGGAGCGTCAAGATCCAGCCCCTCGGCTGCCAACTGATGCAGGACCGTTGCAACCATCAGCTTTGTTGCCGATGCGAAAAAGGCTGGCGTATCAACCGTCAGGTTGCCCGCCGCAAAATGCTGCTCACCCGATGAGCCATGGACCGAAACGGCGACGCCCGGATGGAACCGGTCCCGCGCGAGTCGGGCAACTGCCTGCTCCAAAGCCTTCATTCCGCCCTCCGGGGCAAAGCCCTTCCAATCACCTCACGCACCAGGGCCTCCTGCTCTGCCTGGGACTTCTGCACCATCGGCCGGAGCTTCCTCCCCATGATCAGGTCCGCCAACCCATGCGAGGCCGACCAAAGCGCCACGACATCCGCCTCACCCCCGCCAAGGGCCTCGACCAACCCGACCAGGTGGTCATAGGCGCGCTTGGCCGCGGCAATCAGGTCGGGACTTGTGTAATCCGGTCGCGCTGATGAGAAAATCAGCCGGAACAGGGCTGGTCGGGCGAGCGCAAACTCGAGATAACCAAAACCTGCCCGAATGGCGCGGTCCCGGGCATCGACAGCACCAATTTCGCGCACATCAAGCGTGTCCTGGAACCGGGTAAAGCCTTCAGCGGCCAGAGCGGTAAGCAGACCATTCGTGTCGCCGAAGTGATGCGCAGGGGCGGCATGGCTGACGCCGGCCCTTTTCGCCACCGAGCGGAGGGAGAATCCCTCGACCCCCTTTTCGGTCAGTTCAATCTCGGCCGCTGCCAGAAGTGCGGCCCGCAGGTCGCCGTGGTGATAGGGTTTCTCTCTCATGTCCGTGGCTTAGCCGTCCATCTTTCCATCGTAAAGATTTTTCTTGACGCAGCAACGCTCGGCCCCGTAATCCTGACAGTGTAAAGATCAGAGGCTACCATGTCCCCAGACCAGCTATTTCAGATTGCCAATCCGCTTGCCCTGCTGGGCTGGCTTGCGCTTCTGGCAGCGCCCCTGGCGCCGCGGGCAGCGCAATGGGTGGCAGGGGCGGCGGTCCCGCTCCTCCTGTCGCTGGCCTATGCCGGGTTGGTGCTTGCGTTCTGGTGGGACGCGCCCGGCGGCTTCGGGTCCCTTCCCGAGGTGCAGGCACTGTTCACCCACCCGCACATCGCGCTGGCCGGGTGGCTGCACTACCTGGCCTTCGACCTGTTCCTCGGTGCCTGGGAAGTCCGAACCGCGCGGGCCGAGGGGATCCCACACTGGGCAGTGGTGCCCTGCCTTGTGCTCACCTTCCTCTTCGGTCCCGCAGGCCTCTTGGCCTTCGCGATCCTTCGCTTCACCCTTGTCCGAAAGATCCTGCCATGACTGCTGTCTTGAGCGCGCCGGGCTTCGCGTTGCTGTCGCGCCCGCATCCGCTGCTTTTGCGTCTCACCCTGCTCGTCGCTCTGGCCGCCCTGCCGCTGATGGTGGCCTACGGGCTGGACGACCGTCTGTTCCAGGGCGACAACGTCTGGCTCAAGCCGTTGAAATTCCATCTGGCATTGACGGTCTACACGGGCACGCTCGCCCTATTTGCGACGCTCCTCCCCGAAGGCACTTTCGCCTCCCGCCGGTGGACGATCTACATCGGCGTCGTCGCGGCCTGCATCGTGGCCGAGCTTCTGTGGATCGGCGGCGCCGCTGCCCTGGGGACCGCCTCGCACTTCAACCAGACCGGGGTCTGGGCGGCAATCTACGGGTTGATGGGGGCGGCGGCCGTTACGCTGACCTCCCTGTCTATGGTTATGGGGCTTGTCTTCTGGCGGCACCGCGTCGACCCGCTGATGCTGGCGGTGGCCTTGGGGCTGGTGCTGACTTTCGTCCTGACCGTGCCGGTGGCGGGAACGATGTCCTCTGGCCCAGGACATTTCGTAGGCACCCCGGTGACCGGCGCGCGGTTTCCGCTGATGGGCTGGTCGCTGGAGGTCGGCGACCTGCGCTTGCCGCATTTCCTGGCGACACATGCGATGCATGTCGTGCCACTGGCCGGGCTGACGGGAAGCCGCGCCACCGTCTGGGCCACGGCGACGGGGTTCACGGCGCTGGTCTTGTGGTGTTTTGCTCGGGCGCTGATGGGCCTTCCTCCCTTCTGACGCTTCCCCTTCCGCGCGGGTCACGCTAGAACCCGCGCGGACCTTTGGGGAATGACCGATGCCGATGGAAAAGACCTTCAACGCAGCCGAGGCCGAAGCCCGCATCTCGAAGCTCTGGCTCGACGCCAAGGCCTTCAAGGCGGGTGCCAATGCCAAGCCCGGGCGTCCGGCCTTTTCCGTCATGATCCCCCCGCCGAATGTCACTGGCTCGCTTCACATGGGCCACGCCTTCAACAACACGCTGCAGGACATCCTGACCCGCTGGCACCGGATGATGGGCGACGACACTTTGTGGCAACCCGGCACCGACCACGCCGGGATCGCTACCCAGATGGTGACCGAGCGCGAGATGGCTCTGCATCAAGAGCCGGACCGCCGCACGATGGGGCGCGAGAAGTTCCTCGGCAGGGTCTGGCAGCAGAAACAGAAGTCGCGCGGCACGATCATCGGGCAGTTGCAGCGCCTCGGCGCCTCCTGCGACTGGGACCGCGAGGCCTTTACCATGTCGGGCGCGCCGGGGGCTCCGGCGGGGGAAGAGGGCAACTTCCACGACGCGGTGATCAAGGTCTTTGTCGATATGTACAACAAGGGCCTCATCTACCGCGGCAAGCGGCTGGTGAACTGGGACCCGCATTTCGAGACTGCGATTTCGGACCTTGAGGTCGAGAACACCGAAGTCCCCGGCCACATGTGGCACTTCAAATACCCGCTCGCAGGCGGGGAGACCTATGAGTATGTCGAGAAGGACGCCGAGGGTCGCGTGACGCTGCGCGAGACCCGCGACTATATCTCCATCGCCACCACCCGGCCCGAAACCATGCTGGGCGACGGGGCGGTTGCAGTTCATCCATCGGATGAACGTTACGCGCCAATCGTCGGGAAACTTTGTGAAATTCCGGTTGGGCCCAAGGAACACCGCCGCCTGATCCCGATCATCACGGACGAATATCCTGACCCGACTTTCGGCTCGGGCGCCGTGAAGATCACCGGCGCGCATGACTTCAACGACTATGCCGTCGCCAAGCGCGCCGATATCCCCTGCTACCGACTTCTGGACACTCGCGCGCAGATGCGGGCCGATGGCGCGCCCTACGCCGAGGCGGCGGAGATTGCTGGCCGCATGTCCCGCGCCTGGCTGGTCGCCAAGGGCTACGCCACCCCCGGCATCGCCGAGCAGCCCTTCACCCTATCGGAATCCGAAATCGACGCCCTGAACCTCGTCCCCGACGACCTCCGCGGTCTTGACCGGTATGAGGCCCGCAAGCTCGTGGTCGAGCAGATCACCGCCGAGGGGCTGGCGGTCACCTATCTCAAGAAGAGCGTCGACAAGGAAACCGGCGCCGAGCATCTGGAACTGGTGCCGTATGTCGAGTCGAAGCCGATCATGCAGCCCTTCGGCGACCGCTCGAAGGTCGTGATCGAGCCGATGCTGACCGACCAATGGTTCGTCGACACCGCCAAGATCGTCGAACCTGCGCTCGATGCCGTGCGGACCGGCCGCACGAAGATCATCCCGCCGAGCGGGGAGAAGACCTATTACCACTGGCTGGAAAACATCGAACCCTGGTGCATCTCCCGCCAGCTTTGGTGGGGCCACCAGATCCCGGTGTGGTACGGTCTGGACCTGTCTGCACCCGGCTTCCGCGATGACGAGGGCGACGAAGCGCTGGACGAGGTCGAGATCCTGCGCGTCCTTGGCGATGGTGGCTATGTCCAGCGCGAGGCGATCTATCACTGTGCGGCCGACCTTGCGACAGTGACTGAACGCTTCCGGGACAGCTTGGCTGCGCTGCCCCATCCGCTGAACCACTCCCGCGTCGTGGAGGTGGCCGACCACTCGGCGGCGGTTGAGGCTCTTGCCGCATCGCTGGCCGCCTACGAGGTCGATCAGGACGTGACCAAGCTGGTCTATCCCGTCTACCGCGACCCCGACGTCCTCGACACCTGGTTCTCCTCCGGCCTCTGGCCCATCGGCACGCTCGGCTGGCCGGAGCCTACGCCGGAGCTGAAGAAATACTTCCCCACTTCGGTCCTCGTCACGGGCCAGGACATCCTGTTCTTCTGGGTCGCCCGGATGATGATGATGCAGCTGGCCGTGGTGGACGACATCCCCTTCCACACCGTCTACCTGCACGGCCTGGTCCGCGACGCCAAGGGCAAGAAGATGTCGAAGTCGCTCGGCAATGTCATCGACCCGCTGGAGATCATCGACGAATACGGCGCCGACGCGCTGCGCTTCGCCAACGCCGCGATGGCCTCGCTTGGCGGCGTCCTGAAACTCGACACCCAGCGCATCGCGGGCTACCGGAACTTCGGCACCAAGCTGTGGAACGCCTGCCGCTTTGCCGAGATGAACGGGGTCTGGGAGGGTCATGCGACCGGCCCGGCCCCCGCGCCCAAGGCCACGGCGAACAAGTGGATCATCGGCGAGACGGCGAAGACCCTGGCCGAGGTCAACGCGGCCATGGAGGACTACCGCTTCGACCAGGCGGCAGACGCGCTTTACAAGTTCGTCTGGGGCAAGGTCTGCGACTGGTATGTCGAATTCGCCAAACCGCTCTTCGACGGCCCCGACGCCGCCGAGACGCGCCAGACCATGGCCTGGGTCCTCGACCAGTCGATGATCCTGCTGCACCCTTTCATGCCCTTCATCACCGAAGAGCTGTGGGGGACGACTGGCAAACGGGAGAAACTCCTCGTTCACACCGACTGGCCACAGCTGCCCGCCAGCCTGATCGACGCGGGCTCGATGCGCGAGATGACCTTCGTCACCACCCTCATCGACGACATTCGCTCTGCCCGCGCCCAGGTCCATGTCCCCGTGGGCCTCAAGGCCGACCTCGTGGCGACCTCGCTCACCGACGAGGCCCGCGCAGCCTTTCAGCGCAACGAGACGCTGATCAAGCGCCTCGCGCGCGTGGACAACGTAACCGAAGGCGCGGCCCCCAAGGGCTCCATCGCCGTCGCAGCCGAGGGCGCGGCCTTCGCGATCCCGTTGGAAGGGCTGATCGACATCGCCGAGGAGAAATCCCGCCTGCAGAAGGCGCTGGAGAAACTCGGGAAAGAGATTGGGGGCCTCAAGGGCCGCCTCGACAATCCGAATTTCGTGAAGTCGGCCCCCGAAGAGGTGGTGGAGGAAGCGAAATCCAACCTCGAGGCCCGGGAAGAGGAAGCCGCCAAGCTTCGCGAGGCGCTGAAACGGCTCTCGGACCTGGGGTAGGGTTTGCCGCACCAAGCCATTCCGGGGCCTGCGCGTCATAGGGACATGCAGCCCCGGAAAGGACCCGCCTCATGCGCCTTGCCCTCTCCCTCGTCTTTGCCTGCCTCGCCAGTGCCGCCTATCCGCTGACCACCAAGCTTTACCCCGAACTGGCCCTGCGGGGCGGGGAAGCGACCCCGGTCCCCGACACGGGCATCACGCTGCTTCTGACCGACATCACCGACGGCCGCTGCCCGCCCGAGGCCGATTGCACCTGGGAAGGCATGATCCGGGCCGAGATCACTGTCACCACCCCTGATACGCCACCGCAGACCATCATCCTCTGCAACCTCTGCGAAGACGGCACCAGCATAGTGACAGCGGCCGGCCAGACCTTGGCGCTCATCGGCCTTACTCCGTCAACCGAAGAGTTGGCCAGACTTGGCCGCGCGCCCCGCCTGACCGACTACACCCTGACCGTCAGCTATGCGCCCGCCGGACCCTGATTTCATCGGTGCCAACATCCCGGGGCAGGGAACGCCGCGACAATCCGGGCAGACAGCCTCTTGCGCCTCCCGCCGCAAACGCCCACCTTTCCATTTGAAAGGGGTGCAAATGTCCTGGCTCTCCCGCCTTGCCGAACGACAGATCCAGAAGGCCCGGCTCAAGGGCCAGCTTCAGGGCCTGGAAGGCGAGGGCAAACCCCTCCCTGACCGTCCGGGTGACGCCTTCATCTCTCCCGGCGATGCGGTGGGCTTCCGTATCATGGCCGAGGCCGGAGTCCTGCCCGAAGAGATCGCGCTGAAGAAACAGGTCCTGGCCCAGCGCGCCCTTCTTTCCACCCTGACGGACGAGGCCCAACGCAAGGCCGCCATGGCCGAGCTTGCGCGGCTCGAAATGCTGCAAGCCATCGCCGAGGAAAGCCGCCGCAAGTTCCTCCGCTGACCGATCAGCCACGCGGTCGGGCATGGGCGACCTAGAACCGAGGGGAGTGGATGTGGGTGGGCACCCGCAAATCAATGGCGCAAACCTTACCGCACCCAAACGTTGCACGGCAGGTTAACGCAACACACGCTCCGTTACTGCCAGACACTTGCCAGACGCATGCCAGACGCTTTCCAGACACCCCGTAACCGGCGCAATTCGCCATGCTTACCCCAGCGCACGCCCCTTGCGTGGTCCCCTCGCCCATGCCAGCTTCCCGCCCATGAGCCGCTTCCTGACCCCACACGCCACCGCCCTCCCCTCGACCGTCCCCTTCACCGGACCCGAGGCTCTGGAGCGCCGCACCGGCATCCCCTTCCGCGCCCGCCTCGGCGCGAATGAGCAGCCTTTCGGCCCCTCGCCCAAAGCAATCGCCGCCATGCAGGCCGCCGCAAGCGAGGCCTGGATGTACGGCGACCCGGAAAATCATGATCTGAAACAAGCCCTTGCCGCCCACCATGGCGTCACTCCCGCCCATATCGCGGTGGGCCCCGGCATCGACGGCCTCCTTGGCCTGATCTGCCGGTTGACGCTCGAAACTGGCGCCCCGGTCGTCACCTCGCTTGGTGCTTACCCGACCTTCAACTTCCACGTCGCAGGCTACGGCGGCACGCTTACCCGCGTCCCCTACCGGGGCGATCATGAGGATCCTCAGGCCCTCCTCGACGCGGTCAGAACCACCGGCGCCAAACTCCTTTACTTCGCCAATCCCGACAATCCGATGGGCTCCCACCACCCCGCACCCGTTGTTGAGGAGATGGTAAGAAATCTTCCGGATCATACGCTTTTGATCCTGGATGAGGCCTACGCCGATCTCGCCCCGCCCGGCACGGTGCCCGATATCCCCGCCGATCACCCACAGGTGGTCCGGATGCGGACATTTTCAAAGGGTTATGGCCTTGCCGGGGCCCGCGTCGGCTATGCGCTCACCAACCCCGACCTGGCGCTGGCCTTCGACAAGGTGCGCGACCATTTCGGGATGAGCCGCATCTCTCAGGCGGGGGCCCTGGCCGCGCTTGCCGATCAGGACTGGCTCGCCTCGGTGCAGGCCCGCACGATTACCGCCCGTGAACGTCTCTCGGCGATTGCCCGCGCCAACGGGTTGCGGCCCCTGCCCTCTGCCACGAATTTCGTGACCGTCGACTGCGGCCGCGATGGTGACTATGCGCGCAAGGTTCTGGCCGAGCTTGGCCAGCGCGGCATCTTCATCCGGATGCCCGGCGTGGCGCCCTTGGACCGGTGCATCCGCATCAGCCTGGGTGATGATCAGACGCTTGATATTCTTGAGGAAACCCTGCCAGAGGCCCTGCGCCGGGCTGGCTGATCACTCCGCCGCAAGCTCGGGTTTTGCCGGCCCAACCGCGGGCGCGCTTGCGGGCATCGGTGCCTCGGCGGGTCCAAGGCGCGGAGCCACGGCGACAGGCTCCTGCAGGATCAGCCGCGCCGCAGGCCGTTCAGCCTCAGGTTCCGCGGCAATCACGCGGCGGAACACCAACACGTTCTGGAAGGTGGTCTTTGTCCCGGTGAATCCCACCCGCTCTTCACAAGGCAGCGCATCGGCGCGGACATAGTCCCACCCTTCTGCCCCAAGTTCATTCATCAGTTTTGTCAGGGCGAAGGCGAAGCGATCTTCGGTGGTTTTCACCCCCCGCGCTTTTTCGCCCCGTTTGGGGGCCGGAATGACCTTGAACTCAAAACGCTGCATCGGGTTTCTCCCGCACTGTTCGCGAAACTCATAAGAGATTCCGGCCGCAACCGCAAATCACGCAAGGGTTTTTCGGCAGGACCGCGCTTGTCGCGCAACATCCTTCGGCAAGGGCAGGCCAAAATCCTTCGAAGGATTTTGCAAATCTTTTCGAAAAGATTTGGCGCCCGACCCTCAGAGCCCGAGCTTCGCCGCCACCAAGGCGTTCACTGCTGCAGGGTTCGCCTTGCCGCCAGTGGCCTTGATCACCTGGCCCACGAACCAGCCTGCAAGCTTCGGATTGGCCTTGGCCTTCTCCACCTGCTCGGGGTTCGCGGCGATGATCTCGTCCACCGCCTTCTCGATCGCGCCGGTGTCGGTGACCTGCTTCATCCCCCGCGCCTCGACGATCTGGGCCGGATCGCCGCCCTCGGTATAGACGATCTCGAAGAGATCCTTGGCGATTTTGCCGCTGATCGTGCCCGCAGCGATTAGGTCAATGATTCCGCCAAGTTGCGTGGCCGAGACCGGGCTTTCAGTGATGTCATGACCTTCCTTCTTCAGCCGGCCGAAGAGCTCGTTGATGACCCAGTTCGCGGCGGTCTTGCCGTCGCGGCCACGGGCCACCTCATCGAAGTAGCGGGCCGAATCCAGCTCGGCCGTCAGCACGTTCGCATCGTAATCGGTCAGGCCGAAATCGGCCATGAAACGGGCCTTCTTGGCATCGGGCAGTTCCGGCATCCGGGCGGCGATATCGTCGACCCATGCCTGCTCGATCTCCAGGGGCAAAAGGTCGGGATCGGGGAAATAGCGGTAGTCATGCGCCTCTTCCTTCGAGCGCATCGAGCGGGTTTCGCCCTTGTCGGGGTCGTAAAGCCGGGTCTCCTGCACGATGGAACCGCCATCCTCCAGGATCGCAATCTGGCGGCGGGCCTCATATTCGATCGCCTGCTGGATGAACCGCATCGAGTTCATGTTCTTGATTTCGCAGCGGGTGCCGAGATGGCTGAAGTCCTGCGTGGCCTGGTATTTCTCGTACTGGCCCGGACGACAGACCGAGACGTTCACGTCGGCCCGAAGGTTCCCGTTCTGCATATTCCCGTCGCAGGTGCCCAGATAGCGCAGGATCTGGCGAAGCTTCGTCACATAGGCCGCAGCCTCCTCCGGCCCCCGGATATCGGGGCGGGAGACGATCTCCATCAGGGCCACACCCGTGCGGTTGAAGTCGACGAACGAAAGGTTCGGGTCCATGTCATGGATCGACTTGCCGGCATCCTGTTCCAGGTGGATGCGCTCGATCCGCACCCGGCGGGCGACGCCGGGGGACATCTCGACGATGACCTCGCCCTCACCCACAATCGGATGATAAAGCTGAGAAATCTGGTAGCCCTGCGGCAGATCGGGGTAGAAATAGTTCTTGCGGTCGAAAGCCGAGACCAGGTTGATCTGCGCCTTCAGTCCCAGCCCGGTGCGAACGGCCTGTTCGACGCAGAATTCGTTGATCACCGGCAGCATCCCCGGCATTGCGGCATCGACGAAGGCGACGTTGGAATTCGGCTCCGACCCGAATGCGGTCGATGCGCCAGAGAAGAGCTTGGCGTTCGAGGACACCTGGGCGTGGATTTCCATGCCGATGACAAGCTCCCAATCCGCCTTGGCCCCGGCAATCACCTTGGGCGTGGGCGCGGTATAGGTCAGGTCAAGCATGATGCCTCCGAAGCACAGTCGTCGCGCGTCGGTTTAGGCCGGGCAAGGCTTGCGGGCAAGTGTCTATCAGGTCCGCCGGACCAGAGTTCCGAGTCCATCGCCCCGGCGCACAATGCGGGCGCCGCGCTTCAGGGCCGGACCAAAGACCTCGGCCAGGGCATAGGCCAGCCGGTCGTTGCCGCGGGTCCAGCAATCAAGGTGGACTTCACGCATCCGGTTCCACAGCACGTCCGACAGAGCGGCCCGGGTCTTGGTCAACTGGTAGGCTGCAGCGGGCCCCGATTTGCGCAGGTCCATCGCGAGCCCTGCCAGCAGGCTTGCGGCCTGATTGGCGCGATACTGGCACCCGGTAGCAGACTGGTAGTCGCCGAGTGCCTCGAAGAAGTACTCGTAATCGACCGTCGGCAACAGATCACCCAGGGTTTCGGCCGCAGCAAGGTGAAAGACCGCATAGGCGGCTTTGGCCGTGACACCATTGGTCAAGCGAACCGCGCGGCGGGCTTCCCGCTCGAACGCGGCGAGCGAACCGAACCAGGCCGGGAGCATGTTCACGGCATGGGCTGCGTGCGCCGCCGCATCCTCGGGATCAAGGTCGCACCAGTCTTCGTACCACTCACGGCAGACTGCACCACCGTCTTCGATCCCACGCACCAGCGCATAGCGCGTCGCGGCGAGCAGTGGTGACATCTCCTCGATCGGGTCGAAAAGTGTCACGAGATCTTCGGCCGCCGCGTAATGCGCAGCACTTTCGGCCCAGAGGTCCTGCGAAAGGGGGGCACCCACGCCCTGCTGACGCTTGGCGACCGCCAGGTCGACATGCGCCTGCGCCAGGGTCTGGGCGGCACAGTAGTCCTCGGGGTTTTTGTCGTAGACGGATTCCAGTACGGCAAGCTCACGGCGCGCCAAATCCCAATCGGACCGGTCGATGGCATGGGCCAGGCCCGCGCGCATCCCGTCGCTGATGAGAGGAGCAACCCGCCGACCGCCGGACGCCATGGTCCGTTCCTGATCGGTGAAGCGCAGCGCTTCCAGAAGGTCGGACCATTCGCCAGCCGCCGCCATTGCGGCATGATCATCGCGGACGCACTGCCATTCGGTGCGTTCGGGACCGACCCGAAGTACAGGGGCGTCCAACCGGGCGAGGACCTGGTCGGCTTTCAGACCGTCCAGCAGGTCGGGACTGACCGCAGCCTCCGGGCGCAGTCGAATGGCATCTTCTTGCTGACCCCGGCCCGACCGGGTTTTCACATGCATCAGTGACGGTGTAACTAGCATCGACTCGCCCTCAGGGCAGGTTTCGTCCGCCCGGGTGTGAAAATGATCCCGGATCAGGGCGAAAAAAGGGAAATGCGGTGATCTTCGGGTGACTTCGCCATGCTGATGCGCGTGATTTTGGGTGTGTTTGCAACCTCTTCACTGGTTGCCTGCGTGAATACCCAGCCGGCAGACCAAATGTCTTTGGTCGCGCCTCCGATGCAGTGGGACCATCATCCCGAGGGCGAGGAGTGGACCGAATCGACTCTGGTGGCGCTGTCAACCAAGGATCAGCTTCTGTCCGAGCGGGTACCTGCCGATATCGAAACCTGGTGTCCTGGCTATGCAGACGCTTCGGTCGACGAGCGCCGGGCCTTCTGGGCGGGCCTCCTGTCGGCTGTTGCCAAGTACGAAAGCACCTGGAACCCCCAGGCCTCGGGTGGGGGTGGCCGCTGGATCGGGCTGATGCAGATTTCGCCCCGCTCGGCCGCCAACTACGGATGCGAGGCGACCTCGGTCGTGGCGTTGAAGGACGGCGAGGCCAATCTGGAATGCGCCGTCGAGATCATGTCGACCCAGGTCGCCAAGGATGGCCTTGTCGCCGGCGGCGGCAACCGCGGCATCGGCCGCGACTGGGCGCCGTTGCGCAGCAATGAGAAGCGTTCGGCCATGGCGTCCTGGACCAGCCAGCAGCCCTATTGCAAGGCCGGCTAAGGCGGTTCAACCCGCCGAGAGCATGCGTTCCACCATTTCCCGCAGGTCCGCACTCAGCCCGGCAGTGGCGCGGATGCGCTCCAGTTCGGCCCGGGCGAGCTTGCGGCGCGCCGCATCATAGCGTGGCCAGGTCTCGAAGGCCGTCGACACGCGCGCGGCGGTCTGGGGATTCAGGGGATCAAGCCGGATCAGCCAGTCGGCAACCAGCCGGTATCCCGCGCCCGAACGGTGATGAAAGCCTGCGTGATGCGAGGCGAAGGCGCCAATGACCGTTCGGAAACGGTTGGGGTTTTTCCATTCGAAACCGGGGCTTGAGGTCAATCGGTCGGTCACTGCTGCAGCCTCGGCCGGTTCGGCATGCAGGATCTGCAGCGCGTACCACTTGTCCATGATGTTCGGGTCGCGGCCCCAGCGTGCGGCGAAGGCCTCAAGCTCTCGCGCGCCCTGCTGCACGTCAAGCAGGGCAGAAAGCGCACCGATCTCTTCGGTCATGCTGCGTGCTCTGGCAAAGGCGCTGGCCGCCAGCTTGCCGTTGTCGCGCCGGGTCAGAAGCCCCAAGGCGGCAACCTTCAGTGCCCGCCGCCCTGCCTCGGCTGCCGAGGGCGAGAAAGGTGCCCCGTCGTCCAGACTGCGGTAAAGCTTCACAAGCCCCTCACCCAGCCGGACCGCCAGCGCACCCAGCATCTCACGCCGGGCGGCGTGGATCTTGGCAGGGTCCGGCACCCGCCCCATGGCATGGATCATCTGGGCCAGGTCGTCCTCGGCCGGAAGCTTCAGGCAAAGTGCGCGGAAGGCCGGGTCGAGACTGTCGTCAAAGGTCACGGCAGCCACTGCGTCCAGCCAGTCAGGGCTGACCGGCGCCGCCTTCAGCGCCATTTCGGCCATGACATCCTTTGCCAAGGTCCGCCCCGCCTCCCATTTGTTGAAGGGGTCAGTGTCATGCGCCAGAAGGAAGGCGCGCTCTTCGGCGGCCACCTTGCGGTCCAGCACGACGGGCGCGGAAAAGCCGCGCAGGATCGAGGGGATGGGCCGCGACGCCAGCCCTTCAAAACGAAAGCTTTGCCGGGACCGGGTCATCTCCAGCATGATGGTCGGCACCACCTCGTCGCCGTTCGGGTTCAGCAGTCCAACCTTGATCGGGATCACCCTTGGCTGTTTTTTCGGCTGGCCCGGGGAGGCTGCGGTCTTTTGAGTGAAGGTCAAGGTGTAGACACCCTCTTCCCAGGCTTCCTCGACTTTCAGATGCGGGGTGCCCGCCTCGGAATACCAAAGCTTGAACTGGCTCAGGTCACGGCCGGTGGCATCCGAGAAGACAGCGAGCCAGTCTTCGATGGTCGCGGCATCCCCGTCATGACGGTCGAAGTAGAGCTGCAGCGCCCGGTCATAGCCCTGATCGCCGACCAGCGACTTCAGCATGCCGATGACCTCTGCCCCCTTTTCGTAGACGGTGGAAGTGTAGAAGTTATTGATTTCCACAAAGCTTTCCGGCCGAACCGGATGTGCAAGCGGCCCCGCATCCTCGCGGAACTGCCGGGCGCGAAGGGCCATCACATCCTCGATCCGCACGACCGCCGCCGAGCGCATGTCCGAGGAGAACTGCTGGTCACGGAAGACGGTCAGCCCCTCTTTCAGGCAAAGCTGAAACCAGTCGCGGCAAGTGATGCGGTTGCCGGTCCAGTTGTGGAAATACTCGTGCGCGATGATCGATTCGATCCGGGCGAAATCGTCATCGGTCGCGGTTTCGGGTGAGGCCAGGACGTAACGCGAGTTGAAGATGTTCAGCCCCTTGTTCTCCATCGCGCCCATGTTGAAGTCGTCCACCGCGACGATGTTGAAGACATCAAGGTCGTATTCCCGGCCGTAGACATCCTCGTCCCATTTCATAGAACGGATCAGACTGTCCATCGCATAACCGCAGCGGTTCTCATCGCCCGGACGGACCCAGATGTGAAGGTCGACCTTGCGGCCCGAGGCTGTGACGAACCGGTCCGAATGCGCCCGGAGGTCACCCGCGACCAGGGCAAAGAGATAGGCCGGCTTGGGCCAAGGGTCATCCCATTCAGCCCATCCCGGCCCGCTTGCAACCGGGTTGCCGTTCGACAGCAGCACCGGCAGATCGGCTTCGACGCGCACCTTGAACGGTGCCATGACATCGGGCCGGTCCGGGTAGAAGGTGATCTTGCGAAAGCCCTCGGCCTCGCATTGGGTGCAATACATGCCCTTTGACATGTAAAGCCCCTCAAGGGCCGTGTTGGAATCGGGGGAAATGGCCACTTCGGTTTCCAGCAGGAAGGGCCCGTCCGGAAGGTCACCGGCCGCAATGGTCAAACCCTGGGGATCCGGCACCAGTTCAAGCGTCCGGCCATCAAGGCGGCAGGATAGAAGCCTGAGCCCTTCGCCATCCAGCCGCAGGTCGTGCCGTCCGGGACGATCCGGGTTCGGCCGCACGTTCAGGCGGGCAAGGACGCGGGTGTCCGACGGGCCTAGTCGGAACAGCAGGTCCACAGCCTCGATCCGGTGCGTGAACGGCAGATAGTCGGCAAGATGGACGGTCTTTTGCGGGTCGGACATGCAGGGCTCCTTTCCGCTGAAGCTACGGTGCTGAGCCGCAGGTGCAAGGGTTTGCCCGGCAACAGTCTTTTGCGGCTTTACGAATCTGCCGGCCGACGGCATCTATGTTCCATGAATGTTCTCGTCTGGCTGCAGCGCGACCTGCGCATCCACGACAATCCGGCGCTTGTCTTCGCTGCCGGGCTGGGACCGGTTCTGCCGGTCTTTATCGTCGAGCCCGAGGTCTGGGCCGAGCCCGACATGTCCGCGCGGCAGTGGGAGTTTGTGGCCGACAGTCTGGCCGATCTGCGCGAGGCCATGGCCAGTCTTGGCCTGCCCCTTGTCGTGCGGACAGGCGAGGCGGTCGAGGTTCTGGCCCGACTTTGCCGCCAGTACAGGATCAGCCGGATCGTCAATCAAACTGGCGCCAATTCTCGTTCGGTGCAGGGTCGGGACCTGCGGGTCGCGGCCTGGGCAGAGGCGCAAGGGATTGGATGGACCCGGGTTGCCGAGCCGGGACCGACTGTGACCGAGCTTCCGGCCTTCAACGCGATTGCCGGTGTCGAACCCGGTCTGATCCCGACGTCCCGCGCACTTAAACTTGCGCCCGATCCCTGCCCGCACCGTCAGCTTGGCGGGCGGACCCGGGGGCTGGAGCTAATGGAAAGCTTTCTTGCCCGGCGAGGCGAAGCCTATCATCGCTTCGTCGCCTCAACGCCGCTTGCCGCCGAGCGTGCCTCGTCGCGCCTATCGCCCCATCTGGCTTGGGGCACGCTCTCCGAAGGTGAGGTGGCTCTGGCCACCCGGGCTCGACAGGCAGAGCGGCCAGGTGGGCAATGGACGCGGTCGCTTGACCGGTTTCAGTTGCAGCTTGCCCGGCGGGAACAGTCCTGGGAGCCTGGCGTCACATCGGCCCAACCGGCCATGGACGACCCTGGGCTTGTCGAGGTCTGGGCCAAGGGTGAGACCGGCCTGCCCTTCCTTGATGCGTGCATGCGTTATCTGCGGGCCGGGGGTTGGTTGCCCTATCCAATGCGGGCGACAGTCGCAGTCTCCGCCTGCCATTTACTTGGGCTTGACACGCAGCGTGCCGGGGTCGCACTGGCGCGGCTTTTCACCGACTACGATCCAAAGGTCCATTGGCACGAGATCGAGGCGCTGCAGAGGGGCGCACAGCCCCCTGCCCATTCCCGCCCGAACCCGATCCGGGCCGCCCTGCGTCTTGACCCGACCGGTGCCTTCACCCGGCGCTGGCTGCCCGAACTGGCTTTCCTGCCCGACGCCTTTCTGCAGACCCCCTGGAAATGGCCCGAAGCGCGGACAATCCTCGGCAAGCGCTATCCAGAACCAGTTGTCGCGGTGACAAGCCCGCCAGCACCGTCCCACGTCCAGACTCCAGCGCGCAGCCCGACACCCCTGGCCCAGCTGTGCCTTGACCTGTGACGCGAGAGGACAGGGAAGCCGCCCCTGGCCAGGGCCTAGCCCTCCCGCGCCATCCGGTCACGGCGTTTCAGTTCTGCGGTGCTCGGATTTGGCAGTTCGAAACTTCCCAGCGGCACTGGCCCTGCGGGCTCGTAAGTCGCGATGATGACACCCGTCGACGACACTTCGGTCCCGACAAGGCTCATCCCGGCGGCAGGCGTACCCGGTCCGAAAAGCCGCTTGCCGGTGCCCAGAATGACCGGAAAGGTCATGATCATAAGGCGGTCGATCAGACCTGCCGCCAGAAGCTGCGGGTAAAGCGTGGAACTGCCCTGGATGAGAAGGTCCGGGCCGTGACTTGCCTTGAGCTCCTTCACACTATCGATTCCGCCAAGACGATGCGTGTTGTTCCAGTCCCAGACGTCATTTCCGCGACTGAGCACGTATTTGGCGGCCTTGGTGAACACGGGCCCGATGGGATCATCCGCAGGAACATAGGGCCAATGCGCGGCAAAGATCTCATAGGTCTTGCGGCCGAGCAGCAGGTCAAATGGCGCGCTGAATATGCCACCCATCGCCGCGCCCATCGTGTCGTCCCACTGGGTTCCTGCCCAGCCCCCCAGAGCAAACCCGCCGGTCGGGTCTTCGGATGGACCTCCCGGTGCCTGCATGACACCGTCCAGCGACAGGAAAACGCCCCCTAGTATCTTTCGCATTTCCGTTCTCCCATCTCCGTGTCGGGTCACTCGGCGCCGATGATCCGGGCGAGCTTGCCCAACGTCTGCAGCCCCAACTTCTCGGCGCCGAAGCCCTTGGCGTTCTGCCATTCCTCACGCGTGGACATGACCATGCCCAGCGTCACTTTCGTTGCCCCGCCGAGGTCGTCGAATGCGGCCCAGGCATCGGCATGTTTCGGCCCGTTCTCGCCCCAGAGAAGTGCATATTCGATCCGCGCTTCGGGGATCACCCGGCCATAGCGATGGTGGTTCGGGAAGACAGTGCCATCCGGCCCGATCATGTCGAAGACCCACTCGCCGCCCTCGCGCAGGTCGATCCGACTGGTGCGGCAGGAAAACCCGTCCGGCCCCCACCATTTCGGAAGGCTCTCGGCATTCATCCAGGCGCCCCAGACCGTGGCGACCGGCGCCCTGATCACCCGTTCCAGCACCATCGTCCGCTCGGCCACCCCCGCAAGGTTCGTCACACCGGCGTCGAAGCCCTGGCGATAGCCCTGCTCCATGTCTGCGGCGAGCGAAGACAGCTGGACAGTGACCGAGATCCGGCTCTCCTCTCCCTCCGCCACGAAACCAGCCGTCACCAGGGCCGCCGACTGGACCACCGCCTCGCGCGAGACGACCTCATAGTTCACGCTGACCTGGTTCGGCTGTATCTCAAGCCAGCCCGCCTCGACCCGGATATCGGGTTCGCCCGCGACCTTGCAGAGCGAGACCTCGCGCCCACCGACCCGGCTGTCGGCCTCAAGAAATTCGACCGTGACGCCCGGGGCCGGGGGTGCCCAGACCGCACGCGCCGCTGGCGCCGTCCAGGCCGCAAAAAGCGTGGCGCACGGGGCGGCGACTTTGCGCTCGAAGGTCAGGGTTGCGAACCGGTCTGCCGCCAGGTCGAGACTCATTTCATCAGGCCCTGGGCGTATTCTTCAAGCTGCGTCACCACCGTGCCCCAGCCGTCGTAAAAGCCCATGTCCTTGTGCGCCTTGGCGGTGTCCGCGTTGCGGTGCCGGGCGATGGCGGTGTACTTGGTGCGGCCGTTGCCGATGTCCTCGAACGTCAGGATCGCGGTCATGAAGGGTTCGGGAGCGGGCTTCCACCCCGCGGTGTAAGCGTCTGTGAACACAAGTCTTTCGTTCGGAATCACCTCAAGGTAGACCCCGTTATTCTGCATTTCATTGCCATCGACATCGAAGGTCGTGTTGCAGGCACCACCGGGACGAACGTCCAGCTCACAAGCCGTGACCTTGTGCGGCTTGGGCACGAACCAGTGGACGAGGTGCTCGGGCGTGGTCCAGCACATATAGAGGATCTCGCGCGGGGCGTTGACCTCGCGGCTGAGGACAAGATCAAGTTCGGGGTCGAGTTCCAGGGTCATTTCTGACGTTCCTTCATCAGCTTCATTACATAATCGTCCAACCGGTCCAGTCGCGCCTCCCAGACCTTTCGTTGTTCCTCAAGCCAATCGCGCATCGGATTCAGCGCTTGCGGCTGGAAGGCGCAGGATCTGACCCGCCCGTCCTTCTGGGTCGCGACCAACCCCGCCTCCTCCAGCACCGAAAGGTGCCGCAGGATTGTCGGCAGTTTCAGACCGGTCGGTCCGGCAAGTTCACTGACCGGAGCGGGACCGCGCGCCAGCCGGTTCAGCATCATCCGCCGCGTCGGGTCGGACAGCGCATGAAAAAGGTGGTCGAGTTGGGGATCATACTTAGCCATATCACTAACTAATATGGTCCGGAGCCGAGTCGCAACGAAAAACTTAGCCAAGTTGCGAACTATTTCGCTTTCATGGAATTCCGACAGGTGAATTCGTCGCAATCCGGAAATCGGACGCGCAGTTGTCTTGCCGTTCCAAGGCGGCCTCGCCTATTGTGTGCGAAAGCATACAATCTTGCCCGAAAGCTTGCGGAGGACGTTGATGACCCAGAGAACCGAACGGGCAGGACTGCAGGTCGCCAGTGAATTGGCCAGCTTTCTCGAGACCGAAGCACTGCCTGGATCGGGCCTGTCGGCCGATGCATTCTGGGCAGGCTTTGCCGGTCTTTTGCGTGACTTTGCACCCCGCAACCGTGCGCTACTGGCCCGTCGCGATGACCTGCAGGCCAGGATCGACGCATGGCATGTGGCCCGAAAGGGCAAGGCGCACGACCATGCCGCCTACAAAGCCTTCCTGGCCGAAATCGGCTATCTGCTGCCCGAAGGCCCGGCCTTTACCATCGAGACCACCAACGTCGACCCCGAGGTCGCCCGCATTCCCGGCCCGCAACTTGTGGTTCCGGTCACGAATGCCCGTTACGCCCTGAACGCCGCGAATGCGCGCTGGGGAAGCCTGTACGACTGCCTCTATGGCACCGATGCGATGGGCTCGGCCCCTCCCCCCGGCGGCTACGAACGCGGCCGCGGCGCGCGGGTCGTGGCCCGGGCGCGGGTCTTCCTGGACGAGGCTTTCCCGATCGCCGGGGCCAGTCACGCTGATGTGCGGCGCTATGCAGTGAAGGACGGACAGCTTCTGGTCGACGACCTGCCGCTGGTCCAGCCGGAGAAATTCGCGGGCTACCGGGGCAACCCCAAGGCCCCCGACTCTGTGCTCCTCCGCAACAACGGCCTGCATGTCGAACTGGTCTTCGACCGGGCGCATTTCATCGGTTCGCGCGACCAGGCGCTTCTTGCCGATGTGCAGCTTGAAAGCGCGCTGACTGCGATCATGGACTGCGAGGATTCCGTCGCCTGCGTCGATGCCGAGGACAAGGTCGGCGCCTACCGTAACTGGCTCGGGCTGATGAAGGGCACACTCTCCGAGGTCTTCGAGAAGGGCGGCCGTAAGGTCGAACGGCGGCTGGCGGCGGACCGGGAGTATCTGGACCCGAACGGCAGCCCTTTCACGCTGAAGGGCCGCGCGTTGATGTGGGTGCGGAACGTGGGCCATCTGATGACCAACCCGGCAATCCTTCTGCCAGATGGGTCGGAGGTGCCAGAAGGGCTGATGGACGCGATGGTGACGGTCACCATAGCGCTGCATGATTTGAAGAAGACGGAAGGCCTGCGGAATTCGACCCTGGGTTCGGTCTATGTCGTCAAGCCCAAGATGCACGGGCCCGAGGAAGTGGCCTTCGCCGACGCGGTCATGGCACGGGTCGAAGAGGTGCTGGGTCTGGCCCCGGCCACCGTCAAGCTCGGGATCATGGACGAAGAGCGGCGGACCTCGGTCAACCTGAAGGAATGCATCCGGGCGGCGAAGACCCGGGTCGCGTTCATCAACACCGGTTTCCTGGACCGGACCGGGGACGAGATTCATACGAGCATGGAGGCCGGGCCGTTCAGCCGGAAGGACTTCATCAAACGAAAAAGCTGGATCACCGCCTACGAGAACCTGAACGTCGACATCGGCCTCGAATGCGGGTTGTCGGGCCGGGCGCAGATCGGCAAGGGGATGTGGGCGATGCCCGACCTGATGGCGGCGATGCTGGACGAAAAGATCGCCCATCCCCGCGCCGGGGCGAACACAGCCTGGGTGCCCTCGCCCACTGCGGCCACCCTGCATGCCCTTCACTACCACAAGGTCGATGTCTTCGCGGTGCAGGCGAAGCTGGCCAAGGGCGGCCGGCGCGCACATGTCGACGGCATCCTCGACATTCCGCTGGCGAGCTTCCAGTCCTGGAACCGCGCCCAGGTGATGCGCGAGGTGGAGAACAACGCCCAGGGCATCCTTGGTTATGTCGTCCGCTGGATCGACCAGGGGGTGGGCTGCTCGAAGGTGCCGGACGTGAACGATGTCGGGCTGATGGAAGACCGCGCGACCTGCCGGATTTCGGCCCAGCACATCGCGAACTGGCTGCATCATGGGGTGGTCACGGCCGAGGAAGTGACCGAGGCGATGAAGAAGATGGCCGCCGTGGTTGACCGGCAGAATGCGGGCGATCCGCTATACAAGCCGATGGCTCCGAACTTTCAGGGTGCGGCGTTCCAGGCGGCGGTGGAGCTGGTCTTCAAGGGACGGGAGCAGCCTTCGGGCTATACCGAGCCCCTGCTCCATGCCTGGCGGTTGCGGGTCAAGGCGGGGTGACTGTCCACGCTGGACAGGCGCGCGACCCAAATGATTTCAATGGCTTGCCTTGCCGGATTAATGATCTGGCAAGGTTTGTCCGGATGGAACACGGCCCAGCTTCACGACAGTAGGGCGCCCCGATGGAGGGACTGGGACTTTCTGCCAGCTTGACGCCGTCAGAGCGGCTCGCCACGGTGGCAAAGACCCAAGAGAAAGCCTGCCCCCGTGACCGCAGCGCCAGACAGTATCGACGCAACCGAGACCTTTCTTGCATCGCAGGGCTACATCGCCTCGCGCGCGCTTGCGACGGTGGTCTTCCTGGCCTTGCGGCTGGGGCGCCCGCTGTTTCTGGAGGGCGAGGCGGGGGTCGGCAAGACCGAGATCGCCAAGGCCATCGCGACCGGCCTTGGCCGCCGGCTGATCCGCCTGCAATGCTACGAAGGGCTAAGCGCGGCCTCGGCGGTGGCCGAATGGAACTTTGCAGCGCAGATGATTGCGATCCGAACGGCAGAGGCCGGCGGCGGCGCTGACCGCGATGCACTGAAGGCAGAGCTTTTCACCGAGGAATACCTCATCGCCCGCCCCCTCTTGCAGGCGATGCAGCCGCAGCCGGGCGGTGCGCCGGTTCTGCTGATTGACGAGTTGGACCGCACGGACGAGCCTTTCGAGGCCTTCCTGCTGGAAGCTCTCAGCGATTTTCAGGTGACGATCCCCGAACTTGGCACGATCACGGCGCCCGAACCGCCGATCGTCATCCTGACCTCGAACCGCACCCGGGAAGTGCATGACGCGTTGAAGCGGCGATGCCTTTATCACTGGGTCGATTTCCCGGATTTCGCCCGGGAACTGGCGATCCTGAAGGCCCGCGCCCCCGAAGCAGACGACAGTCTGAGCCGAGAGGTCGTGGCCTTCGTCCAGCGCCTGCGCGACGAGGATCTGTTCAAGAAGCCGGGTGTGGCCGAGACGATCGATTGGGCAAAGTGCCTGCTGGCGCTGGATATCGTGGCCCTGTCACCCGAAGTGATCGCGGATACCTTGGGCGCAGTCCTGAAGTATCAGGACGATATCCAGAAACTGCAGGGCTCGGAGGCCAAGAAGCTTCTGGACGAGGCGCGGGCCGCTTTGGTCGGCGCGTGACGGGGGTGCGGGGCTGATGGCGGTCTATGCCGAGCTGACCCTGCCGGACAACCCGAAGCTGGTGTCGAACCTCTTGCATTTTGCCCGTGCGCTGCGCAAGGCGGGCCTTCCGGTCGGTCCCGGTCGGGTGGCCGATGCGATCCGGGCGGTGGCAGCGGCAGGGTTCACCGAGCGGCGGGATTTCTACTGGACGCTGCACGCCTGTTTTGTCGCGCGGCCGGAAGAGCGGACCGTCTTTGCCCAGGTCTTTCGCCTTTTCTGGCGCGACCCGCGTTACCTAGAACACATGATGTCCTTCATGCTGCCTGCAGTGCACGGCGCGCAGGAAGAGCGCCTTGCCGAAGCCGCCGAGAAGCGCGCGGCCGAGGCCCTTCTGGATGGGGCCGAACGGCCCCCTGCCCTTGCGGACAAAGGTGATGCGGAAGACGATGCCGAGATCGAGATCGACGCGTCAGCCACGATCAGCGGCGAGGAGCGGCTGAAGACGCTTGATTTCGAACTGATGAGTACTGACGAGATGGCCATGGCCCGGCGCATGCTGGCGCGGCTGTCACTTCCGGTACGGCCAATCCCCACGCAGCGGATGCGGCAGGATGCCTTGGGCGCGCGGATCGACGCGGGGGCGACATTGCGGGCCGCCGCACGGCGAGGGGGCGAGATTGCGGCCCCGATCTGGCAATCCCCGCGACTTCGCTGGCCCAACCTGGTGGTGCTTTGCGATATTTCGGGGTCGATGAACACCTATTCGCGGATGGTCTTGCACTTTGTTCATGCGGTTGCGAACCGCCGGGGCCAGGGCTGGGCCAGGGTCCATGCCTTCACCTTTGGCACGAGGCTGACCAACATCACCCGCCACATGCACGAACGGGATGTGGATGCCGCGCTGGCTGCGGCGGGGCGTCAGGCACAGGACTGGTCGGGCGGTACGCGGATCGGGTCCTGCCTGCATGCCTTCAACCGCGACTGGTCGCGCCGGGTACTGGGTTCCGGGGCCGTGGTGCTGCTGATCACCGATGGCCTTGATCGCGACGATGCCGCCGATCTTGCCCGCGAAGCCCAGCGGCTGCACCTTTCCTGCCGCCGCCTGATCTGGGTGAACCCGCTTCTGCGCTGGGAGGGCTTTGCGCCAAAGGCGGGCGGCATCCGGGCGCTCCTGCCGCACGTCGACTGCTTCCGTGCGGGACATTCCATTGGCTCGCTGCAAGGGCTGGCCGATGCGCTGTCACAGCCTGACGACCGGGGCGAGCGCGACCGGCTGTTGCGGCTTCTGGATGTCTGACCGGGCCTTGATACGCATCAAGGCGGGGAGCAACATGCCAGTCTAGGTAGACCGGGAAAGGACCCGGATATGGCCGAGCAAAGCGAAATCGTGTTCCGAGCGACGGGCCTAACCAAGGTCTACCGCAATGGTGCGCTTGAGGTTCACGCCCTTCGCGGCATTGATTTCGAGGCACGAAGGGGCGAATTCATCGTGATCCTTGGCCCTTCGGGGTCAGGCAAGTCGACATTCCTGAACATCGTGGGCGGGCTGGATCAGGCCTCGGGCGGCGAGGTCTGGTTCGAGGAGCACCAACTGACAAGCCTGGGCGAAGCCGCGTTGACCCAGTACCGGCGCGACCATGTGGGCTTTGTCTTCCAGTTCTACAATCTGGTTCCAAGCCTGACCGCGCAAGAGAATGTCCAGCTGGTCACCGAGATCGCCCGGCGCCCGATGCAAGCCGCCGATGCCCTGGCATTGGTCGGTCTGGCCGACCGTGCGCATCATTTCCCGGCCCAACTTTCCGGGGGCGAGCAGCAGCGGGTGGCGATCGCACGCGCCATCGCCAAGAACCCCGAGGTCCTGCTCTGCGACGAACCGACGGGCGCGCTGGACAGCATGACGGGCATCAAGGTGCTGGAGGCCCTGACCCAGGTGAACCGGGCAGTCGGGGCCACGACTCTGGTGATCACCCACAACGCCGCGATCCGCGACATTGCCGACCGGGTGATCCGCTTCGCCGATGGCCGCATCGTGGAAGAGACCGTCAACGCAGTGAAGAAGCAACCTTCGGAGGTCGCATGGTGATCTCGCCCCTGCGTCGAAAGGTGCTGCGCGACCTGCGGCGGCTTTGGGCGCAGGTGCTGGCCATTGCGCTGGTCCTGGCGGCGGGCGTGGCGACGCTGATCCTCGGGAACGGTGCCTATTCATCGCTCTACGAGACGCGGGCCCGGTATTATGAGGAGAACCGTTTCGCGGACATCTTCGCCGATGTCACGCGCGCGCCCCGGGCGCTTCTAGCCGAGATCGAGGAAATCGAGGGTGTGCTTGATGCCGAGGCGCGGATCGTGAAGCTCGGGCTTCTGGATCTGCCCTGGATGGCCGAGCCGGGGTCAGTTCTGTTCGTCTCGCTTCCGGGGGGCAACGGGGCGGGGCTGAACCGGCTTTACCTCCGGCTTGGCCGATTGCCCGACCCGCAGTCGGCGCGCGAGGTCGTGGTTTCGGACGGTTTCGCCAAGGCGCATCGTCTGGGGCCGGGCGATCGGCTGCCGGTGCTGATGAACGGTCAGCGGCGTGAGCTTCTGATCACGGGCGTCGCCCTCTCGCCCGAGTTCATCTATGCGCTTGGCCCGGGCCAGATGATGCCAGATCCGCGCCGTTTCGGCGTGGTCTGGGCCCCGCGAGGTGGGCTTGAGGCGGCCTATGACCTGGAGGGCGCATTCTCCAACATTGTCCTGAAGCTTGCCCCCGGTGCCAGCACCGACCGGGTGATCGAGACCCTGGACCGTCTGACCGCGCGCTATGGTGGCGTCGGGGCCTCAGCCAGAAAGGACCAGCTGTCGCATGCATTCCTCGATGCCGAACTCAAGCAGCTTTCGGCCATGGTCAAGGTCCTGCCGCCGATCTTCCTGCTGGTCGCGGCGATGCTGGTCAACATGACGCTGTCGCGCCTGATCACGCTGGAACGCGAACAGATCGGGCTTCTGAAGGCGATCGGCTATACCTCACGCGCGGTCGCGCAACATTACATCGAATTCGTTCTCTTGATTGCGGTCGTTGGAATCGGGATCGGGTTCGTTGCGGGAGCCTGGCTTGGGGTCGGGCTGGCCCAGATGTATGCCCGGTTCTTTTCCTTCCCCTACCTTGTTTTCACCCGCGACCCGCAGCTTTACGGACTGGCGGCTCTTGTCACCTTGGCAGCAGCATCCGGCGGCGCGCTTTATGCCGTGCGCTCGGTCGTCCGGCTACCGCCAGCAGTTGCCATGGCCCCCCCTTCGCCGGCGGCCTACCGGCAACAAATGGGATGGGCCCAAAGCCTGCTCAGACTGCGCCAGTCCGGGGTCATGGTGGTGCGGCACCTGTCTCGCTGGCCGTTCCGCACGTTTTCTTCGACGCTGGGCATAGCGATGGCGGTGGCAATCCTGGTCGCCTCGCTTTGGTCTTTCGGATCCATCGACCGGATGATCGACGTCACCTTCTTCCGCTCGGAGCGCCATGACGCCCAGATCGTCTTTGGAACGCCCGAACCCCTGCCCGCAGTCTTTGCGGCGCGCGATCTGCCGGGCGTGCTGGTTGCAGAGCCATTCCGGTCAGTTTCGGCCAGGATCAGCCACCGGAACCTGTCGAAGAAGCTGGGAATCGTGGGCCGGCCGGAAGAACCGCAGCTTTCGCGTGTCCTGGACCCGGACCTGCGGCCGATGCGCCTGCCCGATGCGGGGGTCATCCTTTCAGAAGCGCTGGCCGAGGCGCTGGACGTCAGGACCGGCGATCTTGTTACCGTGGACGTGCTGGAGGGCGCGCGTCCCAGCGTGACATTGCCGGTCAGCGGCATCTCGCTTGGTTATGTCGGCCTTGGTGCCGCCATGGAGATCGGGGCCCTGAACCGGTTGATGGGCGAAGGCGCCATGGTATCGGGCGTAAGCCTGCAGATCGACGAGGCCCGGGAGGCTGCCTTCTATGCCGCTGCCAAGGCCGCACCGAAGACCGAGCTGATCAGCGTGACAAGCCTGATGCTGTCTCGGTTCCGCGAGACGCTGGCCGAGAACATCACCGTTATGGTCACTGTCTATGTCGTGCTGGCCGGGATCATCGCGATTGGCGTCGTCTACAACTTTTCACGCATCGCGCTCTCCGAGCAGGGGCGCGAACTTGCCAGCCTTCGGGTTCTGGGCTTCACCAACCGCGAGGTCGCCGGTGTCCTTTTCGGCGAGCTCGGGGTCGTTGTCCTGCTTGCACAGCCGCTGGGCTGGCTGATCGGCTACGGGATCGCCGCCGCCATGGTCGCCGCCTTCTCTTCTGATCTTTACCGCGTGCCCTTTGTCATAGGCCGCGAAGTCTTTGCCAGCGCCAGCCTGGTCGTCTGTGCCGCCGCGCTGCTTTCGGCCTATGCGATCCGCGGCCGGATCAACAATCTCGACATGATCGAAGTCCTGAAGACACGGGAGTGAGCCAAATGCGCCGCCTGATATCCCTTGCCATCGCTGCTGCCGTGATCGGCTTCCTGGTCTGGGCCTTCCTGCCCCGACCGGTCGAGGTCGAACTGGCCGAAGTTGCCCCGAGGACGCTGGAAGTTGCGGTCGAGGAAGAGGGTGAAGCCAGCATCCGGGAAGTTTTTACCGTCTCGGCAAGCATCGCAGGCAAGCTTCGGCGGGTCAGCTTGCACCCTGGGGACACGGTGGTTGAAGGCGAGACGGTCGTTGCGTCGATCGGCCCGGCAGCGCCTGTGTTGTTGGACAGCCGGTCCCGCGCGGTGGCAGAGGCGGCTGCGGCGGCAGCGCAGGCCGCAACCGAACTTGCGCGGGCGCAAGTAATACAGGCCGAGGCCACGCTGGAGTTCATGACGGGCGAGGCGAACCGTGCCACGGCACTGCAAACCCGGGGCGCAATATCGCAGCGTGCCTATGACAGTGCAATCCTGGCACAGAAGACCGCGCAGGCCGCCGTCAGCAGCGCGATCGCCAATCTGGCCGTGCGCGAGAAGGAACTGGAAAGCGCGCTTGCGATCCTGCGGTCAGACCAGAACGGTCCCGAGAGCTTTTGCTGCGTTGACGTCGTGGCGCCCGTTTCGGGCCGCGTGCTTCGGGTTCTGACCGAAAGCGAACAGGTGGTGCAGACGGGAACGCCGATCCTTGAGATTGGCGATCCTGAGGGTATCGAGATCCGGGTGGACCTTCTGTCCCGCGACGCGGTGCGGGTCGTGCCTGGCGCTGCGGCCGTAGTCACCGGCTGGGGCGGTGCACCGATTGCGGCCCGTGTCGAGCGGGTCGAGCCTTCGGCGGTGACCCAGGTCTCGGCACTTGGGATAGACGAGCAGCGCGTCAAGGTGATCCTGGCGCTGGAAGGTCCGGCAGAGGAACGCCGCGCGCTGGGACATGGCTTCCGGGTCATTGCCCGGATTGCGCTTTGGCGCGGCGAAGATGTGCTGACGATCCCGGTCGGCGCCCTGTTCCGAGACGGGACGGAATGGGCGGCCTATGTGATACGCGATGATCGTGCGGTGCTTCAGCGCATCCAGCTGGGCGAACGGAACGAAGACCACGCTCAGGTACTGGAAGGGCTTGTGGCTGGCGACCGGGTCATCCTGCACCCAAGCGATCAGGTTGCCCCAGGGGTCAAGGTCACTGCCCTGCCTGCAGCGGCAGAGTGACGCTTAAGCCGTCCTGCGGGCAAGCGCATCGACCAAGAGCTTGCGGACGATATCACCCGGCACATCCTCGGCGATGAAGGCCTGACCGATCCCGCGCGCCAGGATAAAGCGAAGACGACCGTCGATCACCTTCTTGTCCTGGCCCATCAGGGCGATCAGCGCGTCTTCGTCGGGCAAGTCGCCAGGTATATCGGCAAGATCGACCTTCATCCCCATCGCCGCCAGATGCGCGCGGACGCGGCTCGGCTCTTCCTGGCTGCAAAGGCCAAGTCGCGATGAAAGCTCGAAAGCCAGGGCGCAGCCGATGGCGACCCCTTCGCCATGCAGCAGGCGGTCGGAATAACCGGTGGCCTTTTCCAGCGCATGGCAAAAGGTGTGACCGAGGTTGAGAAGCGCGCGTTCGCCCTCTTCGGTCTCGTCGCGGCTGACGATGCCGGCCTTCATCTCGACCGATCGTGTCACCGCATGAAGCCGCGCGGCCTGGTCACCGGACCGAAGCGCCGGGCCGTTGCGTTCAAGCCAGTCGAAAAAGTCGGCATCCCCCAGGAGGCCGTATTTCACCACTTCACCATAGCCCGAAAGCAGGTCGCGGTCCGGCAAGGTCGCAAGCGTGTCGATGTCGGCAAGGACCAGGCTTGGCTGATGAAACGCGCCAACCAGGTTCTTGCCCTGGGTCGTGTTGATCCCGGTCTTGCCACCGACCGAGCTGTCAACCTGGGCAAGAAGCGTGGTCGGCAGTTGCACGAAACGCACGCCACGCCGCAGGATGGCGGCGGAAAAGCCGACCAGATCACCGATCACCCCGCCGCCAAGGGCCAGGACGACGTCCTTGCGTTCGACCTTCTGCTCAAGAAGCCATTCGGTGCAGCGGGCGAGGTTTTCCCAGCCCTTCGTGGCCTCGCCGGGCGGAAGGGCCAGAGTGCTGACTGCGATCTCCTCGGCCTCAAGGGCGGCTTTCAACCCGGGCAAATGGGCCATGGCGACGGTCGCATCCGTCACGATCGCCACGCGCTTGCGGCGCAGAAGGGGAGCGATCTCGATCCCGGCGCGCGACATCAGGCCGGGGGCGATGCGCACCTCATACGAGCGTTCGCCCAAGTCAACCGCAACCCTGTTCACGCCTTAACCCTCCAGCACGTCCGGCCGTTCGGCCAGCGCTTCGACCACGCGCGCAGCCATGTCTTCGACCGAGCGTTCGGCCGCGCTATCCACTGCGAGATCGGCCTTGGAATAGAACGGCTGCCGCGCCTCGTAAAGTTCCCGCAAGGTCTCGCGGGGGTTCGGGGTGCGCAGCAGCGGGCGTGTGGTCTTGTGCCGGACGCGCTGCCAAAGGAGGTCGAGATCCGCCCGCAGCCAGACCGAGACGCCCACGTCATGGATCATCTGGCGATTCGTCTCGGACAGGAAGGCCCCGCCCCCGGTTGACAGAACGCAGGGCGTGCCACGCAAGAGGCGGCTGATCACTTCGGTCTCACGGGCGCGGAAGAAGGGTTCGCCATCGCGCTCGAAGATTTCAGCGATGGAGCGGTTGGCCGCGCGAACGATTTCTTCGTCGGAATCCCGGAACTCGACACCCAGTTGTCGAGCCAGCGCTGTGCCGACTGCCGTCTTGCCCGCGCCCATCATTCCCACCAAAACCACTGTCTTTGCCAGCCGTGCCATGGCGCCCCGTCACCTGATCCCGAAGGCAAGGACTTGCCGAAGGGAAATCTTCCACCCTCAATGGCGTGAAGTTTTCCCGAATGCTATATACATTCGCAACCGAACCCGCTCTGACGGCCTGACTGGGCCCGAAAGGGGCGGCAAGAACAGCCGGACGGCGAAAGCCCGCAAGGCCGCAATACGAGGAAGGGCACGTCGATGGGTCGGATCATCAAAACGTTGGTTTTGCTGGTGATTTTGGGCTTTGTCGGCTTGACGGGCTATGCCTATCTGGGCGATCTCACCCCCGAACAGGGGGAAGTGAAAAAGCCTGTGGTGTTGAATGCGGATTGATGCGGTCAGGCTTCTATTCCTGCTGATCTGTGCCGGGCCGGTTGCGGCCCAGGAACAGACTGCCGCAAGCGGCCCGCTTTCGGCCATCGATTGGCTGTCAAAGTCGGTTGCGACCGTCCCGACCGGCGGGACGTCTGGTGGAGTGGCTATCGCGATCGACGAGCCGCCGGTGACCGAAGCAGGCGGTGCACTGCCGGTGACCGTGACGACCTCGGCGCTGGACGGGCCGTCGCCGGATGCCGTAGGGCTGATCTCGCCGGCTGTCTCGGGCTTGCCGCGCGACCTCTGGGGGGCCGGGCTGACGCGCGAGATCGCCGAGAAGCTGGTCACACACCCGGACGACGACCTGCCCGCCCTGCGCCAGCTGTTCCTGACAATCCTCTTGGCCGAGGTCGCCGCACCGGTCGATGCGGGTGGCCGGGGCGAGCTTTTGCAGACACGGATCGACAAGCTTCTGGCCCTGGGCGCGCTTGAACAGGCCGCGGCCCTGATCGACGCGGTCGGCGCGACCACGCCCGAACTTTTCCGACGCTCCTTCGATGTGGCGCTTCTGACCGGGGCCGAGGATCGGGCTTGCGAATTGATGGCAAGCGAACCGCATCTGGCGCCAACGGTACCGGCGCGCATCTTCTGCCTCGCGCGGTCGGGTGACTGGGACACGGCCGCCTTGACCATCCGCACCTCGGAAGCCCTTGGCCAGATCTCGTCCGATCAGGCGGCACTTCTCTCACGTTTCCTCGACCCAGAGCTCTACGAGGGCGAGCCGGTTCCGCCAGCGCCGAACCCGGTCACGCCGCTGGACTGGATGATTTACGCGGCTATTGGCGAGCCGCTGCCGACCGAAGGCCTGCCGGTGGCCTTTTCCTATGCCGAACTTGGACCGCGGGCCGGCTGGAAGGCGCAAATCGAAGCGGCCGAACGGCTGACCCGGGCCGGAACGATCCCGCCGAATGTGATTCTGGGGCTTTATACCGAACGCGATCCGGCGGCCTCCGGAGGGGTCTGGGATCGCACCGAAGCGTTTCAGGCCTTCGAGACTGCGATGAGTGCGGGTGACGCCGCGCGCGTAGCCGAAACGCTGCCCGAAGTCTGGGCGCGGATGCAGGAAGTCGAACTTGAGGTGCCGTTTGCCGTGCTTTTCGGCAAGGCCCTGCAAGAGCTGTCACTGCAGGGCGAAGCGGCGGCGATTGCCTTCCGGGTCGGGCTTCTGTCGCCCTATGCCGAGTTGGCCGCCCGCAAGCACAGGTCGGCCGACGCGACCGATGCCTTTCTGGTCGCGGTCGCGACCGGCAAAACGACCAGTGCCCTGCCCCCCGACAGCCTGGGGCGGGCGATTTCGGCCGCTTTCCGGAGCCCGACACCTTCGACGGACGCCCAGGCACTGATCGATGGCAATCGCAAGGGTGAGGCGATCCTGACGGCGATCGACAATATCGGCAGAGGCGTCCAGGGCGATCTGCGGGGCGTGACCGAAGGCCTTTCCGTGCTGCTTGCACTTGGGCTGGAAGCGGTCGCACGGCGCACGGCCCTTGAACTGATGATCCTGGAACGGCGGGGCTAGGTCATGCCCGATGCCGAGGCCAGCCGCTGGATCTCGACCTTTCTGGATGCTCGGGCGGCTGAACTCGGGGCATCGCGAAACACCCAGTTGGCCTATGGCCGCGACCTGGTGGACTTTGCCGATTGGCTTCAGCGCAAGGGCAAGACCCTCATGCAGGCTGGGCGGGACGAGGTCGAGACCTATCTGGTTCACTGCGACGCGCAGGGCCTGTCCAAAGCGACCCGCGCGCGGCGGCTGTCATCGATCCGCCAGCTTTATCGCTTCGCCTTCGAGGAGGGCTGGCGCGGCGACAATCCGGCGCTGCGGCTTTCGGGTCCCGGCAAGGCGCAGAGCCTGCCGAAAACCCTGACCGAGGCCGAGGTCACCCGGCTGATCGAGGCAGCCCGCATCCGCGGACGCAATCCCGTCGAAAGGCTGCGGGACACGGCGCTTTTCGAGCTTCTCTACGCAACGGGTCTGCGGGTCAGCGAACTTGTCAGCCTGCCGGTGGCCGCTGTCCGGGGCGATCCGCGGATGGTCCTTGTCCGGGGCAAGGGCGACAAGGAGCGGATGGTGCCGCTGTCGAACCTGGCACGCGTGGCACTTGGCGCCTGGCTGGCAGAGCGCGATGCCCTGGAGGAAGAAGGCCGGAAGTCTGGTAAGGCACCGTCCCGCTTCCTTTTTCCCGGCGATGGCCGCGACGGGCACCTGACACGCCAGTATTTCCACCATCTGGTCAAGGACGTCGCCGTCCTGGCCGGTCTTTCGCCGGCCAAGGTGACGCCGCATGTGCTGCGCCATGCCTTTGCCACCCATCTTCTGGCCCATGGCGCCGATCTTCGAGTGATCCAGACGCTGCTGGGTCATGCCGATGTTGCCACCACCGAAATCTACACGCATGTGCTGGATGACCACCTGAGAGACCTTGTGCTGACCCGTCACCCCCTGGCCCGCAAGGGCTGAAAGCTTCTGAAGGACCCGATGCCGACCGAGATGATTGACGCCGCCTTCTGGCTGACCTGCGCCGCCATCCTGGTGCTGCTGGTGCTGTCTGCCTTTTTCTCAGGCTCAGAAACCGCGCTTACAGCAGCGTCCCGCAGCAAACTGAAGGCGCAAGCTGACAAGGGCTCACGCGGGGCGAAGGCGGCAATGAAGGTGACCGAGGATCGCGAAAGGATGATCGGTGCGCTGCTTCTGGGGAACAACATCGTCAATATCCTGTCCGCCTCGCTTGCCACGGCCTTGCTGACCCGGATTTTCGGGGACAGCGGTGTGGCACTTGCGACCTTTGCCATGACCGCGCTGGTGCTGATCTTCGGGGAGGTCATGCCAAAGACCGTGGCCATCACCTACCCCGAACCGGTCGCAACGCGCGTGGCACCGCTGATCCGCGTCCTGATCGTAGCTTTTTCGCCAATCGTTTCAGTGGTCCGGGCCGTAGTACGAGGCTTGTTGCGGCTGTTCGGTCTGCGATCCAGCCCCGGGGGCGAAATGCTGGCCCGGCGCGAAGAGATCGCCGGGGCCATCGCGCTTGGCCATTCCGAGGGCACCGTGGAGAAGGCGGACCGCGACCGACTGCTTGGGGCGCTGGATCTAAGCCATCGCACGGTCGACGAGATCATGCGCCACCGCCGCCAGATCGAAATGATCGACGCCGACTTGCCTCCTGGTGAAATCATAACCCGTGTCCTGGCTTCGCCCCACACGCGCTTGCCGCTCTTTCGCGAGAGTGATGACCACATCCTGGGCGTCATCCATGCCAAGGACCTCTTGCGCGAAGTCGACCGGCTGGTCCGTGGCGAGGATGGTTCCGTCGCCGGGATCGAGAGCCTGGAGATCGAAAAGGTGGCGATGAAACCCTATTTCATCCCCGACACCACCGCGCTGGACGAGCAGATGCGCGAGTTCCTCGCCCGGCGCACTCATTTCGCGCTGGTCGTCGACGAATACGGTACGCTGCAGGGGCTGATCACGCTGGAGGACATCCTTGAGGAAATCGTCGGCGACATCACCGATGAGTTCGATGTCGTGCACAAGGATTCGGGCCTGACTCAGACCGAGGATGGCGCCTATCTGATCGACGGGGCGATGACGATCCGCGACCTTAACCGCGCGACGGACTGGCGTCTGCCGGATGACGAGGCGAACACCATCGCAGGACTTGTCATCCACGAAGCCCAGATGATCCCGAACGAGGGCCAGGTCTTCAGCTTTCACGGCTTCCGCTTCGAAGTGGTCGCAAAGCGCGAGAACCGGATCACCAAGTTGAAGCTCAGGCCCCTTTGACCCGAGGCCCGAGCCCGGAGACCCACCCGTCCAGCATCTTACCCAGCGCGGCCCAGTCGGTGTATTCCTTGTCTTTCCCGGCCTCGACCGGTTGGCCCTTCTGGTCCGCGATGCGGCGCATCGCCCAGGCGCGGAAGAAATCATATTCGGAAAACCGGAACGCGCCGGCGACATGTTCGGTCCTGCCCGGTGTCCAGCCGGTGTCTTCCTGGAACTCATCAAGACAGGCACGAAGACCTTTCCAGTCATCCGGGTCGTTGCCAGCGGCCGAGAGAGAGACGGCCAGAAAGAGGGTCGGCAAGGCATCAAGGGCGGGCTTCGCCCCGGTCACGAATTGTCGCAGCGCCTTCTGGTAACCGCCCGCATGCAATGATCCGGCAAGGATTGCCGCGTCGAAACGTGCGAGCTCCAGCCCTTCGGCATCCTCGACATTCAGAAGCTCGACCGCGTGGCCTTGCCCGGCCAACCTGTCCGCCGCGAAACGGGCGATCTTTCGGGTCTGGCCATCGGTTGTGGCATAGGCAATCAGGATCATCTTGGAACCCCTCCTTGAAGGTAGCGCGTTCCTATCCCAAGGGGATTCGGGCAACCCTGATCAGGATCAACTCGCGGCGCCTATCAGGCCGACCGGCGGGCCGCCACAGCGTCGCGCCCTGCCCAGTCGGCGACGGCACGACCGAAGGCGCGGAATAGCGGACGCGAGACGGGGTCGCTGTCGGCATTCCATTCCGGATGCCACTGCACCGAAAGGGTAAAGCCGGGCGCGTCCTTGACGTAGATCGCTTCGGGCGTGCCGTCAGGAGCATGGCCGTCAATCACGATCTCTTTGGCGGGTCGGGCGATACCCTGCCCGTGCAAGGTGTTTGTCATCACCTCGCGCGCGCCCATCAGGCGATGGAAGACCCCGCCTTCGGTAAAGGTCACCGCGTGGCGGAGCGCGAAGCATTCTTCCAGCGTGCCCTTGGGCGGCATGCGGTGGTTCATGCGGCCCGGCAACTCGCGGATCTCGGGATGGAGCGTGCCACCCAGGGCGACGTTCACTTCCTGAAAGCCCCGGCAGATCCCCAGAAACGGTTGGCCCCGGTCGACGCAGGCCCGGATCAACGGCAGCGTGATCGCGTCGCGGCCGCGATCAAAGGCGCCATGGGCCGGTGTCTCTTCTTCCCCATATTCGCTGGGATGGACGTTCGGACGCCCGCCCGTCAAAAGAAACCCGTCGCAAAGCTCCAGCAGTTCCTCGACGCTGACATAACGCGGGTCAGAAGGGATGATCAGCGGAACACAACCGGCGACCTCGGCCACGGCGGCCGAATTCATCGTCCCGCTGGAATGGGCCGGATAGCTGTCGTTGATCATATAGCTGTTGCCGATGATCCCAACGACGGGCCTGTGCCCCTTGCGTTTCACCCGATGCACCGTTTGTCCAGTTGCACTCTGTCCATGACCATAGCCTGATGCTGCACTTGCGGAAAGGGGCAGTTCCCCGCGATCCCCGCACAGATCGGTTTCGGTCGTGCACAGGGGCGCGACAATCCCGATCACGCGGAAATGAGTTTCCTTCCCGCATGGGAAGGCGGGAATCTTCCGACATCAGCATGAAGGAGATTCACGATGCCGACCCGTCTGTCACTCGCCCTGTTCCTCGCCGCCGCGCTGCCGGCATTGGCGCAAGAGTCCACCGGGCACGAGGGCCATGCGATGATGGGCGACATGGGCCCGTCCTCGATGGCGTTCATGGAGGCCAATGACCGGATGCATCAGAGCATGGCGATCGAGTATTCCGGCAATGCAGACGTGGATTTCATCCGCGGCATGATCCCGCATCATCAGGGCGCTGTCGAAATGGCGCGGATCGTCCTTGAGCATGGCACAGACCCCGAGGTCCGCAAGCTTGCCGAAGCGGTGATCGCCGCCCAGGAAGCCGAGATCAAGTGGATGCAGGAGTGGCTGGCCAAGAACGGCGGCTGATGTCGTCACGACCGGGCGTCGGGGGGCCGCGCGCCTATCCCCGCCGCTTCAGGTAGTCTTCGGCAATGGCTGCCATCCGGGCCCGGGTCATCTCGGGCCCGTGGCCACCGATGGCAAGATGGCAGTCGATCCGGCGCAGCCGTTCCATCGTCGCCAGGTAGTCGGGGATCGAGGCTCCCGGCAGATCGTCGAGGATCTCGTCGTCGTAGATCGCGTCTCCGGTCAGGAAAAGCCCATCGACTTCATCCAGCAGGCCGATGCCTCCGGGGGAATGGCCCGGCAGATGCAGGACGGTGAAGGCGCGGTCGCCAATATCGACCCGGTCGCCTTCAGCCAAGGTTTCGGTCAGGGGGGCCGGATGCAGCGACCAGGTGTCGATGGTCCAGCCCGGTTCGGGCAAAGCGGTGACCAGGGTGTCCCAGGAGCGGAATTCGTCGGCAAAGGTCTCGACCCCCGGCAAACCGGCATAGCCGGTCGCTTCGGCAGCATGGGCCCGGCGGTCCGAGAACTCGTGCAGGGCACCGATGTGATCGACATGGGCGTGGCTTGCCACTGCGACCACGGGTTTGCCCGAAAGCGGCAGTGAGGGCCGCAAGGTTACCAGCCCGCAACCGAAGTCGAATTGAAGGTCGCGATCACGACCCAGGACTGTAACCATCGTGGCCCGGAACATCGGATCGACGGCGGGTTCCAGCGTCACGAAGACGCCCGGTGCCAGCGACCGAGTCAGGAACCAGCTCAACCTGCCCCCTCGGCCACAACCCGGGCCGCGGCGTCCAAAGCACCCGGTCCGTGCGGGATTTGCAGCGCGGTCATCCCGGCCTCCATGACCGCCAGCGCGCCAAGCGTCATATGCGCGTTCACATGGCCCATATGTGCCACGCGGAGGAAGCCGTGATAGGCCGGATCGGTCGAGGGCGCCATGCCAAGGCCGATGCCCAGGGTCACGCCGGCTTTTGTCTCGCACCACTCGCGGAGTCGCGTCGCGTGGGGCGCCCCGAACCGGGCCGCCGTGACCGACGTGCCGCGATGGGCGGGGTCGGCCACGTTCATGGCGATCTGCGGATTGCCGGCCGACCAGGCATCGAAAGCGGCCCAGACCGACCCGGCCAGCACCCGGTGACGGCGCCAGACATTCGGCAGCCCCTCTTCGCGCAGCATGTCCAAAGCCTCGCGCAGGCCATAAAGGTGTGAGGTGGGCGCGGTTCCGTCCCAGATCTGCCAGAACTCCTCCGGCTCGGCGCGGGGACCCCAGGCCCAATAGGGCGTCGCCAGATCGCTCCGGCCGCAGCGCAGGCGCGCGGCTTCGGAAAACCAGACAAAGGCCATGCCAGGCGGCGTCATGAGCCCCTTCTGGCAGGCCGCAACCATCACATCGACGCCCCAGTCGTCCATGCGAAACTCGTCACAGCCCAGCGAGGCGATGCAGTCGACCGCAAGAAGCGCCGGATGCCCCGTCGCATCCATCGCCGCCCGCAGCGCTGGGATGTCGGTCTTGATCGTGCTGGCCGTGTCGACATGGGTGGTCAGGACGGCCTTGATCCGGTTCGCGGTATCGGCCCGCAAGGCCGCCTCGACGCGGCCTAGGTCCGGCGGAGAGGATTTGCCGAAATCCAGGACCTCGACCTCGATGCCCATGTTGCGCGCCGCGTTTGCCCAGGAAAGGCCGAACTGGCCCACAGCCAGAACAAGTGCCTTTTCGCCCCGGCTAAAAAGGTTCGCATTCGCGGCCTCCCATCCGGCGTGACCATTGCCCACATAGATTGCGACATGTCCCGTGGTTCCGGCAATTATGCGCAGATCGGGGAATAGCCCTGTCACCATCTCGACCAACGGGCCTTCGTAGATGTTGGGTGAGCCGCGGTGCATGGCGCGCTGAACCCGGTCGGGAATGACCGAGGGGCCGGGAATGGCCAGATAGGGATGGCCGTGGGCAAGGGACATGGGGATCTCCAACTCTTCCGCGCCATGGCTAGGACGTGGCCGCGCCAGCGTCAATGCGCCCGGCTTGAGACATCCGGGCTTTCCCGGTAAACCCCGCAAAGCCCGACCGAAAGGCCAAGCCCCTTGCAGCCCCCTCGCGCCTATACGTCCCGCCAACTTTTCGGCCGTTTCTGGCGCGCATACCTGCGGCCGCATCTGCCGCTGATGCTGCTGGCCTTTGGCGTCATGATGATCGAGGGCTCGACGCTCGGTCTTCTGTCCTACATGCTCGAGCCCCTGTTCGACCGCGTCTTTGCGCCCGGAGGGTCGGCCGCGCTCATCTGGGTTGGGGGCGCGATCCTTGCCCTGTTCCTCATCAGGGCTGTGACTTCGGTCGTCGGTCGCTGGCTGCTGGCGCGGGTCAACCAGGCCTCAACCGGGGCTATGCAGGCCGACCTCGTGCGACATCTGCTGACGTTGGACGCCGGCTTCTTCCAGGACAACTCTCCCGGCAAACTGATCGAACGGGTTCAGGGCGATACGCTGGCGGCCCAGGGTGCGGCAACATTGGTGATCGGCGGGATCGGTCGCGACCTTGTTTCGCTCATCGGCCTTTTTGTCGTGGCGATCATGATCGATCCGCTCTGGACTGCGGCGGCGCTGATCGGCGCCCCGCTTCTGCTGCTGCCCGCGGTCGTTCTGCGCCGCTATCTTCACCGCAAGGCAATGCTCACCCGTGAACAGTCGGGCCTGCGCGCAACACGGCTGGACGAAATCTTTCACGGCATCCAGGCGGTCAAGCTGAACCGGATGGAGGCCTATCAGGCCAACCGGTTCCAGCGCATCATTGACGCCCTGATCCAGGCCGAAGTGAAGACGGCGCTAGGCCGCGCGACCATGCCAGCGCTTGTCGACGTGATAACCGGGCTTGGCTTCTTCGCGGTCCTGATGTTTGGCGGCAGCGAGGTTGCCAGCGGTGCGCGGACGACGGGTGAGTTCATGTCCTTCTTCACGGCCATGGCGCTGACCTTCCAGCCGATCCGACGCCTGAGCGATCTGGCAGGGCAATGGCAGGTCGCGGAGGCCAGTCTTGAACGGATCTTCGAGCTTTTCGACACGAAAGCCGGCGGCAAGCGCCCGGCGGAAAGCCGCATGCGGCCAGATGCCGGGGCACCAGAGATCACGTTCGAGGCTGTCCGCTTTGCCTATCCCGACCGGCCGGTGCTGGACGGGCTGAGTTTCACGGCGGAAGCCGGCAAGGTCACCGCCCTTGTCGGAAGTTCGGGTGCGGGCAAATCGACGGTGTTTCAATTGATCGCAGCCCTGATCGAACCGCAGTCCGGCCGCATCCTGATCGGTGGCGTCGATGTGCAGGACATGAGCCTTGCCGATCAACGCGGGCTTATGGCCTCGGTCTCGCAGGACGCGGCATTGTTCGATGAAACGCTGCTGGAAAACCTGCTTCTCGGCCAGACCGAGGTCGACCCTGCCCGTCTGGCCGAAGTGCTGGACGATGCCGGTGTAAGCAGTTTCACGGCAACCATGCCCCTGGGACTGTCCACGCCCGCAGGACCGCGCGGATCGGCTCTTTCGGGCGGGCAGCGCCAGCGCATCGCAATCGCGCGTGCGCTTCTGGCAAATGCTCCTGTCCTGCTGCTGGACGAAGCGACCTCGGCCCTGGACACGAAGACCGAGGCGGCTGTCTCGGACGCTTTGGCGCGGGCTCAGGCGGGGCGGACGACCTTGGTCATCGCGCATCGGCTTTCGACGGTGAAGCGGGCTGACAAGATCATCGTGCTTGATCAGGGCCGTCTCGTCGAAGAGGGCACGCATGATGTTTTAATGGCCAGGGGCGGCTTCTATTCCCAACTGCATCAGGCACAACTGCGTGACTAAGCCTTTCACCTGCCCGAGGCCGCGCCTAAACTGCAAGCCATGACCACAGGCGAAACCACAAACGACCGTACCGTCTGGACGCTGACCGGCAAAGACGCCCTGAGCTTCTTGCAGGGTCTGGTGTCGAACGACCTTCGTCCGCTGGAGGCGGGCCCTGGTATCGTCTGGGCCGCACTTCTGACCCCGCAAGGCAAGTATCTGGCCGACTTCTTCGTGGTGCGCCGGAAGGACGGACTTCTGCTGATCGACATCGCCACATGCCTTGCGGCCGACACGCTGCGGCGCCTGACGATGTACCGGCTTCGCGCGGATGTTCAGATCGTAGCGTCAGGGCTTCATGTCCTGCGCGGACTTGGCGAGCCGCCAGAAGATGCCCTGCCCGATCCCCGTCATTCCGCCCTTGGCTGGCGGGCCTGGACCGCAACCCCGGGCGCGGCCCCGGGGATCGACTGGGACCAAATCCGGGTCGAACATCTGATCCCGGAAAGCGGGATCGAGCTTGTGCCTGATGAAAGCTACATCCTGGAACAGGGTTTCGAGCGGCTGCACGGAGTCGATTTCCGGAAAGGCTGCTATGTTGGCCAGGAAGTCACGGCCCGGATGAAGCACAAGACCGAACTGCGCAAAGGCCTTTCCCGGGTGATCGTGCAAGGCGCGGCCCCCGTCGGCTCCGAGATCCTTTCGGACGGCCGGGCCATCGGCCAGCTTTACACCCAGTCCGGGGGGCGCGGCATTGCCTATCTGCGCTTTGACAAATCTGACGCGTCAATGTCCGCCGGCTCGGCAACACTGGTGCTGGACAAGTAGGGATTCCAGCCCTTTCGCTGGACAACGAACATCCCTACCAGATTTGCATGAATGGACCTGCCCCGATAGACGAACATCCACCGCAGTTCAGCCTTTGGGCTCTTGGCAGCCTCTGGGCTGCCGTCGCGATTCCAATGCCGCTGCTGGCTTTCTGGGTGGCACCAAAGCTATCTGCGGCCAGCGGCTGGCATCCCGGGATCGCGCTCTGGCTTTGCATGATTGTCGGAATGGTCTGGCAGTTCGTTCTGGCAACCGCCCTGCTCTGGCGCGAGTCACGCCGTGACAAGGGCCGGCTCACTCTCGGTCAGCGTATCTGGTGGCAATTGCCCCGAGATCCCGGGACCGGCGCAATGACATTGCGACCGTTCATTTGGTTGGTGCCAATCTTCGTCCTGACCCCGCTGATCGAGGTGACCGGACTGGCGGACCTCTTGGCGCGTCCCCTTCTCTGGATCGCGCCTGCACTTGCCCAGGTTCCGGAACCGGACATTCGCGGCCTTGCAGACCCGGCGTTCCATGGCGCCTGGTGGCTGCTTGGTCTCTGGGCCATCTCATTCATCTTCAACTATTTTCTGGGCGAAGAGCTTTTCTTTCGCGGCCTCCTTCTGCCACGGATGCGAGGGGTATTCGGACGCTGGGACTGGCTCGCGAATGGTGTCTTCTTCGGAACCTATCACTTGATCCGACCGTTGACGGTGCCTTCGATCATCGTGACTGCTGCGCTCTGGGCCTTGCCTTGCGCGCGCTACCGTTCAGCGCTGTTCGCCGTGATCCCCCATGTGGTGGAAGGTCTTTTCGTTTTGTTTCTTGTCCTTGGAGTGGTCACAGGCGCCTTGCCCTGACGACCGTTCGGACTGACAAAGAAATCTTAACCAAAGGTTGAAATGCTGACCGGCACCCCTAAATCTCGTGATTGGCACTGCAAGGGACCGACTAGATACAGAGTGACGGTGAAAGGGCTATGCGCTGAGTGCATAGCCGTTATTCCAAAACCGGTCAGCCCGAATCGTGACCAAACCGTTACAACCCTCGAACGCCGCGAAAGACAAGAGCAAGAACAAAGGAAAGTCCGATGCGTGACACCATCGACAGCACCGCCTTCAACTTCGAACAGGGCCAGCGCGCTCGCAAGCTTTTTGCTGCCGTCGTACTGGCAGCGCTGGACGACGCCATTGCCGACGACAAGAAGTATGGCAACGGTCCGGATCAGATTGCCCGCTGGGCGCGTTCGCGCGATGGCCGTGAAGTGCTGTCCTGCGCCGGGATTGACCCGAACGAACGTGTTGTGAAGGGCCTGATGGAATTCGTAGCCAAAGGCGTCCGGACTTCGGTCGCGCTGAGCCGGGAAGAGTCCGAGCGTCGGCACGCGCTGGAGCTGGAACAGGCCGAAGCCGCCTGACAGAGTTCAGCAATCTGTAGACGAAAACGCGCCCCACCGGGGCGCGTTGTCATTCAAGCGGACTGCACGATCAGGCAGGATCAGTCGAGGTCGCGCGCGATCAGGGCACGATTGATCTCGGCACGGACCAGCTTGCGAACGTTGCGGGTAATGCGCTCGCCAAGCTCGCCCTGCAGTTCCTGGCGGATCATCTGACGCACGATCTCTTGCAGGCCGGCCTCATCCAATACCGCGATCGGCGAGCCGTCGGCGTCGACCAGTTCTGTAGCCGTTCCGGGGCCGACAAGATGATCGCCGGGATCGTCCGGGTCGGTGATCAGGTGCGGTTCGGACGCTTGCGCCAAGGCAAAGGTCATATCATCGGGCTCTGGGTCCTGTTCGCCGGCAAAGGACGCCACGTCTGCCTGGGTATCCGTGACCGAAGCCGCAAGCGGTTCGGAGGCCTCAGGCTCGGGCTCGGGCTCGGACGTCGGTGCCGGATCATCGGCATGCCCCCCGCCTGCCAGACGCGCAGCCAGGATTTCCGCCCGGCGCCGCAGGGGAATGAAGGGAATGGGCTCTGCGGCCGACCAATCGGCTTCCCCAGGCATCCATCCATCGGCATCCGTCCCCGCGCCAGGCTCTGCTTCGGGATCGTGTTCGGTCGGAGCGGGCACCACTTCGGCTTCGTCAGCCCCTAGGGCGACTTCGGCAAGCGAAGGCTCCTCTTCGGCCCAGATGTCGTCTTCCCAATCGGCTTCGACCAGGATCACATCGCTTTCGGCTTCGGCCCAGACCGATGCGGGGCGATCGCGCGCCTCCTCCGCACCCTCGACCGCTACGGGAGGAACCGGCTCATCAATCGGCGTCGCGAGGATCAAGGGGGAGAGCGGGCTTGTTTCAGAGACCACACGCTGAGCCGGCGTAAGGACCAGCCGCTCTGAATTCAGGTCACGACTAAGCGGTCGCGGCCGCTGTTCGTTCGAGACAAGCCGACGAACAGAGGACACGACGTCTTCGATTTCCTCATTGCTCAAAGGCCCAGCCATCATCCGGCCCTGCAAGGACAGCGCTTCATCACGTCTCAACTTAGCGCTCCAACCCCAAGCAAAGCAACAGAATTTGCAAAAGCAGACTGGGGCGCGCCCCTCAGTTCCCGATCTTTTCGAGAATCTTGTCGAGCTTCTTTCCCTGCACGCTGTGCGACGGCGCCTTTTCGACCGCACCGTAATAGGCCTCGGGGTTGTAGGTCGGAATTCCCAACTGAAGGTGTTCGACGGTCAGCAAGCCCATGGTCGAGAGCACCTGGTAGACCGCAACATACCGCTGCGCTTCGGCCTGCAGGCGTGCGTTGCGGGCATCAAGCAGCTCTTGCTCGGCATCCAGCACGTCCAGAGTGGTCCGCGTTCCGGCGGCCGCTTCCTCACGTACACCGTCGAAGGCCGCCTGCGCAGCGCGGATCTGACGGTCCGAGGCTTCGATGGAGGCCGATGCGACCGCCAGGTTAGCCCATGCAACACCAACGCTTTGCAAGATGCCCACGGCAGTCTGCTGCAGCCCCGCCCGGGCCGCGTCCTTCCCGGCAAGAGCCTTGCGTTGGAAGGCCGAAAGGCGACCACCGGCATAGAGGGTCTGGGACATCGTCAGGCCAAGGCTTTGCGAGTCCAGCCCCTCATCGTCCGTGCGCAGCGTGACGCCCGCGCCCACGGTCGGCAAACGGTTGGCCTCGGCCACCTTGACCTGGAGATCAGCGACGGTCACCTGATGCTGCGCCTGACGGATCAGAGGATGCGTAGCGCGCGCAACGGACTGCGCCTCGTCCAGCGACCGCGGCAGAGCCGGAGCACCGGGCACGGCAGCCAGCCGACCGGGATAAGCGCCGGTCGCGGCCTTGTAAAACTCGCGCGCGACCATCAGCTGACCCTCGGCCGCTGCCAATGCCGCGCGGGAAGCGGCAAGACGCGCCTCGGCGATCGAGACGTCGGTCTTGGTGATTTCGCCAACGTCGAAACGATCCTGAGCGGCGCGAAGTTCCTGGGTGATCAGGCGGAAGTTGCTTTGACGCAGGGCGACAATCTCTTGCGCAAGGCGGACATCGACATAGGCCTGCACGGCAGAGAGCAGGACCTGCTGTTCGACCTCGATCAGCGCCTGCCGGGTTGCCAGCACACTTTCACGGGCAATCTCGATCCCAAGACGGGTCCGACCGAAATCAAAAAGCGTCATCTCTGCGCTCAGCGTCAGCGAAGCGCTGAGGCCTTCGTTGACAACGATTCCACCGGTCGTCGCCACATCGGCCTTTTGCCAGCCCGCCTGCGCCACGTAGCTGACAACCGGACGCAGTGACGACACCGCCACGGCTACGTCTTCGTCAGCCGCACGCAACACGGCGCGGTTCTGGTCGAGAAGGTTGGAGTTCCGATAGGCCGCGATCATCGCGTCGGCCAAGGTTTCGGCCCGCGCTGCCGGACTGGCCAGGAGGCCCGCGAACACCACGACCGCCGAAAGTAGCCAAGTCCGCATCACACCGTGCCTCGTATATTTGCCCGCGCTCTGCTGCAGGCGTTTCTTTCTTGGTCCCGACGGGGACTTCCCCGCCCCGATCCGAACCGGCCCCAGATGGGCCCTACAGCATAAATCCACGCGACTTGCGGAACCCGTTCAGGACCGGAGCCGCGGCATTGAACACTGGACGCCAGGTCACCTTGCCATCGTTCTTGTAGCCCACGCAGGCCGTGCCGACGGCTCCATCCATGAAGACAGCCCCGATCCGGCCACCTTCCTTGAGCTGGGACATGATCGCATCCGGTACGATTTCGACGCCGCCCTGCACGGTGATCACGTCATAGGGCGCGCATTTGGCCGATCCCTCGGCAAGCTTACCGGTCACGACGCCGGCGTTGTCCACGCCCTCTTCCGACAAAAGACGCTGCGCATCTGCGGCCAGGGCTTCGTCTTCCTCGACGGCGATGACCGTCTCGGCCAGGCGGGCGATCACTGCGGCCGAGTAGCCAAGACCGCAGCCGATATCGAGCACAAGCTCGGTCGGCTGAATGTCTAGCGCGTCCAGAAGCTTGGCCAGCGTCCGCGCTTCAAGCACGACGCGATCCTGCGCGATGGTCAGGTTCTCGCCGACATAGGCCGCCTCGCGCTTGTCATCCGGCACATAGGTTTCGCGCGGGACAGAGAGCATCGCATCGATGATCGGAAACTTGGTCACGTCCGACGGGCGGACCTGCGTATCCACCATCATGACGCGGCGGGTGGCGAATTCGCTCATTCTGAACTCATCGGTCTGGTTGCCATGGGGGCAGTCTTGCCACAGAAGCCCGGGGGTCGCAACGGGCCATCACCATGATTTCATGGATTTGGCCGCGATGCTGGTACGCCGGTCACGGTTCGGGGGTCGGGTTCGGTTTCCAACCCACGGCCTGCTCGCCCAGATGCCGGAACTTGTCGGAGACCTGCGTCAACCGGCCCTTCCATTCGGGCAAGGGTTGCTGGCCTTCGGTCACCCGGAAGAAGACCTGCAACATGCAGGCGAGCGCGAAGGGTTCGATCAGGGCGGCTTTTACGGCCCAGGCGAAGACAACGGCAAACACGAACATTCCGGCGCTGCTGTGGCCGGGCAGCATCCAGACCACCGCGGCTGCGGGCGCAAGCATCAGAACGAAGACGACAAAGGCCAGGATCCAGCAAATCAGCGTCAGCCAGGCGGCGTTTATCAGCATCGGTCGCGCATTCTGGGCGTAAAGCACCAGACCATCATGCGCGGCTTCCCAGGCGTTTTCTGACCGGGTCCGGATGGCATGGGCAAGGATGACCTCGTCGACGAGCCCAACGGCCAGCCGCAGATAGGCCCGGACCGCCCCCATCACTCGGTCGACACCGGGGATTGGCAGGATAAACATCAGGCCCTCGATCAGGCCGGTGATGACGTTGATGACCCCTTTCACCAGCTGATCCAGCGCAAAGAGCGCCGAGGACTGGCCAAAGCGTTCGGTCACGACCGATCTTGCATAGGCAATCTGGCCCTGACCGCCCGGAACGGGCTTGCCATCAAGATATTCGACCATCACGGCGATATGGCCTGCCTTGACCAGATAGAGCAGATAGTCGCGCAGAAAGAAGATGATCCCCGCCGTAAGTCCAAATCCTGCAGCCCCACCCCAGAAGGTGCTGGTCGCCTGGAAATCCTCATCCCCGAAGAGGCCCACGCCATAGCCGACGCCGGCCCCGGTTCCGGTGACGACGATCAGGGCTGTCGTGATCCCGAAATAGACGGCGACCCGGAAAAGGATGAAGGGCGTGGTCCGGATCATCAGGCCCAGGGATTTGGCAATGCTGAAATTCCACATGTCTCTCGTTTCCAATTGGTTTGCGAAATCGTGGCGCGATGTCGCGGAAGAATCAAGCCGGAGGAGCTTTGTACCCGGCCCACCCGTTCGCGCGGCGGTTTAGCGAAGTTTTCAGACTTCGAGTCGATGCTGACCATGAAGAACAAATGAGGATCATCATGGCTGCCTCGCGCTTGACCCTTGCTGACGAACTCGCGGAAATCCGCGCCGAGATCATCCGTCTGAAACGCCGGGAGGCTGCCTTGCAGTCGCTTGCGGACGACTTGCCGCCGATCCCGGTCTTTCGGCGCGGCTGGCCAATTCTGCGGAAACCGGCGGCGACGTCAGTCAGCGCCTGATCGGCTACCCCGCGTCAAGCTTCGACAATCCGCCGGACCTCTGCCACCCCGTCTGCCACCAGGCCGGCATCACCCTTCGCTTCCACATTCAGACGCATCAGGGGCTCGGTGTTCGAGGCCCGGAGATTCAGGCGCCATGACCCGAAATCAAGGCTGAGCCCATCGGTCCGATCCACCTGCCGAGCTTTTGGGGCAAGGGCAGCCTCGACCCGCGAGACCATGGCGGCAACATCGGCCACCCGGAAGTTGATCTCGCCCGAAGAGGGAAAATCCCGCCGCATCGCACCGACCAGATCGGTCAGACTTTGTCCCGTAGATGACAGCAGCCCACAGACCAACAGCCAGGGGATCATGCCGGAATCGCAGGACATGAAGCCCCGGAAATAGTGATGCGCGCTCATCTCGCCGCCATAGATCGCGCCGTGTTCCCGCATCGCTGCCTTCAGGAAGACATGCCCCGTCGGCGCCAGCACGGACCGGCCGCGGCCCCTGCGGACCGCGTCTTCGACGGCCCAGATGACCCGGGGATCGTGGACGATCGTGGCCCCCGGCTCGCGCGCCAGATGGGCGGCAGCCAAGAGCGCTACGACATGTTCCCCATCGACGAAGCCGCCTTCGCCGTCAAAGAGGAAGCAACGGTCGAAATCGCCATCAAAGGCGACCCCCATATCGGCGCCTGCGGCCCGCACCGCTGCAGCGGTCACCGGGCGGTTCTCGGGCAAAAGCGGGTTCGGGATGCCGTTCGGGAAACTCCCGTCAGGTTCGTGATGCATCCGGACCAGATCGAGCCGCGCCCCACCCTTGGCCAATCCTTCGGCGAGGGCGTCCAGCGTCGGCCCCGCCGCGCCGTTCCCGGAATTGACCACCAGCCGCAGCGGCCCGAGGCCCGAAGCGCCGACCAAGCTCGCCACATGAGAGACATAGGCTGCACGAAGGTCGGACCGCTCCTCGCGCACCCCGCCCGGCATTGGATCAGGGTCAGATGCGGCCTCGGTCAATGCGCGGATCCGGGCGAAGGCGGCATTCGGCAGCGGCACGGCCCCGGAGCCGACCAGCTTCATCCCGTTGTATTCCCGTGGGTTGTGCGATGCGGTCACACAGATGCCGCCCCCTGCTCCCGAATGGGCCGTCGCGAAGTACATTTCTTCGGTACCGGCCATGCCCAGGTCGAGGACCCGCACACCCTCTGCGATCAGACCGGCGGCGACCGCGTCTGCCAGATCAGGAGAGCTTTCACGGCAATCGCGGGCCAGAACCACGGCCTCTGCCCCGGTGACTCGGGCAAAGGCGCGCGCGATGCGATGGGCAATGGTGGTCGTGAGCTCCGTCCCGAGACGGCCGCGGATATCATAGGTCTTGAAGGCGCTGGTCATGGCGCCAAAGGATCATCTCCGCGCGCCGTAGTAAAGTCCGACGACATGCTCGGCCTCGGCGAAGAACAGCCAGCGTGCGGCGAGAGCTCCCGCCAGATGCAGGGCAGCGGCCAGCGCGATTCCCCAGACCCCAAGCGGCAAAAGCAGGACCAAGGCCGGCGCAACCGAGGCCAGGGCCAGCGCGATCTTGCGCAGTTTCGCGGCGTGTTTCCGGCCGACCACGAAGATCATTTCACGCTTGAGGTAGTTCCCCGCCGTGTGCGCAGGGTCAAGGACCGAGGGCACGCCCAACCGGTCAAGCCCCGTCGCGGTTCCCATCGTTTGTCCGGCTTTCGCAAAGGCCCCGTCGCCCACCCGCCAAAGCGCCCAAAGGACCGCCCCCACGACCAAGAGCAGGATCGGAGCCCAGACGTGGCCCGCCAATGTCGCCCCACCTGCAACGGCAAAGCTAAGAAACATCACCGGTGTCAGCCAGTGGTGCCACCGCGGGACGGCCTTGATCTGGGTATAGATCATTGCGGTGGTGAAGACCGTAAGCAGCGCAAGCATCCCCCCCACCTGCCCCACCACGGGCAGGAGCCCAAGGCCGAAGATGTCCGACAGCGCGACCGGGGCCAGCAGGACCAGCGTTGCCACGGAAGCCCAGGCCTCGCGCGACAGCCAGCTTGTCCGCCACTGAGTGAAGGCCTTGAGCGCGTTCTTCGGATTGCCAAGGTGGAAGGTCGAGGCCAGGAGCCCACCCACAGCCAGCACGTAGCCCAGCGCCCAAAGGAAGAATGCCGCCCACCCCGAGGGTTGAAGCACGCCCCAACCCAGGAAAGCGAGGAAGCCGAAGCCCAGTCCCGAGAGGGTCGAGAAGAGAATGACGGAAGGTGCCGGATGCATCAGAACTTCCCCAGCATCCGGTCCAGCCACCCGGCGATCCCGGTAGCCTTGATATCCAGCAACGGCGTGAGCGGGTCGGCCGTCCCCGGTCCCTTCTGGCGTGGCGGCAAATACTTGTTGGTCGGCTTCGTCCCCATGTCGGGCATCAGATCATACCCGCCGCGCTCGGCCACCAGCTGCGAGACCTTGCTTTCGGGGTCCGCCAAATCACCGAAATGCCGGGCATTCGTCGGGCAGGTGCGGACGCAAGCCGGTTCGCGGTCTTCTTCCAGCAGGTTGTCGTTGTAGATCCGGTCAACACAAAGCGTGCATTTCTTCATCACACCCTGATCCGCATCCATCTCGCGGGCACCATAGGGGCAGGCCCAGGCGCAAAGACCACAGCCGATGCAGGCGTCTTCGTTCACCAGGACGATCCCATCCTCGGCCCGCTTGTAGCTGGCCCCGGTCGGGCAAACGGTGACGCAGGGCGCGTTGTCACAGTGAAGGCAGGACCGCGGGAAGGTCACCACCTGAGCCGGGCCGTCGGGCACGGCTACCTGATAGGAATGGACCCGGTTCAGGAACGTGCCCGACGGATCGGCGCCATAAGGGTCCTGGTCGGACAGACCGATACCGGCATCGTTCCAGCCCTTGCAGGCAGTGACGCAGGCCTGGCAGCCGACGCAGGTGTCAAGGTCGATCACCAGCCCAAGCTTCTTTGCGGTCGCATTCGGCAAGGCGGTCATCGCTCCACCTCCGCCAGGCCCAAAAGTTTTCGAAAACTTTTGGCAAAATTCTTCGAAGAATTTTGGGCCCGACCGCCGCCCGCGCGCGGGGGGTCCGGCAGTTCGGGGAACCCGGGCTCGGCTGTTCCTCGCAAATGATCCCCGGCGGCTACACGCTCCACGCGTACTCGTTGGTCGAACCAGGCCGCCTGGCCGGTCACGGGGTCGGAGTTCGAAAGCCGGGCCCCTTTGTCCGGCAGAAGCTCGGAAATCAGATGGTTGAGCAGGAACCCCGTCGTCGCCTCGGGTGCCTCGGGCGACAGCGCCCAGGCCCCTTTCCGCTTGCCGATGGCGTTCCAGGTCCAGACCGTGTTTTCGTTCAGCGCGGCCATATGCGCGACCGGCACGACGATGGTCCCGGCGCGGGATGAGACCCGCGCCCAGTCGCCGGCCTGGAACCCTTGCGCTTCCCAGATCTTCGTCGGCAGGTACAGATAGTTTCGCCCCTTGATCTGCCGCAGCCAGGCGTTCTGGCTGCCCCAGGAATGGTACATGTCCATCGGCCTTTGCGTCAGGGCATGGACCGGGTAGCCGAAGGCTGCATCCTCATCACCAAAGGGCGCGTACCAGATCGGCAGCGGGTGCATGGCCTGCCGCAGCCGGTCCCTTAGGTGGTCGGGCGGCTGGCGGGGCCCATGCCCCTCGGCTGCCAGTTGGAACCGACGCATCGGTTCGGACCAGATGTTGAAAAGATATGGCTGCGGGCTTTCGTAAAGGCCAAGGCGGACCGCCCAGTCCTGATAAGCGGCGTTCCAGGGTTTGTAGAAGGACGCTTCCTCGGGCACATGCGCCTGATAGAAGGCCCCGTTCGCGATGTACCTCTGCAGCTGATCGGGGTTCGGCGCACCCCGCCCTTCGGCTGTCCCGTCGCCCCGGAACCCCATCAGCGGCCCCACGCCCGGTCGGCGCTGGTGGTTCACCATGTAGTCGGCATAGTCCTTGAACTTCGGGCTGCCGTCCTCGTTCACCATGCCCGGCAGGCCAAGCCGCGCCCCCAATTCCAGAAGCACCGACTGGAAGCAGCGCACGTCGCGGTCCGGCTCGATCACGGGCCAGCGGATTGCATCGCCTGCCGCATCGGGCTCGGATATTGGCCGGTCGAGAAGGCTGATGCAGTCGTGACGTTCCAGATAGGTCGTATCGGGCAGGATCAGGTCGGCATAGGCCACCATTTCCGAGGCATAGGCGTCGGAATAGATGATCCGGGGGATAACGTAATCCTCGCCGTCCTTTGCCGTCAGCATCTCGATCACACGCGCGGAATTCATCGAGGAATTCCATGACATGTTCGCCATGTAGAGAAACAGCGTGTCGATCCGGTACGGGTCCCCGGCATGGGCGTTCGGGATCACCATATGCATCAACCCATGGGCCGAGAAGGGATTCTCCCAGGAGAACCCCTTGTCGATCCGTGCGGGCTGACCGTCGGGCAGAAGGCAGAGGTCATCGGGCGAACGCACATAGCCCAGATGCGGGCCCGTAAGCGGCTTGCCTGGCGTTGAGACGAAGTGCGGCGTCGGGTGCGCCTCGATGGGCTTGGGGTATGGGGGTTTCAGCCGATAGCCCCCGGGGGTTTCGACGGCACCCAGAAGGATCTGGAGAAGGTGCAACGCCCGAGCCGTCTGAAAGCCGTTCGAATGTGCCGAGATGCCGCGCATCGCATGGAAGCTGACCGGGCGGCCTGGCATGTTTGCATGTTCATTGCCCCGGAAATCGGTCCAGGGCTGATCGAGGCTGAGCGCCTGTTCGAAGGCGACCTCGGCCAGTTCTGCCGCAAGCGCCCGGATACGCGGAGCCGTCACTCCGCAGCGTGCGGCCACCGCTTCGGGCGCGTAGTCGGGCTTGAGGTATTCCTCGACCATGTGGCGGAACACTGTCCGGTTGCCTTGCCATTCGGCGCCCAGGTCCGGCTCTACCCCCTTGCCGTCCCACGGCGCCGGATGGCCCGTCCGGCGGTCGATCACGAAGGGCTGGCTTTCGGCGTTGCGGACGAAAAGGCCCTTCTCAGCCCCTTCGGCCTCGGTCACCAGGAGCGGCGCGTTGGTCCATTGCGACAGGTATTCGAGGTCAATCTTCCCCGCTTCCAGAAGGCAATGGATCAGTGACAGGATCAGCAGCCCATCGGTGCCCGGCGTGATCCCGATCCAGTCGTCCGCAACAGCGGAATAGCCCGTCCGGACCGGGTTGACGCTGATCACCCGCGCCCCGCGCGCCTTCAGCTTGCCGATCCCGATCTTGATCGGATTGCTGTCATGATCCTCGGCCACCCCGAACATGACGAAAAGCTTCGTCCGCTCCCAATCCGGCTGGCCGAATTCCCAGAAGGCGCCGCCGATCGTATAGATGCCCCCAGCCGCCATGTTGACGGAACAGAACCCACCATGAGCCGCGTAGTTCGGCGTTCCGAAGTTCTGCGCCCACCATCCGGTCAGGCTTTGGCTCTGGTCACGACCGGTGAAGAATGCGAGTTTTTCCGGCGCTGTATTGCGGAGCGGCTTCATCCAGGCGACCGCCGTCGACAAGGCCTCTTCCCAGGATATTTCCTCGAACGCCCCCGACCCCCGGGGTCCCACCCGCCGCAAGGGCGCTTTCAGCCGCGACGGCGCGGTGACCTGCATGATGCCGCTCGCCCCTTTGGCGCACAGCACCCCCTTGTTGATCGGATGGTCGCGGTTGCCCTCGATGTAGGCAACCGTCCCCGACTTGAGATGCACATTGATCCCGCAACGGCAGGCGCACATGTAGCAGGTGGTCTGGCGGACCTCGTCCGATACCTCGCGCTGCGTCTCAACCCTTGGCTGGTTCACGCGCCCTCCCCGGCCATCACGGCCTGCGCCTCAAGGGCAATCTGACGCTCCTCGTCGGCCGGCACAATCCAGATCGCGACACGGGATGTCGGATCGTGCAAGGTAATTTCGTTCCGGTCATTGGCCGAGGGGTCGGAAGATACTCCCAGAAACCTGAGGCCCGACAGGATTTCCTTCCGCACCCAAGGGTCGTTCTCGCCAATGCCGCCGGTAAAGACCACGGCATCCAATCCGCCCATTGCGGCCACCATGCTGCCGGCGTGGCGGACCGCCCAATAGGTGAAATGGTCCAGTGCAAAGCGCGCTTCGGCAGTCCCGGCGGCATGCAGGCTGCGCAGGTCATTCGAGCCGCCCAGAGCCAGCAGCCCGCTTTCCCGGTTCAGGATGCGCCCAGCCCGCTCGATCCCATGCAATTCGGCCAGGCGAAGGACAGCGTTTCCGTCAATGCCGCCTGTCCGTGTGCCCATCGTCAGTCCGTCCAGCGGCGAATAGCCCATCGTCGTAGCTACCGAACGCCCGTTCACAATTGCGGCCATCGAGCAGCCGTTCCCCAGATGGCAGGCCAGAAGCCGTTCGGGCAGTTCGCCCCGCGCACGCAAAACACGGACCAGGGCGGCATAGCTGATCCCGTGAAAGCCGTATCGCCGAAGACCCCGCTGCCTCTCTTCCAAGGGGAGCGCATAGGTCGTCGCCACTTCGGGGTTGGTCGCGTGAAAGGCGGTATCGAAGGCGGCATATTGGGGAAGTTCCGGCGCCAGGGCCGCAACCGCTTGAATCCCCACAAGGTTCGCCGGATTGTGCAGGGGGGCGAGCGGCACGCAGTCCGCGATCTGGCGCAGGACTTGGGGCGTGACCCGGCAGGTTGCGGTCAGGTCCGCCCCGCCATGTACCACACGATGCGCCGCGGCCGTCAGCCGATCGACAGCCACGCCCGCCTTTGCCAGGCCCAGGGCCATCGCCTCCAGATGCCCATCGGCGCCGATCTCGGACACGGTGGCACGCGCCATTTCTTCCGCGCCTTCAAAGACCTTCAGCTTCAGCGATGATGAACCGGCGTTCACAATCAGCAGCATCAGAGCAGCGCCTTTCCCAGGCCGAGCGCCGCAAGGCCCGCCAGCAGGATGATGGCGAAGCGGCGGAAATCCTGCGGGTCGGTCCCGAAGAAGTGCCGCCCCCCAAGCCAGTTGCCCAGAAGCGTAAGCGGCAGCGCGACAAGCGAGGCCCAGATCGTGTCCCAGGTCACCAGGCCTGCGTACCAGTAAAGCGGCGCAGAATAGAGGTCGAGCAGTGGAAAGTAGGCGATCAGCGTCGCCCGGAAAACCGCCGCTGACATCGGTTGCGCGGCGAAGAAGGCTGCGACCGGCAACCCGCCCATGCCTGGCGCATTGGCCAGGCCCGAGATGAGCCCGGCCACCCCGTTCGGCGCGCCGGTCACCTCGCGTGACAAGCGCCAACCAGCCAGCAGAACTGCGCACATGAGCAGAACATAGCCAGAGACCACCGCCCGCGCCGTGTCCTCGCTGACCCCGGTCAGGATCCAAAGTCCCAGTGGCAGCCCGATGGCCGCCCCGCCCAGAAGCCAGCCGACGCGCCTCCAGTCCACGTCCGGTCCGGCCCCTTTGGCGGCCTGCAGCGACATGACTGTTTCCAGAACAACCACAACCGCGACGAAATTGAGCGGATTGGTTACCAGACTGGAGGCCGCGATCAGCAGGGCAGAGAAGCCGAAGCCCGAATACCCGCGCACAAAACCGGCGACGAGGCAGGCCAGGGCCAGCCAGGCCAATCCATATGGTCCGAGGTCGAAAGGGATCATACCCTTTGCGGCCGCATGTCGGCCTTGGAAATCCCCGCGACTTCCACCGGCTTCTTCATCGCGTCACGGCGGAAGGGCTCGCCCAGCTCCTGGTTGATCATCGCCTCGATGAGCGTGGTCTTGCCCGCCATCTGGTCGTCGATGGCCTTCCGCAAGGCCGCAGTCAGTTCATCCATCGTCCGCGCCTGCACGCCTTGCAGCCCGCAGGCCCTGGCAATGCCGGCGTAGCTGACGTCCGTATCAAGCTCGGTGCCGACAAAGTTGTCGTCATACCAGAGGGTGGAGTTCCGCTTTTCGGCCCCCCACTGGTAGTTGCGGAAGACGACCATGGTGATCGCGGGCCATTCCTTGCGACCGATTGCCGTCAGTTCAGTGACCGCAATGCCGAAGGCCCCGTCGCCCGAGAAGCCGACAACCGGTGTATCCGGGCAACCGATCTTTGCGCCCACGATCGAGGGCAGTCCGTAGCCGCAGGGTCCGAAGAGGCCAGGTGCCAGGTATTTCCGTCCCGCCTCGAAGCTGGGATAGGCGTTGCCGATGGCACAGTTGTTGCCGATGTCGCTGGAAATGATCGCCTCGCGGGGCAGCGCTGCCTGGATCGCACGCCAAGCCATGCGGGGGCTCATCCAGTCCGGCTTCGCTTTGCGGGCCCGCTCGTTCCAGGAGGTGCCGGGGTCATCCTGTTCGTGGTCCATCGACGAAAGCTGCTGCGCCCAGGCCGATTTCTTCTGCGCGATCAGCGCCTTACGTTCTGCCCGCCCCGCGTCGCCCGCGGTCTTGGACAGGCGCGCAAGGATCCCTTCAGCCACTTTCTTCGCGTCGCCCACGATCCCCACCGACACCGGCTTTGTCAGCCCGATCCGGTTGGGGTTGATGTCGACTTGGATGATCTTTGCGTCCTTCGGCCAGTAATCAATTCCGTAACCCGGCAAGGTGGAGAACGGGTTGAGCCGCGTTCCAAGCGCCAGCACGACGTCGGCCTGCGCAATCAGTTCCATCCCCGCTTTCGAGCCGTTGTAGCCCAGGGGACCGGCAAAAAGCGGATGCGAGCCCGGGAAGGCGTCGTTGTGCTGATATCCCACGCAGACCGGCGCGCTGAGGCGTTCGGCCAGCACCATCGAGGCCGGGATTGCCCCGCCGATCACCACACCCGCGCCGTTCAGGATCACCGGGAATTTGGCGGACGACAGAAGCTGCGCCGCCTGCGCCAGGGCCTCTTCGCCACCCGAGGGACGCTCGAACTCCACAACGGCGGGCAGGTTGACGTCGATCACTTGCGTGAAATAGTCGCGCGGCATGTTGATCTGTGCGGGCGCGGACTGGCGTCTTGCCTGCAGGATGACCCGGTTCAGCACTTCTGCCACGCGAGAGGGGTCGCGGACCTCCTCCTGGTAGCAGACCATGTCCTTGAAGAGCGCCATCTGCTCGACCTCCTGGAAGCCCCCCTGCCCGATGGTCTTGTTGGCGGCTTGTGGCGTGACCAGAAGAAGCGGCGTGTGGTTCCAGTAGGCGGTCTTTACGGCCGTGACGAAGTTGGTGATCCCGGGCCCGTTCTGCGCGATCATCATCGACATCTTGCCGGAGGCTCGGGTGAACCCGTCGGCCATCATCCCGCCCGACCCTTCATGCGCGCAGTCCCAGAAGGTGATCCCGGCTTTGGGAAAAAGGTCCGAGATCGGCATGAAGGCCGAGCCAATGATGCCGAAGACGTGCTCGATGCCATGCATCTGCAGGACCTTCACGAAGGCTTCTTCCGTCGTCATCTTCATCGCAGCTTCTCCCATGACTCATATGGCCCCAAAGGCCCTTGCGCGGCACCCTATCTCTCAGCCGAACGCGGACTTAGGGCCAGTTCCTTCGCCCCGCTATAGCCAGCACAAGCCCCCCTTTGTCCGACAGCTTCTCATTGTCGGAACACCGGCGAGGAATGACGTGGTCAACGTGGAGCGGCCCCTTGCCCCAAGGCCCGCGCAATGCGTGCCACCCCCTCGCCGATCTTTTGCGGTGCGATGGACGAATAGGCGAGGCGGTAGTAGTTCCGCGGCCCCTCGCCGGCAAAGAACGCCCGCCCGGGCTCGATCAGCACACCTTCGCTGCGCAACCGAAGCGCCAGCGCCTCGGTGTCCACCGTCTCGAGCGCACGCATCCAGAAGCTCGACCCGCCGAAGCCCCCTTGTCCCGCCACGGTCAACCCCTCGGCCGCGATGGCCTCGGCCATGACCTGACGGCGGCGACGGAAAGCACCTTTCATGCGGTTCACCAGCGCGTCGTAGTGCCCGAGCCCGAGGAAATATGCCATCGTCCGCTGGATATGGCCGGGCGGGTGCTTCAGCATCATCGCCCGCAAGGCCCTGGCTTCCGCGATAAAGCCTGGTGGCCCAACCAGATACCCAAGCCGCAGCCCCGGAAACACCGATTTGGAAAAGGATCCGGCATAGATCACCCGGCCCGCCTGATCGAGCGACTTCAGCGCCGGGGCGACGGGCTTGAGGAAGGACATCTCGAATTCATAGTCGTCTTCGACGATGACAAGATCCTGCGCTTCGGCAGCTTCAAGCAGGGCCACACGGCGTTCGACCGGCATCGTCGCATTCGTGGGGCACTGATGCGACGGCGTCACGAAGACCACGTTGGACCCTGCGACCCGGTCCGGAGGCAAGCCCAGCGCATCGACATCCACCGGGATCGCCTCGGCTCCGGTTGCGGCGACAATACTGCGCCAGCTTGGGTAGCCAGGGTTTTCCACGGTTGCCCGCCGTCCCGGCCCCAGAAGCAGCGTGGCCGCAATCCAGAGCGCATTCTGCGCCCCAAGCGTCAGGAGCACGTCCTCTTCGCGCGCGGCAATGCCACGGCGTGGCAGGATCGTGCGCAAAAGCTGTTCGACGAGCAGGGGATCGTCCCTCTCGTAGTAGTCCGAGGTCAAGGCGGCAAAGTCGCGCTTGCCCAGCGCGCGCAAGGCGCATTGACGCCAGTTCTGATGGTCGAAAAGGGTCGGATCAGCCTGGCCATAGATGAAGGGATAGGGGTACCGATCCCAGTCCTCGGGCCGCTCCACCCGCGCACTTTGCGAGAAACGGCCCCCGGTCAGGGCCCGGAAATTGACGGCCTCGGCCCGCTGCAAGGTCTTGGGAAACTCAGGCGCGCGGGGAGCGTTTTCAGACACGAAATAGCCCGACCGGCCAGCCGAGGTCAGATAATCCGACGACACGAGGTCGGCATAGGCCAGAGTCACCGTGATCCGGCTGATCCCCAGGTGCTCTGCCAGCCCGCGGGACGAAGGCATCCGCTGCCCCGGACGGAAGCGCCCGGCAAGGATACCCTGCGTGACCATGGCGCGGATTTGCTGCTGGAGCGAGCCCTGCGCGCCGGGGGTCAGGTAGAAGGCTTCGACGGGAATGGACATGGCAGCTCGCGAATGGCGATGAGTCCAGATGAAGCCGCAGGCCAGTGGCGGAAGTCAAGCGCCTGGCCGACGCCGCAACGGGTGGGACGTCGCGGTGATTTGCATCAAACTGGTTGATCTTGGTCCCGGTTGAGCCTAACCCGGTTCATGGCTGAAAAGTCGGCCCCTCGTGGCAGCCTGCCCTGGCCAAGCCGACCCCGCCGCGGCAGAGCCGGCGGAATGATTGCAGGCCCTTGTCCGACATGACGCCTCCACCCCGCCCGGCCCGCGACTGGCTTGCCGTGCTTGCCCGATACCGCGAACCCTCGACCCGACGCAGCCTGTGGGAATTGGCGGCCACTTTGGTCCCGTTCGTCCTGCTTTGGGTCCTGGCCTGGATGGCGCTGACCGTAAGCCCCTGGCTTGCCCTCGCCCTGGCGGTGCTGAACGGAGCCTTCCTCGTCCGCCTGTTCATCATCCAGCACGATTGCGGGCATGGCTCGTTTCTGAAGAACCGCAGGGCACAGGATTGGCTGGGCCGCTGCCTGGGCGTCCTGACACTGACCCCCTATGCCGTCTGGCGTCGGACGCATTCGATACACCACGCCCATCATGGCGACCTTGATCAGCGCGGGATCGGCGACGTGCTGACCCTGACGATCGAGGAATACCGCGCCCGTGGGCTCTTCGGCCGTCTGATGTACCGCCTTTACCGTCACCCGGTCGTGCTGTTTCTGCTGGGCCCCAGCTATCTGTTCTTCCTGCAGAACCGCCTGCCCTTCGGCCTGATGAAATCCGGCTGGCGCTACTGGACTTCGGCCATGGGTACCAACGCGATGATCGGCATCGCCGTTGGGCTGATCGTCTGGTTCGGAGGCCTGCTTCCGGTGCTGCTGATCTTCCTGCCGACATCGGTCATCGCTGCGACGATCGGGGTCTGGCTCTTTTACGTCCAGCACCAGTTCGAGGAGACGCATTGGTCAAAGGGCGAGGACTGGCAGTTGCATGACGCGGCCCTGGAAGGGTCCTCGCACTATGTCCTGCCCCAGCCACTTCGCTGGTTTTCCGGCAATATCGGCATTCACCACGTACACCACCTCTATTCGCGCATCCCGTTCTATCGCCTGCCCGAGGTGATCCGCGACCACCAGGGCCTCGCCGAGGCACAGCGCCTGACGATCCGGCAAAGCCTTGCGTCGGTCCGTCTGCACCTTTGGGACAGTGACGAGGGCAGGCTTACCTCGTTCAGGGAAGCAAGAGCGCGCTACCGGGCGGCATGACTGGCCGACGGTGACGGTTCCAGGCAACTGGCTGCGTGGAAGACCAAAAGATCCAGGTCCGGCGCTATTGCATGGTCGGGGGCAAGGTGGCTACCTGCGAGGACCATCCCTGACGGTAGCCATCCCAGTAAGTCCGCCAACCGCGCTTTCATGCCAGGCGGCGGACAAAGCCGGGTTGAGCGCTCAGGGTGTACACACTCGGGTGTTCGTTTTTGGGTTCCGCAAACGGCGACTGGACAGCGGTGGTTTTCCAATTCGCATTGATGATTGGTGCAGCGAAGGATGTTCCAGCGCACTGTTGAACAAGCCCGCAGAGCCGCGATCCCCGGGAAGAGGGATATCCCTTGCGCCCGCCATGTAAGTGGAGAGCACAGGGCCCGATGTTACTCTGACCCCTTCGGATAACAATGTCCCCATACGATCGCCGCGTCGCGTGCGAGAGTCTTTGCTTCAGCGCGACTAAGCCGGGTCTTGGCAGCTTGCGGACAGCCGGTTTCGCGCAAAGCGCGCTGCCAGATGCGCAGAACCGACGCCGCGCTCCAGGGAAGCGCGGCGTCGGCCAGCCAAGCCCTCAGATCGGGGGGAAGCCCGTCATAGGCGGCCATTGGGTTGATCTTGCGCCAGCGTGAGCGGGGCGAGGCAAGGTTCCGCTTCATGCCGCCTTGCGCCGCCAGCTTGGGAAGGGATCAGAAAGTCCGGTCCATGCCTCAGGCGTGAAGGCGCTGGCAGGGACGAGGGCCGCGTCCAGGCGAGCGCGAAGTGCGACCTCGTCCATTCCATGCCCGATGAAGACGATCTCTTGCCGCCGGTCTCCCCAGGGCTCCTGCCACTTGGCCGCGACTTCCTTCAGCGCATCGGGATGCGTGGGCCAGCGGTCTTTCGGTACACTCGCCCACCAGCCCCCGAGCGGCGCGACTGAGGAGACCGCACCGGCAAGGCTGAACTCTGCAACCCAGTTCGGCCGCGTCGCCAGCCAGAAATGCCCCTTCGCTCGGATCACGCCAGGCAGTTCTCCGTTCAGGACCGCATGAATGCGACTCGGATGAAAGGGCTGCCTTGCGCGGTAGACGAAGGAGGTTATGCCGTATTCCTCGGTCTCGGGCGTGTGATGGGCAAAGCCGTAAAGCTCCTTGGCCCAGAGTGGATGCTCGGCGGCGCGATCGAAGTCGAAAAGCTTGGTATCGAAGATGGTATCGGGATCGACGCGTGAATGGTCCGTCTCGATCAGGCGGGCATCCGGGTTCAGTGCCTTGACGATTTTGCGAGCAGCCTCGACGCTGTCCGGCCCGGCATCGCGGACCTTGTTCAAGATCACCACGTTGGCGAATTCGATCTGGTCGGTGAGAAGGTTGACAAGGGTGCGCTCGTCCCCCTCGCCCAGGCTTTCGCCACGGTCTGCCAGAAAGTCGTGGCTTGAGAAGTCGTGCAGCAAGTTGATGGCGTCGACCACAGTGACCATCGTGTCGAGCCGGGCGACATCAGACAGGCTCTCCCCTGCCTCATCGCGGAAGTCAAAGGTCGCGGCCACAGGCATCGGTTCAGCGATCCCGGTCGATTCGATCAGCAGGTAGTCAAACCGCCCCTCGGCTGCGAGCCTGCGAATCTCGGTCAAGAGGTCTTCGCGGAGCGTGCAGCAGATGCAGCCGTTGGTCATTTCGACAAGTTTCTCGTCCGAATGCGAAAGCTCGGTGCCTTCTCGGATGAGGTCCGCGTCAATGTTCACTTCGGACATGTCGTTGACGATGACTGCGACACGCCGACCGTCGCGGTTGTTTAGGACATGGTTCAGAAGCGTGGTCTTACCCGCGCCCAGAAAACCGGAAAGGACCGTGACGGGTAGGCGTGTGTCTGGCATAGTGATCTCTTGTTATGTTATCAAATAACATAACGACGACGGAAATGTCGCGCAAGACCTCATCAGGGGTTTGTGTGGAATACGAATGTTAGGGCTCCGTAAGGGTGATTGTTCGCCCGGACCCGCGAGCGTTTGCGGGCAAAGACGGAAGCAAAGTCCCTTGCTCTAGCCGATGTCCAGCGCAATGGCGTGGACCCGCGCGTTCAG
>JAEULQ010000127.1 GCA_016792685.1 Tabrizicola sp. | reverse complement strand
CAAAATTCGCCAGCGACGGTTTCCGATGGGAAACTCACCACCCTGAACCGGCCGATCCCGCCAATTTGACTAAGATTTGCGTTCATCTTTGTCCAAATATCCCACGGGAGGTCCGGAGGGTGTGAAACCCTCCGGGGCCAGCCGGAAGACGCGCCCTCAGGCCCCTTTCCGCGCAACAGCCGCCCAAGGCCTTTGCGCGGGGACATGCAGCCGCATCTCGTCGCCCAACCGCAGTACGCCCTCGCGCTCGACCCAGGCGGTCACACCGCGCTTGCCCTCGGCCGCCGGCTTGAACCCCTTGCCCTGGCCCGGCAACGCCTTGTCGATCGTCATCGCCGGCTCCTGACAGGGCAGGTTTTCCATGTCGACCACCAGCGTCACCCCGTCCGGCCCCTGCAACCGGCTGGAGGGCGGCAGGTGCGTCAGGTCAGGGATCCCCTCCAACACCAGCGAGGCCCCGACCCAGGCATAATCCAGCGCCGCAAGTCCCATCGTCTTGGCGACTTCTGCCATTTCCTCGGCGCTCACCACGCAAAGCTGGCGTACGTTGCGGATCTCGGTGCCCTTCGGATGCTGCTTTACCACCCGGCTGCAGGAGGGCCGGGTCTGCCCGGCATGAATCTCGCCTTCAAACCCGGCAAAGCTCAGCGGCATTGCCTCCAGCGGCCGGGAGGTTATGACCAGCTTCTCCACCGGCACCGGCTGGTATCCCAGCCAGACGACGCGGGCAGTATAGTCGGTCGGGATCAGCGCAGGCATCAGTGTCGCTCCAGGATGAAGAAGACGCGGGTGAAGGGAAAAATGACACGGCCGTCTGGCAAGGCCGGATAGACCTCGGCCAAAGACGCGTCATAGGTCGCAAGATAAGCGCGAACCTCGTCGGGTGTCATCCCGGCCACATAGGGCCTCATCGCGGTGCTTTCAGTGAAGGCGCGGACCGGGTGACCCTCGGCCACGGGGTCGAGCATCTGGATGTAATCCGTGGTCCAGGCCCGCACCTCACCCAGGGGCAGCAGCATCTGGGCGTAATCTTCCGCCTGCAACACTGGCGACGGTGGTGGCAAGGCGCGCCCCGGAAACAGCCCTTCCGCCACCTCGCGCAGCAACCGATGCGACGGCGCATCCCCCTGCCGCGGCATCTGCACCGCCAGCACGCCACCCCGCGCCAGCATGGCTGCCAACCTGGGCATCAGCGTTGCATGATCCGGCAACCAGTTCAGCGCGGCGTTGGAGAAGATCAGCGCGGGCGGAGTGTGGGCGGCCCACAGCGCAATGTCAGCCTCGGTCAGTCCGCCATAAAGCCGATTGCCCTGCCGCGTCAGCCGTTCAGCCGCTCTTCCCAGCATGGAAGCCGAGGCATCGACGCCGATCAGATAATGATCCGGCCTGAAGCGTGCCGCCAGTGCCGGACCCACCACGCCGTCGCCGCAGCCCAGGTCGATCACGTCGCCATTTGGCAACTCCGGCACCTGCGCCAGCAGGTCCAGCGCCGGGCGCAGCCGCAAGTCACGGAACGCCCCGTATCGCGCGGGGTCCCAGTCCTTCACAGCCACTTCTTCCAGCGGAAGACCAGCCATGGCACCAGGGCCGATATCACCATCAGCCCCAGCGCCATCGGATAGCCCCAGGGCCAGGCGAGTTCCGGCATATGCGTGAAATTCATGCCATAGATGCTTGCGATCAGGGTCGGCGGCAGGAAGACGAAGGCCACGACCGAGAAGATCTTGATCACATCCGACTGTCGGATGTTGATCACCCCCAAAGTCGCGTCCAGCAGGAAGCGGACCTTCTCGGATTGCGCCTGCGCCGCATCGCGCAGCGACCGGACGTCCTGCAGCAGCGTCCGCGCCACCGGCTTTTCGCCCGCGCTCAGCGTCAGCCCGTCCGGATGTTCCGAGGTCACAGTCAGGTAGCCCAACAGCCGCTGCAGAGTGCCCAGACTTTCGCTGACCTTTCCGTTCAGATCCTCCGCCCGCCCGATACGCTGCAGCACGACCGCCAGGGTCTCGCTCTTGCCCGCGGGCCGATGGGCCGCAAAGATTGCCTTGGTCAAGGCGTCGTGCTTGCGCGCCTCACCCTCGAGGATATCAGCCAGTCGATCCACCACCGCTTCCAGCATGGCCAATAGCGCATCCAGCCCGCTTTCGACCGTCGTGTCGTGCCGCGCTGCCCAGTCGGCGAAATGCCTCAGCGAGCCGGGATGGTGATAATGCACCGTGACCAGCCGATGTGGCAGGACCACAAAGGTCACCGGTCCGATCTCGGTTTCGCGCATCTCGGGGCTGGCAACCACCTGAGCGGTCAGGAACAGCGCCCCCGCTTCACGGTAGATACGGGACGAGACCTCGATTTCCTGCATGTCGTCGTGGGTGGGGATGTCGATCCCCAATGCCGCCTCGACCGCGTCTTCCTCGGCTTCCGTCGGACAGTCGAGATCGATCCACACGGCATCTTTCAGGTGATCACCGGACAGGTCCAGCCGCTGCAGCCGGTTGCCCCGCATTGCGAATGCCGAAATCATCTGCCGCCTCCAAGCCTTGCGCCGGGTCACGGTAGCCGCAGGCCTCGGAAAGCAAAAGGCCCCGCGCTGCGGGGCCTCTCATCTGATCAAAGCGGCGCCGGTTCCGGCTCGGGTCCGGGCTTGGGCTTGCGCGCCCGTGTCTTGGGAATCGCCGCGACCGAAGCCGATCCACCGCCCGACGAGGGCTTGTCCGCGCTGTCATCGCCCCCAAGTGACTCACCCGCGATAACCTTGCGGATCTCGTCGCCGGTCAGCGTCTCGTATTCCAGAAGGCCCTTGGCCAGCCGCTCCCACTCGTCCTGCTTCTCCAGAAGAATGCGACGCGCGGTCTCATAGCCTTCGTCGATGAAGCGCTTCACTTCCTGCTCGATCAGGCGCTTGGTCTCGGCCGAGACCGAGAAACCGCCGGTGTTGCCCTGATAGCCCTCGGCCGCTTCGGCATAGTCGATATTGCCGACCACGTCCGACATGCCCCAGCGCAGCACCATCGCGCGGGCCAGAGCGCTGGCCTGCTGGATATCGCCCGACGGGCCGTTCGACACAGCATCCTCGCCGTACTTGATGATCTCGGCCGCCTTGCCCGCCATCGTCATCGCGATGCGCTGTTCGCACTGGTCGCGGTGCCAGTTCAGACGGTCGATTTCCGGCAGGCTCATCACCATGCCAAGCGCACCACCGCGCGGAATGATCGTCGCCTTGTAGACCGGGTCGCATTTCGGCAGCGCCATTCCGACAACCGCATGGCCGGCCTCGTGATAGGCGGTCATTTCCTTCTGCTCGGCGGTCAGGACCATTGACCGGCGCTCGGCGCCCATCATGACCTTGTCCTTGGCATTCTCGAAGTCGATCATCGTAACGAACCGACGCCCGGCCCGCGCCGCCATCAGCGCGGCCTCGTTCACCAGGTTCATCAGGTCGGCCCCGCTGAAGCCCGGCGAGCCGCGCGCGATGGTCCGCAGATCGACATCGGGCCCCAGCGGCACTTTGCGGGCATGCACCGAAAGAATCTTCTCGCGGCCCTTGATATCCGGGTTCGGCACGTGGATCTGGCGGTCAAAGCGGCCCGGACGCAGCAAGGCCGGATCCAGCACGTCCTTGCGGTTCGTGGCCGCGATGATGATCACACCCTCGTTCGCCTCGAACCCGTCCATTTCGACCAGAAGCTGGTTCAGCGTCTGCTCGCGTTCGTCATTGCCGCCGCCGATGCCCACGCCCCGGGCACGGCCCACGGCGTCGATCTCGTCGATGAAGACGATGCAGGGCGCATTCTTCTTGGCCTGCTCGAACATGTCGCGGACCCGGGACGCGCCGACACCGACGAACATCTCGACGAAATCCGAACCGGAGATAGTGAAGAACGGTACCCCCGCCTCACCCGCGATCGCGCGGGCGAGAAGCGTCTTACCCGTACCCGGAGGGCCGACCAGCAGCGCACCTTTGGGGATCTTGCCACCAAGACGGCTGAACTTCTGCGGGTTGCGCAGGAATTCGACGATCTCTTCCAGCTCTTCCTTGGCCTCGTCGATACCCGCGACGTCGTCAAAGGTGATCCGGCCCTGCTTTTCGGTCAGAAGCTTTGCGCGGCTCTTGCCAAACCCCATGGCCCCGCCACGCCCGCCGCCCTGCATGCGGTTCATGAAGTAGATCCAGACCCCGATCAGCAGGATGAAGGGCAGAAAGCTCAGCAGGACCGACATGAAGCCCGACTGAGCCTGCGGCTCGGCCTCGACCTCGATGCCCTTGGCGATCAGGCTCTGCGTCAGGTTCTCGGTGACCAGATCACCTTGCGGCTTGATCGCGACATACGAGTTGTTGTCCTTGCCGACGATGACGATCCGCTCGCCGTCGAGGACGACCTTGCTGACCTGCCCTGCCTCCACGCGCTCGATGAAATCGGAATAGCTGAGCGAGCGCGCCGACATCGTCGCCTGATTGCCCGAGAACAGCTGGAACAGCGCCATCACAAGGATCAGAAGGACGACCCAGAAGGCGATATTGCGTGCATTACCCAAAACGGGAACTCCCAATTGACCCGCGGCCCGCCATGAGGCCGACGCGGCTTTGCGCTTAAGATAAACCTTTGGGCCTCAGGTTCAATCCACCAACCCGAAAAGGTGAAAGGGCTGCACCAATTCCGCCTGCCAGCCCGCGGAATGGTCCGCCAGCGGGGCCGAAAGCAGCGTTGACCCGTGCCAGACTCCGGGCGTGACCGCCAGAACCTCGCGTGGCAGGCCCTGCGCGCGCCAGTCCGGCACCTGCCGCAATCCTTCGGGCCCCAGCGCGCGCACTTCACCTTCGGGTCCGATGACCCGCCAGCGGCGATCCCAAAGCGCGCCGACCGGCACCGCCCCGCCAAGCGCCCTGGGTTCGCGGACCAGCCAGCCCCGCCGCAGCCGGCACCCGGCAAGCGTCGCGTCACCCCCCGTTGCCAGGGCCGCCAGCATCCGCTCGATCCCTGGAGCGCGCGGGGCATAGTCCGTCCCCGCCAGCCAGACCAGGGCAGCGCTCATCACCTGTCGCCGGATTTCCTGTGGCGCATCGCAGAGCCCGGCATCCAGCCGCAGGGCCCCCGAAACCTCGGTCACGAACTGCCTGGCCGCCTCGGATACCTGAACGGCAAGCGCAGACTGGACCTGCGCCAAATGCCCCGCCACCTGGGCCAGCCGTTCAGCGGTGATGCCCAGCGGCGCAAGCGTTTCAAGGGCCTTGCGCGCCCGCACCCGTGCATAACGGTCATTCTCGTTCGTCGGATCGTCGATCCAGCGAACGCCCCGTGACCGCAGCCACTGGCGCAACTCCTCGCGACCCGCCTGCAGAAGCGGGCGACAGAACCGGAGCTCCGCCTCGTGCCACTCCGGCCGCATTCCCGACAGTCCCGCCAGCCCCGCAGCCCGCGCCAGACCCATCAGCACCGTTTCGGCCTGGTCATCCCGGGTATGGCCCAGGGCCACCACGCCAATTCCCCGCGACCGGGCCCAGTCGGCGATCAGACCCAGCCGCGCCCGCCGTGCCGCATCCATCAGATTGCCGCCAAGCGGGCCGTGCCGCCAAAGCCGCGTCTCGTGCCCGACCCCAAGGGCCGCGCAATCCGCTGCCACGCCCGCCGCCTCGGCCGCGCTTTCCGGCCGCAGGCCATGATCGACAGTCACCGCCTCGACCCGCAGGCCCACCGCCAGGCAAAGATGCAAAAGGGCGGTGGAATCCCCACCGCCCGAAAGCGCCACACCGATGGTCTGGTCTGCGGGCAGGCCAGTCCGGATTAGCCCGATCAGACGCTCCCCAAGGCTTACTGGCACCCCAGTCCCTGCATCGCCACAGTCGATTGCGTCGCAGCCAGACTGGCGGGGAACCGCGTGCCGACCTCGGCCAGTGTCACACAAGCCTCGGGCACCTGGCCCAGAGCCCCCAGGCCCTCGCCCAGTTTCAAAAGCGCGTCCGGCGCGATCGGCCCGTCCGGAGCGGCCGAGAAGGCATCCAGATAGGCGCGCGCCGCATTGCCGGTGTCACCCAGTTTCGACAGCGCCTCTCCCCGCAGGAAATGCGCCTCGGGAACTAGCGGTCCGCCAGGATAGGATTGGGCATAGGTCGCAAAGAGCTCTGCAGCTCGGGGAAAGTCACTCTGACCGAGCACCTCCTTGGCCCGGTCAAAATCCTCCTGCTCACTTACAGCAAGCTCTGCCCCGCCCGTCGTGTCGGTCGCGGTCCCGGCACCGGTCTCCGTTGCGACCGGCTCAACCGCGACGCCGCCCCCGGCCTCGCCCAAGGTCGCCGTGGCGCCAAGGTTGGCCGGGTCGCAGCCCTCGGTCACTTCGCACAGGCGGTACTCGATGTCGCCGATCCGGTTGGTGCCGTCGCTGACAACCCGGTTCAGCTTCAGCTCGACCTCTTCGGTCCGCGCCGTCAGTCGCGCCAGCGTCGCCTCGATCGTGTCCATCCGGGTCAGCGCATCCGCCCCCGCCGCCCCGCTGGTCGCCGCCCCGGTCGAGACCAGCTCGGCCTTCAGCGCGTTGAACTCGGCGGCCAAAGCGGACAGCTCGGCGCGGATGTCGGCCAGCGTCTGCGCCCGGTCCTGGGCATGGCCGAGTGCCGGAAGCAGAATAAGGAGCAGGACAATGCTAAGCCGCATTGTGTCAGGCCCCAGCGCCCGCAAGTAGCTTTGTTTCCGCGCGGCGATTCTTTGCATAGCAGACCTCTTCAGAGCAGACCTCCAAAGGTTTCTCCTTGCCATAACTCGTGGTCCGCAGCCGGTTCGCCGCAACGCCTTGGCTGACCAGGAAGTTCTGCACCGCCGCTGCCCGGCGCGCGCCCAGCGCAAGGTTGTATTCCCGCGTGCCCTGTTCGTCGGCATGGCCTTCAATGATCGCGGCATAGCCCGGGTTCTGGTTCAGCCAGTTGGCCTGGGCGGTCAGGATACCACGCGCTTCCGGAGACAGCGTCGACTGGTCCACCGCGAACAGCACCCGGTCGCCAACCGTCTGGTTGAAGTAGGCGATCGAGGTCGGATTGTTCGGATCGCCCAGACCCGTCGTGTCGATCCCGCCCATGCCGCCGGCACCACCGGCACCGCCCGCACCCGCGCCACCGGCGCCGTAACGGTCAGGGTTGTTACAGGCCGCAAGGCCCAGGACGGCGATCAGGAGAAGCGACTTCGCAGCAATGCTCATGGGGTTGGCATCCTTCTTGTTGGCTCGATTGCCAGGACATTAACAGCTTTGCGCCGCCGAGGGAATCGGCGGCGCGTCACATTTCAGGGCAAAAGCGGCGACCAGGCGGGGTCCGAGGCCGGGCCTTCCGTCGGGATCTGCTTCAGGTTCCGCCCGGTGATATCCACCGACCACAGGCTTGCCTGCCCGCCGCTACCGCTGGTCTCGCGGGTGAACATCAGCACGCGCCCGTTCGGCGCCCAGGTCGGGCCCTCGTCCAGGAAGCTTGCCGTCAACAGCCGCTCCTCGGTGCCGTCCGTCCGCATCACGCCGATGTGGAAGCGGCCCTCGTTCTGCTTGGTGAAGGCGATATAGTCGCCCCGGGGCGACCAGACCGGGGTGCCATAGCGCCCCTTGCCACCGGAAATCCGCGTGCCCTCGCCGCCGCCTGCCGGCATCACATAGATCTGCGGCGTGCCAGAGCGGTCGCTTTCAAAGACGATCTGGCTGCCGTCGGGGCTGAAGCTCGGCGCAGTCTCGATGGACGGCGCATTGGTCAGGTGCGAAAGCTGCCCCGACCCAAGCGAAAGCGTAGAGATGTCGGTGTTGCCGCCGCGTTCCAGGCTGAAGACCACCGTCCCGCCATCGGGCGAGAAGCGCGGCGCGAAGGTCATCGTGCCGGGCTGTTCGTCCAGCGTCCGGCGGTCCAGGCTGCCCACATCCATCAGCGTGATGCGGGGAAAGCCGGTCTCGTAGCTCGTGTAAAGAATGCGGTCCCCGGCAGGCGAAAAGCGCGGCGCAATCACGATCGAGGAGCTGTCGGTCAGATAGGCCACATTCGCCCCATCATAATCCATCACCGCCAGCCGCTTCAGCCGCTGGTTCTTCGGACCCGACTCGGCGACAAAGACCACCCGGCTGTCGAAATAGCCGCTTTCGCCAGTGATCTTGGAATAGATCACATCCGCGACCTTGTGCGCCATCCGCCGCCAGCCGTCGGTCGTGCCGGCAAACTGCAGGGCCGCACCTTCCAGCGTATTGCCGTTGAAGACGTCATAGGCCCGGAACTTCACCGTGATCCGGTCGCCTGCCACGCTGACCGCCCCCGTCACCAGCACCTGAGCGTTGATCGCCTTCCAGTCCTCGAAGGCCACGCCGCCATCAAAGCTGGTGATCCGGCTGATATGCGCCTCTTCCCCGATGTTGCGGAAGAAGCCCGTCCCTTCCAGGTCCGAGATCACTACATTGCTGATTTCGCGCGCATAATCCCCCGCGCCGCCCTCGTCGATGAAAGTCGGCACGGCAACGGGCATCGGCTCGATCACCGGCGATCCGATCACGATCCGCGGCGGGTCCAGGGCCAGGGCCGGGGACGTCACCCATGTGCCAACCGCCAGGGTCAGCGCAAGAAGCGTCTGGAAGGTCTCTTTCATGGGTCTGGTCATCGGCCTCATGCTCCGTTCTTTTGTTTTTCCTTGCCCGCGCACCCCGCGGGAGAGAAGGGGAATTCTTCGCAGTTTTTCCACAAGCGCCTGCTCATCGCACCCTCATTCCATTGGCATCGAAGACCAGATCAAGCACGCGCCAGGTGTCAAATTTGTCCGGAGGCAGCGGAATTCCGCCTTCCGTATGTGTCCGGTTGACCGCCCGCTTGGCGATCGAGAACAGGTTGTCGATCGCAGCCTGGGTCGGCCCGTCCGCTTCCAGAAGCTCGAAACTGACCGGTTTGCCGTCCTGCGCGAACGAGACGCGGATCACGACCATCGTGCTCATCACGTCAGTCGAGGCCGCGCCCAGGTTCCACCGCCGCGCAATCGCGCTGGAAATGTCGCCCATCTCCCCGCCGGTCAGCGGCGGGCCTTGCGGCAGGTCTTGCCCGCCGGTCTCGCTGGCTTCTTCGACCGGTTCCTCGCTCGCCTCGCCCAGAAGAGCGGCGATCGCATCTTCGGTCGACTGGTCATCGACCGGCTGCTCCTCGGCCGGTTCCTCGGCTGGGGGTTCCTCTGTCGGCTCAGCCGCTGCGACTTCCGGCTCGGCTTCGGGCTCCGGCTCCGGCTCCGGCGCCGCCCGTTCCGGCCGCGACTTCGGGCGGACCGAGGTCGTCATTCCGGTCTCGGCATCCTGCTCTTCGTTGGCCTCGGTCTGGGTCACGTCCCCGGTATCCTCGGCCACGGTTTCTTCCGTCGGCTCCTGCTCGATCACCTCTTCCGCAGCAGGGTCCTCGCTCACCGCAGGCTCCGGCGTGTCCGAGGTCTCGGCCTCCGTCTCCGGCTGCACCGGATCGGGGGCGATGATTTCCTCGGCCTCGGGCGCGGGCTGGATTTCGGTCGAGTCCGACTGGATCGCCTGCTCTTCCTCGGCCTGAGGAGCCTCGCTTGGAGGCGGCTCCGGGACTGGCTCGGGTTCAGGCACCGGCTCGGGTTCCGGCTCAGGTTCCGGCAAGGGCTCTGGCTCCGGTTCAGGCAAGGGTTCCGGTTCCGGAGCAGGTTCTGGCTCGGCAACAGGTTCAGGTTCGGGCCGCGGCTCGGGTCGCTGCGGGGCGGGCTCTTCAGCCGGAACGGCCGTCGCCGCTGCCTGCAGCGCGTCGAACTCCTCTGAACTGATCATCGAGACCGAGGTGACTATGATGTCCTCGGGCGGCTCCTGTGCAAACAGCCAGTCGCCGACCAGCACCCACAGGACCAACCCTGCATGCCCGATCGCCGATACGACTGTCCCGGTCTGGAACCGCGTCTGCATCCGCCTCAACCGTCCGTTTCAGCCTGAGACGCTTCCCCAGCGCCAAAGCTTGGTCCCTCGGCATCGGTCACAAGCCCGATCTCGTTGAACCCGCCCGCATTCAGCGCCCCCATGACCTGGGCAACCCGTTCATAGGGAATGGCGCCATCCGCCCGCAGGAAAATCTTCTTCGAGGTCCGCTCCGCCGCGATCGCCGTCAGTTTCGGGATCATCTCGGCATCGGCCACTTCCGTCGTCTGGATCGCCAGCCGCCCGTCCGCCGTGATGGTGACGGTCAGGGGCTCTTCCTGTTCAGTCGGCAAGGCGGCCGCTGCTGTCTCGGGCAGCTTGACCGGCACGCCTACGGTCAACATCGGTGCGGCCACCATGAAGATGATCAGCAGCACCAGCATCACGTCGACCATCGGCGTGATGTTGATCTCATGCATCGCCGCCGAGCGACCGCCGCGACGGCCACGTCTACCGCCGCCGCCCGATTTCACCACACCCGCGCCCATGGCTCAGGAATCCAGCTGGCGCGACAGGATGGTCGCGAATTCGTCGGCAAAAGCTTCGTAGCCGCCCAGAACCCGGTCGATGTCGGCGGACAGCTTGTTGTAGAAGACCGCCGCCGGGATTGCCGCGACAAGGCCCACGCCCGTTGCAAGCAGGGCCTCGGCAATGCCGGGGGCCACCACGGCAAGGCTGGTGTTCTGGCTGATCGCGATCTGCTCGAAGGAATGCTTGATCCCCCAGACCGTGCCGAAAAGCCCGATGAAGGTTGCGGTAGACCCCGTGGTGGCCAGAAAACTCAGGCCCCTGTTCAGAACCTCGCTCTCCCGCGCGATGGCCACATTCATCGCCCGGTCGATCCGGCTTTGCGCGCCCGCGATCAGCCCGCCGTCCTGCTTGTGACTGCGCCGCCACTCCAGCATCCCGGCCGCGAAGATCTTTTCCGACTGGCCCTGCGGGTCCGGCCCGATCTTCTCGTAAAGCTCGTCCAGCGGCTCGCCCGACCAGAAGGCCCGGTCGAAGATGCTCGCCTCGCCGCGCGCCTTGCGCAGCATGATGTGTTTCTGGACGATGATCGCCCAACTCCAGAACGACATCACGAACAGCATGATCATGACGATCTTAACTGTCAGGGTTGCGCGTGCAAAAAGGGCGAACATGGAGAAATCAATCTCCTGCGCCATCGCAAGGGTGTCCGTTTCCATACGCCTGCTCTTGTTGATCGGGCCGCGTTCGGGCTCCGTTGCTGGCGATTCTATCAAGATTGACTGGGGAATGCCAACACAACTCTGCGCGAAAGGGCGGTTCGCCGCCCGATGACGGAAGATGTCATCTTGGGCGGCCTCGTCCTGCCTCAGTGCAGCGGCCCCGCCAGCCGCGCCCGCAATCCCGCCGGCAAGCGCGCTGCGTGGCCATCCTCGGTCAGGCAGACAAGCGTCACGATGGCGACGAACAGCCGCTCCCCGCCCCGCTGCACCACTTGCTCCAGAACCAGCCGCGCGCCGCCTGCAGTCTGCAGCGTGGTCTCCACCACCAGATCATCGCCGAACTTCGCTGGCCGCAGGAAATCCGCCTCCACCCGCCGCACGGCAAAGACGATCCCCTCCGCCGCCTTCAGCGCCATCTGGTCTACGCCCAGCGAAGCCACCCATTCGCTGCGGGCGCGCTCGATGAATTTCAGATAATTCGCGTAATAGACGATCCCGGCAAGATCGGTGTCCTCGTAATAGACACGGGTCTGGAAGCGATGCGGCATGACGGGCTCCTGGCTTCACACCAGCCTATGAGGCCTGTCCGGCCACCGCAATCCGTGCGGCAAGGCGCAGCGCATGGCTCGCATCCCGCGCAACCTCCGGCATCACCCGATCATAGCCCGCCCGGATGACAGCGCCGATATCCGGCCGCAGGATGACCCTTTCGCCGATCCGCGCCAGGGGCGAGGTGCCGTCGAAGGCCCGATCCGACCAGAGCACAACCGTCTGCACCGCCTGCGCCAGCGCCAGGGTCTCGGCCGGCATGGCAGCAAGTGCTTCGTCCATCCGCAAGAAGACAAAGGCAGCCCTGATCGCGCCCCCAGCTTCAAAACGGAAGATGCGGTACTGGTTCGCGCCCGCAGCCGCGAGACGCGCAACCAGCCCCTCCAGCTCCGGCACCAGTCGGCCAAGGTCGGGCACCGCCAGAAGCTCCTGCCAGTCCCGGAAGCAGAAGACCATCAGGTTCGCGCCCAGTTCCGGATCGGTCTCGGCCATCCTGTGGCCAGCCAAGGCGACCACCGCTTCGAATGCCCCCTTGAAGACCGCAAGGCTTGCATCGTTCACGCCGAAGACCACAGGCACGATCGGCCGCCCCCAGCGCGCGAACAGATAGGCCCCATCGCCCCGCGTGAACAAAGCCTCTATCTCGCCCGGTCCCATGATCCCTCCAGCAAAACCTTTCATCTTTGCCCAAATATCCTCGGGGGTTTGGGGGTGAAACCCCCATCGACTGAGGAGGAGGGCGAAGGCCCGACGACGAGGGGAAAGACTTGCGCGACAGCGCTCCGCCTATTTGCCGCCGAACAGGTCCGCCTGCCCCGGCACCTTGGGTGCTTCCAGCCCCAGATGCCGCCAGGCCTTGGCCCCCAGCATCCGGCCCCGGGGGGTGCGCAGGATCAGGCCCTGCTGCAGAAGATATGGCTCGATCACCTCTTCAATGGCGTCGCGTGGCTCCGACAGCGCCGCCGCAATGGTCTCCACCCCGACTGGCCCGCCGCCATAATTCTCGGCCAGAAGGGTCAGATACCGCCGGTCGGCCCCATCCAGGCCCAGATTGTCCACCTGCAACCGGGTCAGCGCCCGGTCCGCCAGCGCCCGGCTGATCTTGCCCCCCGCCTCGACCAGCGCAAAATCCGCCACCCGCCTGAGCAGCCGCCCCGCGATCCGTGGTGTGCCCCGTGCCCGACGTGCGATCTCCCGGCACCCCTCCGGGTCCGCCTCCAGACCCATCAGCCGCGCGCCTCGGGCGACGATCTCGTAAAGCTCCGCCTCCGAATAGAACTCCAGCCGCGTCGGAATCCCGAACCGGTCGCGCAATGGCGTGGTTAGAAGCCCCAGCCGCGTCGTCGCCCCGACCAGCGTGAAGGGTTGCAAATCAATCCGCACTGTCCGCGCCGCGGGCCCCTCGCCGATCACCAGGTCCAGCGCGAAGTCTTCGAGGGCCGGGTAGAGCACCTCTTCGACCACCGGGGACAGGCGGTGGATTTCGTCGATAAAGAGAACATCGCGGGGTTCGAGGTTCGTCAGGATCGCCGCCAGATCGCCGGGCTTGGCCAGCACGGGACCCGAGGTCATCCGGAAACCCACCCCCAACTCCCGCGCCATGATCTGCGCCAGCGTGGTCTTGCCCAGACCGGGAGGCCCATGGAACAGCGTATGATCCATCGCCTCGCCCCGCATACGGGCGCTCTCAATAAACACCGCCAGATTGGCCCGCGCCTCCGCCTGCCCGATGAACTCGGTCAGCATCTGGGGACGCAGCGCCCGGTCCAGATCCTCGGGCAGCTTCTCGGGGCGCAAGGTGGGGTCAGAGGTCATGTCGGGTGCCATAGTCTCCATTATTGCGCGTGTGGCAACCGATTGCGCAGCCAGTCGGCAATGGCGTTTGCCTCATGCTTGTTCATACCATAAGCAAGGCATTCACTCCGGCCACGGTAGATAAAGTGGACCGATCCGCTGTTGCCGCGAAGGTCGATCGGGGAAGGGAAAAATGCGCTGCCGGGAAATCTGAACGGGACCCGTACCGAAATTCTCTCCACCTCGCCACCCGCGTAAAGCCGTCGGCGCGCGCGGCCCAAGATCTCGCGGGTCACTTCGAGATCGTCGCCAATAAACCTCAGAATTTCGCGCCCCGTAAGCATCCAGGCCAGGAGCAGGGCTATTGCACACCAGGCCACCGCCCAGCCAATGGGCCAGACCAGATCGGACAGAACATTGACTTGAGCAAGCCGGGAAATCGCGGAGAACCCTGCAAGCGTCCAACCGAAAAACCAAAGTGACAGGAACATGGTGGCGATATCGCTTTGATCGGCGGGGACGACCAGCCTTTCCGCCTCCCCATCCGCTTCAATGGAAAAACGCATTCCATGAATGGAGCCAGAGCGCATCACGATTTCGGCGCCAACAATTTCAGCGCCGCCCGGATCAGGCCCGCCGTATCCGCCTCGGGTTGATCCCCTGCGACCGTCGCCACCGCCTGGGCTGCATCAGACTGGCCATAGCCCAGGTTCAGAAGCGCCGAGAGCGCATCTGCCGTAGCCCCCGCTCGCCTCGCGGCCCCCTCGTCCACCTTCGCGGCCTTGCGCGGGGCCGGAGCAGCCTCGACCACCAGATCCTCCGCCTCGGCCTTCACCGACAGCCCAACCCCGGCAGCCATCACGCCCGGCGCCTTGGCTTTCAGCTCCAGGATGATCCGCTGCGCCAGTTTCGGCCCCACCCCCGGAGCTGCCTGCACCGCCCGCGCATCGCCCAAGGTGATCGCCCGACCGACGCCTTCCGCCCCCAAAGTCCCCAGGATCGCCATCGAGGCCTTGGCCCCGACCCCCTGCACCGTCATCAGCAGCTTGTGCCACTCCTTCTCCAGCATGGTCGGGAAACCGAAAAGCTGCAGCAGGTCCTCGCGCACCAGAAGGTCGGTATACAGGGACACCGCCTCGCCCAGACCCGGCAGACCGGCCAGGGTCCGCTCGCTGACATGGACGATATAGCCGACCCCGCGCACGTCGATCAGCACGTGGTCCGATCCGCGCCAGTCCAGCCGCCCGGAAATGCGGCCGATCATTCCGCCGCCCTCAGCGCTGCCGCCAACCGGCCCGACGACTGCAGATGATGCGCATGACAGATTGCCACGGCCAAAGCGTCCGCCGCATCGGCCCCCACGATCTTCACCCCCGGCAGATGCAGCTTCACCATGTGATCGACCTGAACCTTGGCGGCATGGCCCACGCCCACCACCGTCTTCTTCACCGCATTCGGCGCATATTCCCCGACCGCCAACCCGAACTGAGCGGGCACCAGCAGCGCGATCCCCCGCGCCTGGCCAAGCTTCAGCGTCGCCACCGCATCCTTGTTGACGAACGTATGTTCGACCGCCGCCGCCTCGGGGGTCCATGCCCGGAAGACCTCGGTCAACTGGCCATGCAGGGACAAGAGCCGCTGGGCAAGATCGCCGTCCTCTCCGTCCGAATGGCAAATGCCGTTCGCGACATGGGTCAGGCGGGACCCCGCGACGTCGATCACCCCCCAGCCCAGGTTCCGCAAGCCCGGATCAATCCCGATGACACGCATTCCTGCCCCTGTTCTTGCTCTTGCTCTTGCTCTTGCTCTTGCACAGGGATTAGCACGAAAAGCGAACATCCGCCAATCTCTTTCCGCGCCCACCGCGCTCGCGGCATCGTCATTTTGCGCTTGCAGAATCCGACGGCCTGGGTCAGAAAACCGACACAGCGACAGGCTTGCCTCAGAAACGACTGAAAAAGCTGCCTAAATTTTGCCACACGTCATGCAATGGCTGCATGGCGGCCTTGCTTTGGCGTCGCTTGCTTTGCACCTGCAGCAAGACTATCTCCCAGCGCATGGAGGAATAGGCCTCCGATCTGTACTGTAAGAGAGCAAGGATGAAAGCCATGGCCGCTGTCGAGACGACCCGCCCGGCGCCCTTTGGCGCCATCACCACCTACCGTGCCATCAACGCGATGTCGAAAGCCGCTCTGGCCTTCTCGTCGTGGAACGATGCACGCGTTACCCGCAAGGCCCTGAACAAGCTGTCCGATCGTGAGCTTGATGATATCGGCCTGTGCCGCGGTGACATCGAATTCATCGGTCGCTGATCGGTCGGCGCCCCCAGGACCAAGACCTCGGGGCCCCGGTCAAGCCGAAACGCAGAATAGGGCCGCACCTGAGGGTGCGGCCCTTCGTCATTCAATGATCTCTTGTCAACGCGGAAGCAGGGACTGCAGCTGGCCGGAGATCCAAAGCGTCGCCGGGTCTGCATGCATGAGCCAGGCACCTACGGGGTCAAAACCCTGCCCGGCGGCCAGAGCGCTGACCCGGACTTCATAGGTCTGCGCACCGACATAGTAGTGTATGATGCCCTTGAGGCAGAGGCCCATCGCAAGGGCAAGCACCAGGGGCTTGGCCACCTTGAGCAACCGTCGTCCGCTGCGTGTCGCGGACTTGCGGCCCAATGTGCCCGCAGCTTCGAAACCATATCCCTTGGCATGAGACTTCTCGATGCGCGAGACGCGGCTGTAGAAGTCGTTCAAGTTTGGATCAACCCACATAATCTCCACCCAGAGTAGCAGCTCTGATAATTTATTTTTGCCGCACTCTTATGGCGAAATTGCGGCACGTTTTCCAACCTGCCAACACCCGGGCCTGCGGTCAATGATTGTCCACGAAATCAAGACCTTTGTAGAACTAGTGTCGACCATTCCCCGATATCGTCGCGACTTTGCAAACAAAGCCCTGACGCCACGTAAGCGGCCGTCACCGAATCTGCTTGCACAGCGAGTAAACCGGACAGGATAGCTCTCCCCCCGGTTGCAAGGTGAGTCGCGATCGCTGGCGCAAGCTCGATCAACGGCCCCTTCAGAATGTTGGCGAAGATCAGGTCATAGGGTGCCGCCGCCCGGATTCGGGCATGATCCAGCCCCGCCGCTTCCAGGCATTCGATCCGGCCGGCAAGACCATTGATCGCCACATTGGCTTCGGCCACATCCACGGCGACCTGGTCGATGTCGCTTGCGATGACCAGCGCATCGGGCAGGGTGGCGGCGGCGGCCATCGCAAGGACCGCCGTGCCGCAGCCGATATCGGCCACGCGCCCCGGACGCCAGCCGTCCGTCAAGAGCTTGTCGAAGGCCAAGAGACAGCCAAGCGTCGTGCCATGATGCCCGGTCCCGAAAGCCACGGTCGCCTCGATCTGCAACGGCACGCGCCCCGCGTCCTGCGGAACCTTGTCGGCATCGTGGCTGCCATAGACGAAGAACCTGCCTGCCTCGACCGGGGACAACTCGCGCCGCACCTTGGCGACCCAGTCGATCTCCGGCAGTTCCGACAGGGCAAAGGCCTTGGCCCCGAAGGCCGCTGCCAGCACTTCCAGGATCACCTGATCCGGCGGCTCAAGGAAATAGCCACCCACTTCCCAAAGGCCGGAACCGTCCTCGATCTCGAAGACACCGACACCGGTCGGCTCAGGGTCCATCCGCTCCATCGCGGCGGCCAGTGCTTGGGCGGCCTCTTCACCAGGCAGGGTGGTCAGGGCGGAATAGGTTGGCATGGGGCTCTCTCCGGGCGTTCAGGGCCGGATAGACCCTACCCCGCGCCCCGGGTCAAGCCGAGACGCCGGTCCCGATCGGACAGGTCACCCCTGTCCCCCCGATCCCGCAATAGCCGCCCGGATTTTTCGCCAGATACTGCTGGTGGTAGTCCTCGGCAAAATAGAAGACCGGCGCGGGCAGGATTTCCGTCGTGATTGCCCCCCGCCCCGCCGCCCGCAGCGCCTCTGCATAGACCGCCATCGAGGCCCTGGCCGCCTCCGACTGCGCCGCCGTATAGGTGTAGATCCCCGACCGATAGGTCGAGCCCACGTCATTGCCCTGGCGCATCCCCTGCGTCGGGTCGTGGTTCTCCCAGAACAGCTTCAAGAGCGCTTCATAGGACACGACCTTCGGGTCATAGATCACACGCACGACCTCATTGTGCCCAGTCAGCTGCGTGCAGGTCTCCTTGTAGGTCGGGTTCGGCGTATAGCCCGCCGCATAGCCGACCATGGTCAGCCAGACCCCCGGCATCTGCCAGAACTTGCGCTCTACCCCCCAGAAGCAGCCCATCCCGAACATCGCCTCTTCCATGCCCGCGGGCACCGGCGACTTCAGGGGCAGGCCCGACAGGAAATGCACCTCCGCTGTCGGCAAGGGCTCACTGCGGCCCGGCAGGGCATCCTCGGGGCGGACCATTTCCATCGACTTGCGGGTAAAGAACATCTGGGGACCTCCGTTTCAACGGCTCTATATAGCTCGCCGCGCCGGAAACCCAACGCTGGTTACAGCCGCATCACCCCGGCTTTACTCCGCCGGTTGCACCACCCGGCGCGAGAACACCGTCTCTTGCCCCGGCTCGGGGTGCCGCGGGATCAGGCAGATCAGGCCAAAGGCAAAGAGCGCCATCCCGGCCCCCAGCAGGAAGACATAGTCCGGCGAGCGCGCCCACAGGTATCCCAGCGACGCCGGCAGGAAGACCGCAGCGATATGGTTGATGGTGAAGGCCACCGCCGCCGTCGGCGCAATGTCGCGCGGGTCGGCGATCTTCTGGAAATAGGTCTTCAGGCTGAAGGACAGCGCAAAGAACAGCTGGTCCAGGACATAAAGCCCTCCGGCAATCACGATCCCCCAGCCGAACCAGTAAAGCCCGCCATAGGCCAGAAACACCAGCGTCAGCCCGATATACTCGAACCCCATCACATTGCGCTCGCCATAACGCCCAAGCGCCCGGCCCATCGCAGGGGCCACCACCATGTTGACCAGGTAGTTGAACAAAAGGAGCATGGTCATCTCGCTGACCTTCATCCCGAAGCGCTCGACCATCATGAAGCCTGCGAAGACCACGAAGATCTGCCGCCGCGCGCCGGCCATGAACTGAAGCGCATAGTAAAGCCAGTAGCGTCGGCGAAGCACCATATGCCGGTGCTGCAGATGCGGGCTCTGGAACTGCGGATAGGCAAATGCCGCGAAAAGCACGATCAGCAGCGTCAGCCCGCCGGACGCCAGATAGACAGTGTTATAGTCCAGCTCCAGCGCGTCCCAGAGCGCGACAATCGCACCATAGGCCGCCAGCGACGCCCCCGCCCCCACGGCCACGATCCGCCCCAGCACCACTGGCGCCCGCGCCATGTCGATCCATTGCAGCTGCAGCGACTGGTTCACCGTCTCGAAATAGTGAAACCCGATCGAGGACAGCAGCGTCATCACCAGAAGGCCCGAGAAACTGGTGAACCACCCCGTCACCGCCGTCGCCGCACCCAGAAGCGCCAGCGCCACCAGCGCCAGCACCTGCTCGCGCACGACCCAAAGGATCAGGATCACGCCCACCGCTAGGAACCCCGGGATCTCCCGCACCGTATGCAGCCAGCCGATCTCCTTGCCCGTGAAACTCGCCACCTCGATGACGAAGTTGTTCAGAAGCGCCGACCAGGTCGCGAAACTCAGCGGCATCGCCGCCGCCATGAGGTAAAGGAGCGCCTCCGGCCGCCGCCAGGAGGGCAGCTGGGCAGCGGCGGAAAGCGGAACCAGTGGCCGGGACATGGCGCTGCGATACACCCGCCCCGCGGGGACCGAAAGCGAAAGCTTGTACCAGACACAAGCTTGGCCGCATCATGGCCCAAGCAAAGCAGAGGCGAAACCCATGTCCAAGACGATCGAAGTCCAGAACGTCGGCCAGCCCGGCAAGACCTACCGCGCCGACGCCGCCAAATATGCCGAGATGCGCGCGGCCGTGGAAAAGGTCCTGCCCAGCGAGCCCCCCGGAATGTTGGTCGCCGACCTCATCCAGCAAGTGAAACCCCACCTCTCCGAAACCCTCTTCCCCGGAGGCGAGACCGCAGGCTGGTGGGTCAAGTGCGTCCAGCTTGATCTGGAGGCGAAAGGGGTACTGAAACGCGCCCCGAAATCGCCAGTGCGGTTGTGGAAAGCCTGACCAACCCTGCCTCGTCCCTTCCTTCGCCCGGAATCAAGGCGCGAATGCGCCGCCGGGCAGCGCCCGACCTCCCCCCGGGAGGGCGCGTTTGCAACGGCAGCCCGCAGAACTTCGGTGGGAGGGGCTGAGAGATAAAGCGCCTAGAACCAGCGTTGCTGCGCCCACCCGAGGTCGGGCGCAGCCCTGTGTTGCGGCATGGTGGGATATTCGCGCGCGGCCCAAACATCGTAGGGTGCGCTACAGCGCACCATGGGCACGTCTCAGAAAGCTATGAGCCTAGCACGTTGCTGGCGCACCCTCTGTGACAATTTCTTGCCAATCTACGCCAAGTGATTGCCTAGCATCAATGGCTTGGCGCCCTTGCGGATCGTTCGACTTGAACATGTAAACGATAACCGCGGCATCGCGCGAACCGCCTATGATCGGTGTTGTATAGGTGTTCGCATTGAAACCACCATAGCCGTACGTTCCGACTGTTTGCGTGTTATACCCAACAACACCGACGTTATCTTGGAACGAACTATCTGCGATGATGTATCTGTCGTATCCAAGTCGGATAGTCTCAACTGCCGCCATCTTGTTCACAAGCTTCACCGCTCCAGCTTTTCCGCAGGCGGGCGCTGCACTTGCGTCAATCCTTATTGCGTTTTGCGAAAGCCTTGAGGTTGTCGTCTCTACACACCCCGCCACTGCCAATATCAGAAGTAAATGCATTGAAGTTTGCATGTGAAGCCCTGCTTTCAAGAAGCGTTCAAGATAATAAGGTAACTTCAACGATGCATCGATTGTTACAAATGAGTCAAGAAGCGTTCAGACCAACGGAACTCACAAAAAACTCTGCGGATCAATATCCACCGCCAGCCGTAAATCCCTCGGCAGCTTGAACTGCGCAAGCCACTCCGCCAGCGCGGCCTGCAACGGAGCCCCCTTCTCCGCCTTCACCAAAAGCCGCACCCGGTGCCGCCCCCGGACCCGGGCGATGGGGGCCGGAGCAGGCCCCCAGACCTCCGCTCCGATCCGCCGCAAAGGCTCGATCCGCCGGGCCAACTCCCCGCCAAAATCAAACACTTGCGCCACGTCCGTCGAGGACAGGATGATCCCCGCCATCCGCCCGTAAGGCGGCACGCCCGAGGCGCGCCGCTCTGCCGCTTCGGCGGCCCAGAAGGCCTCTTCGTCACCCCCCAGAATGGCCCGGATGACCGGATGGTCGGGCTGGTGGGTCTGCAGCCAGGCCTCACCCTTCCGCTCCGAGGTCCGCCCCGCCCGGCCCGCCACCTGCCGCATCAGCTGAAAGGTCTTCTCCGCTGCCCGCAGGTCCGACCCCTGCAGTCCAAGGTCCGCGTCGATCACGCCGACCAGCGTCAAGAGGGGAAAGTTGTGCCCCTTGGCGACGATCTGCGTCCCGATGATGATATCCGCCCCGCCCGCCGATATCTCGGCGATCTTCTCCTTCAAGGCGCGGGCTGACCCGAACAGGTCCGACGACAGCACCGCCACCCGCACCTCAGGGAACCGCGCCGCCACCTCCTCGGCCAGCCGTTCGACCCCCGGCCCGACGGCAGCCATCCGGCCCTCCACCCCACAGGACGGACAGGCCGCAGGCACCGGCTTCGTTGCCCCGCACTGGTGGCAGACGAGGCGCTTTTGGAACCGATGCTCCACCATCCGCGCATCGCACTGGTCGCAGCCCACCTGATGCCCGCAGGCCCGGCAAAGGGTCACCGGAGCAAACCCCCTCCGGTTCAGGAACAACAGCGCCTGCTCGCCCTTCCCGACGACTGCTTCGACCTTCGCCGCCAGCCGCTGGGAGATCCATCGGTCCCCCGGCAACCGCTCGGCCCGCATGTCGATCGCCCCCATCTCCGGCAATTCGGCCGCCCCGAAGCGAGAGCCAAGCTCCAGCCGCTGATACTTCCCGGCCTCCACATTCGCCCATGACTCCAGCGACGGCGTGGCCGAGGCCAGCACCACCGGGCACCCCGCAATCGCCGCCCGCAGCACCGCCATGTCGCGGGCGTGATAAAGGACGCCGTCGCCCTGCTTGTAGGAGCTGTCGTGCTCCTCATCGACGACGATAAGGCCAAGGTCCTGGAACGGCAGGAACAGCGCCGACCGCGCGCCCACGACCAGCCCTGCCTCACCCTCCGACACCATGCGCCACAGCCGCCGCCGCTCGGTCATCGTGACACCCGAATGCCACTCCGCCGGCTTTGCCCCAAACCGCGCCTCGACCCGCGTCAGGAACTCCGCCGTCAGGGCAATCTCCGGCAACAGCACCAAGGCCTGCCGACCCGCCCGCAGACATTCCGCCACCGCCTCCAAGTAAACCTCGGTCTTCCCCGACCCCGTCACACCTTTGAGCAGCGTCGCCGCATAGCCCCCTTGCGCGACCATCGCCACGAGCGCATCCCCCGCCGCGACCTGATCGCCCTCCAGCCGCACCCTCAGATCGGCCTTCAGCCGCGGGTATGGCGTATCCCGTGGCGCATCCTCCTCCGCCACCACCCCCAGCTTCACCAGCCCCTTCACCACCGAAGCCCCGCAGCCCGCCGCCTCGACGAGCTCGCCCAATGTGACCGGAGCTCCCCCGAACTCCCGCAGGGCCTCCACCACCCGATGCCGCGCATCCGTCAGCTGGTTCGGAACAGCCCCCGCCAACCGGTACACCCGCCGCACCGATGCCGGCTCTCCCAGGCCAGGAGCCCTCGTCGCCAACCGCAGCATCGCCGGCAGCGGCGTCAGCGTATATTCCGCCGCCCGCGCCAGGAACGCCCGCAGCTCCAACCGCATCGGCCGCGCCTCCAGCACCCGCCCCACCGGACGGATCTTCGCCGGATCGAACTTCCCCGCCCCCGGCCCCCAGACCACGCCCATGACCCGCCGCGGCCCCAGCGGCACCTCGACGAAATCCCCGTCGCCGCACCCCCCCTCCGGCGCGCGATAGTCGAGGACCCGCCCCAAAGGCTCGGTCGTGAGAACCCCCACCAGATCCCCCGCCTGATAGACCCGCTCCGCCACCTTCCCGCCTTTCCCTTCACGCCCGTTTGGGGTAAACCCCAGCCCGACCCCTTACAACCCGCCGCGAAGGACCAGGCCCATGAAATTCTTTGTCGACACCGCCGATGTGGATGCCATCCGCGAGCTTCATGACCTCGGCATGGTGGACGGGGTCACGACCAACCCCTCGCTCATCCTGAAATCCGGCCGCGATATCATCGAGGTCACCAAGGAAATCTGCTCCTTCGTCAAAGGCCCCGTCTCGGCCGAAGTCGTCGCCCTCACCGCCGACGAGATGATCGCCGAGGGCCGCAAGCTGGCCGCCATCGCCCCGAACATCGCGGTGAAAGTGCCGCTGACCTGGGACGGCCTCAAGACCTGCAAGGTCCTGACGGGCGAGGGCTTCATGGTCAACGTCACCCTCTGCTTCTCGGCCAACCAGGCGCTGATTGCCGCCAAGGCGGGGGCGACCTTCATCTCCCCCTTCATCGGGCGGCTTGATGACATCAACCTCGACGGCCTCGACCTCATCGGCGACATCCGCACGATCTATGACAATTACGACTTCCAGACCCAGATCCTCGCCGCCTCGATCCGCAGCGCCAACCACGTCAAGGACTGCGCGATGATCGGCGCCGATGTCGTGACCGCCCCCCCGAACGTGATCAAGGCCCTTGCGAGCCATGTGCTGACCGACAAAGGCCTCGAGCAGTTCATGAAGGACTGGGCCAAGACCGGTCAGAAGATCCTGTAACGCGCCCCGTAGGTCGGGCTTCAGCCCGACTCCCCCTGCCGAACACGAGGGCCGCGCCCTCCCTCGGGCGGGCGCAGCCACGGTCGATCGAGGCACTTTATGGTGCCACCCCTCCCACTGCAGTTCTGCCCGAGACGCGTCAAGAGCGCCCTCCCGGGGGGGTGATGAGCGATCAGAAACCCTCCAGTGGAGGGTTTCCGCGAAGAACGCCCGGCCCGTGGCCGGGCAGTGGGGAGGGCGCGGCCCGGCGGCGCAAGCGCCTTGATTCCGGGCCAAGGGGCACTGTCGAATATTGGGTGCCTAGCCGAAATCATGGTCTGGTGCCCTAGAGCGCCCAACTGCCGACACGCTTCCATCTGCCTTCCTATTAGAAGAGTGGCGGCCCGGTCTGCTCCAGTATATCAAGGCGCGCAGCTGTGACCTAAACCATGAATGCGAAAAGTGACTCCCTAGAACCAGTTCACACGTTATTGGCGAAAGGATGTTTCAATATGACGAAGTCACCTGAGAGAGCACTGGAGGTCTATTCCAGCTTCATGCAGGAAATCAAGGAACGCGTGAACGTCATTTCTCGCGCACTCGAAAAACACGCGAACGCTTCATCTTTAACAGGCTATCGCGAGAGTGATATCGAACTCTGCCTTTTGCAGCTTAGAAAGTGCTTTGAGTTAGTAATGCTTGCATCGATTACTGCTCATTATCACAGAGGAATCGAGCTGCAGAATAAATTGGTTCAGAACGCATGGAACGCTACGACGATCATGAAGTTTCTAGGTCGAGTGAACCCTGAATTCTTTCCGAAGGCTTTGTCACGAAGCAATGAAAAAGTCGAGGACGCATGGGTTATGGTTGAGGTAGATGGAGCCCTTACCAAGGAAGAATTTGGCGTACTCTATGACCGTGTGTGCGGGAAATACTTGCACGCATCAAGAGATAGAACTCTCTTGAACGACCATGATCGATTGTTCAAGGAAATAGGTGACTGGCTGTCAAAACTGACTAAGCTACTAAGCAGTCACTGGGTGAAGATTGATGAGGAAATTGTGTTTGCCGTACTGATGCAAACGGATGCTACAGGCGACGTCCAGGTAGCACTTTTTGAGAGACTGCCAACCGATCAGAAGCCCAAGAAAAAGTAAAGCAACAACGTCATCGGTTTCATCTCCTCCAAAGCTGGCCAGTCTCTTCATCAAACCAAAGTTCTAGGTCTTCATCGGCACCCATAGTTGACCGAAATCGTGTGTAGTGTGGATAGCGATCACGAAGCCAAGCATAGAATGTGCCGAACCTTAAGTCGCCAAGTTGGTCTCGATCTTGGTTGGTCTCAACTATCCATGCCTCTAAGAGTGAAGGGAACGCTCCACGAACTTCCGACTTTCTCAAGGTTCGTTTCCCATATTGATTGATCTCATGCTTCCATCATATCGCCTGAAGTCTGTGCTGGAAACAGCACGTTTCAGAGAAGCCCTCACCTCACCAACGGCCCGCCAAACACCCGCTCCTCCCCCTCCGCCACCGCCTTCTGCGCGGCCTCCTGCACCCTCACCCGAACCGCCTCCACCACCCCCGGCCCCACATCCTCCCACTCCCCACCCATCGCCTTCGCCACATCCCCGAGCTGCGGCTTCTCGCCCGACACTGCAGCGACTGGAACAAGACCTTATCCGAATGGCACTGCGGATGGCCGTTGAGCAGAAGACCGCTGGCACGCCCATCGTGCCTGCAGGCTGCGCCGGTCACTGCATCTCGGGGTCGATCAGGATCAGCAGCCGTGCTCTGCCGTGCGGCCACAAAGAAAACCCGGCGCGACACCAGAAGGCGGCGAGGATGAGGCTCATCAAGCAATTGCGCTGCGACAAGGCTTGAACCGGACAGGTTTTGTCTTTCTTGTTGTGCGGCCTGGGAAGTCGAGTTTACCGCCGGAATGATCATACTCGTTGTGGGAATGCACCGATCTGGCACCTCGCTGGTGGCGAGGGGGCTCCATATGATGGGCGCAAACCTTGGCGAGAACGTCGACCGCAAGCCCGAGACAGGCAACCCGCACGGTCATTGGGAACATGCAGAGGTTTGGCAATCCCAGGAACGGCTCTTGGCTCAGTTCGGACGTACCTGGCACAGGACGGCGGGACCACTGCCCCCCGATTGGATCTTGTGGCCCGAAACGCAAAGCTGCATCGACAGATTCAGCAAGATCGCCATCGCCGAAATCGCCGCAAAGGGCCATTGGGTCGTCAAGGATCCGCGGTCCAGCCTGCTGATCCCGCTTTGGAAGGCCGTCGCCGCAGCCGGACAGACGCCGCTGCGCATTGTCAGACTGCTGCGCGGCCGCGGTGACGTTATGCAGTCATTGGCCAGTCGCAACCAGATGCCCGGACCGCTGGCTGAAGCAATCTGGGAGGAACATCAGCGCGCGATCGAACGTGACGCCGGTGATTTGCCGATGCTTACGGTTCGGCATGCCGATCTGATGCGTGATCCGGTGCTGACCTTCGGCCGGATCGGCGATTTCTGTGGCCTGGCGGAAGGACAGCACCGTGCAGTGGATGCTGCAGCACTCGTCGATCCGGCGCTCTGGCACCATCGAAACGAAGGCCAGCAGGAGCAGCCTGCGGGACCGGGGAAACCGCCACCGACCGACCGGGGTCTTGTGCTGGTCGTGATGCGGACGAGGTGGCGCCACCACCTGCTCGCCCGAGCCTTGCGCAGCGTCCTGTCACAGACCTACACGAATTGGGCCCTGCAATTGGTGAACGATGGTGGCCCGCCGCATCTCGTCGAGGCCGAAGTCGCGCCCTACCGCCACCTCTTTCGCGATCGCATCGAAATCAACCACAATACCCGGCAGTGCGGGATGGAAGCGGCCTCGAACCTTGCCATTGCGCGCAAGGACAGCGCTTTCGTCGTCATCCACGACGATGACGACAGCTGGTCTCCGGACTTTCTGACCCGAATGACCGAACTCCTGCATGAGACCGGGGCAAATGCAGCCGTCTGCAAAAGCCGGATCCTGCATGAGACCTGGGACGGTTCGGGCTATGTGACGGTGCGGGAAGACGATCCGATGCCTGCACTCGATCTGATTGGCCCGGAAGATCTCGAAACCTCCAATCAGTTTCCGCCGATTTCCTTTCTTTTCCGGAGAGAGCTCTTCGACCAGATCGGAGCGTTCCACGAGGGCCTTCCTGCTTTGGGGGACTGGCATTTCAATCGACGCGCTGCGGAACTGGGACCGATTCCGGTCCATCCTGAAGAGCTTGCCTTCTGGCACCATCGCAGCGCGGGGGATCTTGCGCCGAATTCCCTGGCGGGGAGTGATCATTTCCGGTTCCGGAACTGGGTGCGATCCTGGCCCAGCGCCGGGTCGCCGCCTGCGTTCTTCGGTCAGATGCGCGCCGTTCGCCGCTTGGTGGACGACGGCGTGCTTGCAGGTCTTGAACCTGTGATCCTGTCCGGCAAGTCGCAGCCGTCGCTGCGACCGGGACTTTATCTGGTGGAGTTTTCGCCGCCTCAGTTGCCCGACGGGGCTGGCGGCATTGCCCTCCTGCGGTCGCATTGCCAGTCTGCAGGGCCAACCGATGATGTTGTGCCGTTCGATCTTGATCAAGGTCGTGTGTCGATCCTGATCAACGCACCAACCGGGATCGATGGACTGGACGTCCTGCCCGCCGATGGGGGTGCAGAGATACCCCGGCCTGACTTCACCGTTACCCGTCTGACCGACTGCATCGATCACTTGGAGCAGTTCAAACGGCAGACCAGGCTTCCCGACCTTCTCTGCATCGGGGCGCAGCGGGGCGGCACGACCTGGCTTCATGCGGCGCTTCAAAGATTTTCCGATGTCTGGCCCAGCCCGATCAAAGAGTTCCACCAGTTCGATCAGACCGAAAGCGCCGGGTTCTTCCGCCAGCACCAGGCCCTTTCGGTCCTGCAGACTGACTATGTGCGCGAGGCGGACGCGGAAGTCCGAAGCGGTCGGGTCCGCATGCTGCTTCGGCATGCCTTTCCGCCCGTCCAGTCTTGGGAGAATTATGCCGCGACGCTGGAAGGCGCCCCTGAAGAAAAGATCGTCTGCGATTTCACTCCGGCCTACGCGACGCTGGATGACAGGGCGGTCGCCGAAATCCATCGCGTGATGCCCAAGGTCAAGGTGATCTTCATCCTTCGGGATCCTGTCGATCGCGCAATCTCGGGCGCACTGCACGAATTGCAGATGCAGGGCATCACGCAGCCCACCGAACCTCAGGTGGCCGCCTGCTGTGTGTCGGCGGATAACCTTGCCAGAACCGACTATCTGCAGACCCTACGGACCTGGGCGAAGCACATTCCCCCGGAACAGATGCTTGTCCTCTTCCACGACGAAATCGTGAATGAACCCGCCGAAGTGATCGGGAAGGTCAGGAACTTTCTTGGGCTGGCGGCCATGGAGGTGACCCCCGCGCTGCTGGCCGGGCTTGCCCAGAATGATCACCCCGGCATGACACCGCCCGATCTTGCAGGGATCAGGGAGCAGCTTTCGCATCGCTGGCGCGGGCAGACGGCAGAACTGGCGACACGGTTTGAAGGCCATCCCCGTCTCTGGCTGGAGCGCATTGAAGCACGTCACTGCCTGAGACCGGCATCGTGGACCGGCATCGGTTCCGAGGCCGCCGGCAAACCGAGCCAGAGCCTTGCCGTCGCACTTCACCTCTTCCACGAACACCAGTGGCCCGAATTTGAACGTACCCTGTCCGGCGTGCCACAGCCCTTCAGCCTGTTTGTCACTCTCGCTCCGGAAAGCAACTTCGGCCCCCGGATAAAGGCCCGCTTTCCGACGGCTGTCATCCGCAACCTTCCCAATGTCGGGCGCGACGTGGCGCCGTTTCTTGCGCTGCTGGAGGAGCTCAAGCACTTTGATCTTGTCTGCAAACTGCACAGCAAGCGAAGTGATGGTCGACACGATGCTTGGCGCCGCCTGAGCCTGGAGGGGCTGCTCGGTAACTCCGAAACCGTCGCCGCCTACCTAAGCGCTTTCGCTTCAGCCCCGGATCTGGTCCTTGCCGGTCCGCGCAGGTTTTATCTCGACGGGCCCATGCATGAAATGCAGTGCCATTCGGCGCTTCACCTCCTGCATGGCCCTGCACCTGAAACCTGGGGCTTCTTTGCCGGCACGATGTTCTGGTGTCGCCCCCGGTTCTTTGCGGGTCTAGGCGAGCTATACCCCCAGGAAATCTTTGTGCCGCATCAGGACGGCGACGGACAGCCGGAACATGTGGTCGAACGGGCGTTTGGTCTCTTGGCGGCCCAGCATGGAAAGCAGGTGATGCTGTGGGACAGGCGTGCGGCCATTGCCCCCGCCCAGGAATTGATAGGCGCCATGGACTGGGAGACAGTCTATCAAGACTTGGCACCTGTCGATCTGGCCCAAGAAGAGCCGGAACCTGGAACGGCGCTGATCGCCTTGCAAAAGGGGCAAGACGGGCGGGGCTCGGACAGGTGGCGCGGAAACCTCGGGACTTATGATCGACTGCTTGCTGACCTTCGAAACCAGCCCGTCCGAATGCTGGAAGTAGGCGTAGCGCAGGGCGGTTCGCTTGAGCATTGGTCGAAGTACTTCCAAAACGGCCGCATCTTCGTCGGCTGCGATATTGATCCGGGCTGTGCCAGGCTGACCTTTGACGACCCGCGTATCGTCGTCTTGGTCTGTGACGCAGCTTCGCCAATCTTGGTCCTGAAGATCGCGCAGCGGTGTTCAGCACTTGATCTGGTGATCGACGATGGCTCCCGTCGCTCGCGCGACATCATTCGCGGTTTCAGTGTCCTGTTCCCGCTGCTCGCAGACGATGGTCTCTATATCGTGGAAGACCTGCACCCCAGCTACTTGGAGGAACATGAAGGCGGGCTCGACGCGACGCTTTCCTCATTGGCCTTCTTCCGCACTCTGACCGATCTGTTCAATCACGAACACTGGCGCAACGGGACCGGCGTGGCCGAACGGCTTGCAGCCTTCGCCGGTAGGTTCGGCGTGGCTTTTCCGGAAAGCCTGTTGCGCAGCATTCGGTCGATCGAGTTCTCTGACCAGATGATCTGCATCCGGAAAGGGCCCCAGCCCCCCGCGCGGCTGGGCGCACAGAAGGTCAACAGCTCCATAGACGTGGTCGAGGAAGGTCTGTTCCAGTCGCCAGCAAACTGAGTGATTGCCGCAAAGGGCCAGACTTAGCCGCTCACCGTGCTGCGCACGAGGCGGCGCCCCAGCGCCTTGCGCAGCGCACCCGTATCGCGGTGCTCGGCGCAGGCGGCCTCCACAAAGAGATAGTTGAAGGCCGAGTATCGTTCATAAAGCATCTTTCGCCCCGACAGCGACAGCGCGGCGCGAACCACAGGTGCAAGGCTTGCCCCCTGTTCGTGGAAGACAACCGTGTCGAGCGTGACGAAAAGGCGGTTCCCGTTGGCGCGCAGCCGATAGGAAAGGTCCTGAAACTCGCCATAGCCCTCGGGAAAGGCCGTCTCATCAAGCCCGCCAACGGCTTCGTATTTCTTGCGGTCAACAAGGGCGCAAAAGCCATGCACCATCGCAGTTTCGGCGAGGCGTCCTGATCCAAGAGCCTCGATATGGGCCACGACTTCGGCCTGGGCTTCGTCATCGGGGATCGGGTCCGAGCGGTATTCGCCCGTCTCATCGAAGACCGGGCCGTAATTCTGCCAGGCGGCATTGTTCGACAAGGGACCGATCATGGCGATGTCAGCAGCCGCATGCAGACCGGCATTCATCTTCTCAAGCCAGCCACCGGTCACGATCGTATCGCTGTTCAGGGCCAGAAAGGCGGCGCTGTCACTGTGCTTCAGCCCTTCGCGGATGGCATTGGTAAAGCCTTGCCGAACGGGACAAGCGACCAGGACCACTTGCGGGTACATTGCTGCCACTTTGGAAAGCGCTTTTGCCGTGTCCGCGTTGCTTCCATCATCGACCAGGATGAGCCGCCCGAGGCTCGGGCTTGCGTGATCGAGGACCGCCTTGATCGCCCGGAGGGTCACCTCCAATGCATTGTGGACCGGAACAATGACATCCACCGGGCTGCTTGACCCTGCGGGCATCGCGGGGCGAGACAAGACGCAATCCTGGGCCGGCGGGTGCAGCAGGCTTTCGGCAAGCTCCTCGAACTCATAGCTCGCTGCATTGGTCTTGAACGTCCGGAAAGCCGTCCGGAACGCCGCAAGCGAGGACTGAGACGCCGGATGCGCCTCGCAAAGCTCCGCCGCTGTGGCCAATGCGGTCGCATGGTCATCGTCGGCACTGTGGAGCGCGACCTTCAGCAAGGCCACTTCATCCGGCTTGTAGCCCTGATGGTCGAGCTGGCGGATCAACCTTCTGACCCGCGAGAGATTGCCCAGCGCCTGTTCGGCCCTGGTGCTGCACAGCATTGCCTCCGGGTTGTCCGGGTCGATCACCAGCGCCCGTGCGGCAAATCGGGCGGCTGCGGCGAAATCGCCCAGCATCGTGCTGGCAATGCTGGCAGAGGTCAAAAGAGGAAGGCTGTCTTCGTCCAGCGCCAGGCCCTGCCGGAACTGTCCGAGAGCTTCGCCAAGCTGACCCGCCTGGAACAGGCAGATGCCCAGGCCCAGTCGCGCCTCGGCAACGTCTTCCAGCTGCAACGCTCTGCGCCAGCTTCGTTGCGCCCGCGGCTGGAAACCCAGGAGCATCTCGATGTTGGCAATCTGGATGTGACCCTGCAGGCTTTCGCCCTCGTCCTGCATGCGCCGCATGGCCAAGGCAAGCGCCTTGGTGAAGTGGCCCTCGCTCAGCAGCCCGACAATCGGGTCCGCAGTGCTCGCCACAGGTTCGGGGCGCCGCAAAGCTCTTTGGGCCGTCATGATGGCCTCGCCTGATGGTTCGTTAGGCGGAGATGCATCTTGACCACCGTGCCGGGCATCGGTCTCGTCATAAAGTTGGCGTTCGATCGTCGCCCAGACCGGGTTCTTCTGGAATGCAGCAGACCAGTCGCAGTCCGTCCAGGGCTCTGCGAGTGGGGTATTGGCGTCCTTGCTGTTCAGTCGGTGAAGTGTCAGGTCATCGGGAACCGTCAACCCGAATTCGCTTAGCAGCAGACCGCGCAAAGCATCCTCCAGCCGCTCAACCGGCAGCAGCCGATCCATCCGGTTGGCCTTGAAATAGTCAAGCCACCAGTCGGCGGGGCACCATTGGCCCATCCGAAGGCTGAAGAACTCGCCCCCAATATAGCGCTCTGCCGGGACATCCAGGCCCTGAGCGCGAGCGAACCGGTAATTGCTTTCAAGCCAGGCCGGTAGCCGCCTGAAATTCATCAATGAAATTCGTCCGCCGGTCTTGAAGCTCTGGTCCCGAATGCGTCGGGTGGCGTGGTTGTCATGCTTGGCGGCGAGGTGATCGGGGTCGATCATCATCTCCAGGCCATGCATGGACACAACCCTGCGCCACCAGTGCGCTGTCGCGGTTCCACCGCTGCGGGGCAGATGATACCAGGTGAAGGCAGAGCAGGTGATCATTTGCGGTCAACGCCCGTACCGGGCCAAGCCGCAGGATCAGCAGATATTGGCAGCGCTCAGGCTGAAGAGCGGGCGTTTGCTGATGAATTCGTAGCTCAGGCCCGCCGAGATCCCGTTGCGGAGATTGTAGGCAAGGCCAAGGTCGGCACCAAAACCGCCGCCGCCAAAGAAATAGGTCACGCCTCCGGTCGCAACCATCTGGTCCGACTGATTGTCTGACAGCAGTCGCGCCGAAATCCCGGTCCGGGCGGGGGAGCCGCCGCCAAAGCTGACCGAAAGACCAAGCGCAACGGTCGGCTCGGCAAAGGAGGGCGTCGCCAAAAGGATCGCAAGCATTGCGGTTGATGCTTTCAAGTCTCTCATGTCGCCCTCTGAACTCTAGCTTCGCAAAAGGCTATCAGCGGGGATTGCAGCGTGGAAGGGGATTGCCGCAGAGTTTTGCCAAGAACCCCGGAGTGTTGCAGAAACTCGATGGTTGCACTGGGGCTTGCACCCGACGGGCTAATGTCCAGTGTGCCAACCGCCCTTGCAGCCATTGCGGTGTGTTCATTGACCGCCCCCCGCATGCATAAGGGAATCCGCGTGACGAATTGCTGATCGGGAGGGATGAACACCTGTGCGGATGTCGGTTGCGTCGCCAGAAGCCAGTCTGGTGCCGCCGATACAGGAGGCTGCCGCACCATGGCGCTACCCCTGCCATTCTCACTGGTCAGCCCCTTGGCGATCAGATGCAGAAGAGCAGCTCGGACCGGCGTACCTGAGACGCCGCATCCTTCAGCCACCCTGCGTTCGACCTGGCAGGTACCGGGCCGGGCGACCCCACTCGGGATCCGCGCCTCGATCGTGGCAACGATCGCGTCCGCCTCCCCTCAAGCATCGGTCATTCTTGGTCAACCATTTCACGCAGAGCCCTCGAACCAGTCGTGATGGCCCGGTTCGGTACGCTCTACTCCGGATGTCTTGACGAGATCGGCCTTCAGCGCGTCCTTGCCATCCCTTTTGCCAAGGCTTCGGTTCGTGGAAGATGAGTAATGGTGCGCAAGGCTGCGACTGCGCAGCCCGAGGCGTTTCTGGTCATGTGCACCAATACGCATGGCGCGTCCTGTGTGGAAGCCACTCCGGGGCCAAAACCGGCATCCGCATCAACGGTAGTTCCCAAGCCACCTGTGATGCCGGACTGCGATGATGCCCTGACCGTCCCTCTAGAACGCCCTCGCTAGCAGGTGGCCGGAATAGACCGCATTGGCAATCAGGCCTGGGGCCAGGCAATCGCCGATACGATCGACCGTGCGGACCCCCGAAGAATGAAGCCGCTGCGGGGATGACAGAAGCTCCAACGCCAGTCGGTCATCGGGGATCCGGTCCGCCACCAGCACCAGATGATCTGCCGGGATTTCTCGCGCCCCTGCGCCATATATCGGCGCCAAACGGGCCAGCCCGGGCTCAAACGCGATGAGATCATGGGACGAAATCAAGGTGACCCCCAACGTCACCAACCGTGTCAGGGCTCGGTGCTGTTCCAGGGTCAGGCTAAGGAAGCCACAATGGCTGAGCGCAGGCGTCGAGAAGGTGACCTTGGCCCCGTTGGCCTGCAAGGCCTCGGCGACCAGGCCACCGATATAGCCGCCTTCGGTGTCGTGAACCAAGACCTGCCCGCGGGGCAAGTGACCCGCCATGATGTCATCAGGGGTCAGGACCGGCGCCTGCAATGCGGCGGCCGTCCGCCCGCCACGGCCAAGCGGTTCGCGACGCCAGCGGGCTCCGGTCGCGATGACCAGACGCGCAGCACCAAAGCCCAGAACGTCGTCGCATTGCATCCGGCTGGCGGGAAACAGGCTGACGTTTGGCAACTTGGCCAATTGCCCCAAGCGATAGTCGCGCACCCGCGCCCAGGCCGAAAGACCCGGCAGGCGCGCCTCGCGGCTGACACGGCCGCCGAAACTGTCATCGGCTTCGGCCAAGGTCACGAAGTGGCCGCGCCGACCCAGCGACAGCGCGGCTTCAAGCCCCGCCGGGCCGCCACCGACGATCAGGACGCTGTCGTCGCTGCTGCGGGCAGGGATGACCTCGGGGTGCCAGAGCTTGCGTCCCTCCTCCATCATGGTGGGGTTCTGGGTGCAGCGGATCGGAACGAAACTGTTTTCGCACGACAGGCAGATATTGCACCCTATGCATTCGCGGATGTCGTCGCTGCGTCCTTCGGCGATCTTCCGCGGCAGGAACGGGTCGGCGATCGATGGTCGCGCCGCACCGATCAGATCAAGGACGCCGCGCTTGATCTGGTCGGCCATAGTGTCGGGCGAGGTAAAGCGGCCCACCCCGACAACTGGCTTGCCGGTGACGGTCTTGACGAAGCGGACATAGGGTTCCTGAAAGGCTTCCTGTGAAAACCGCGCGGTCTGGCTGTCGTTCGACCAGTCCGACAGGTTGACATCCCACAGATCGGGCAGGTCTTTCAGCAATTCCACCACATCACGGCCCTCGCCGTCATGGGTCAGCCCGTCCGGGCCAAGGAACTCCTCAACCGCAAAGCGCAATGCCACGGCGCAGCGGTCGCCCACTGCCTCGTGCGTGTCTTGCAGCAACTCTCGCAACAGTCGCGCGCGGTTTTCCAGACTGCCGCCGTATTCATCGCCCCGGTCGTTGAAACGGCGGGACAGGAAGTGTGTTGCGATGGAAAGATTGTGGCTGGCATAGACATAGACAATGTCGAACCCCGCCGCTCTAGCGCGCCGGGCGGCGGCCTTGTGGTCAAGTCGCAGGGCTCGGATGTCGGCCTTGTCCATGGCGCGGGCCTGCACGGGTTCGACCGCCTCGATCAGCATGCGCGATGAGGGTCCGATGCTGGTGCGGCGCGAGGTGCGATTGGCAGAGTATAGGCCCATATGCGCCAACTCCGCCCCGGCCAGGGCTCCGTGGCGGTGGACAAGATCGGCCATCCGGGCCTGACGAGCGATGTCGCTGTCGGCGGCAAAGCGCAAGGCGGGATAAGGCGAGATGTCGGCATCGGCCGAGATCTCGATATTCTCGGTACAGACCACCCCCCAGCCGCCCATCGCCTTCATCTCGCGCATCGCCGCAACATCTTCGGGGGCTCGGTCGGCGACGCCGGTGCAATGCGGCACCTGGTAAAAGCGGTTGGGGGCCGTGACCGGGCCAATCCGAAGGGGCTGGAACAGCAGGGCGTGGCGCGGGTCGGTTTGCGGTGTGAGCTGTGCGGTCATGCGGACCGCCTAGGCTGTGCCGCGCGCATTGGCCAAAAGCGCCTCGCGCAGCGCTGACCGGTCCGTGGCGTAGTCGCGGGTGATGCTGGGGCTGCGCTGTCGGGTTGCCCATTCGGCATCGGCCAGCAGGGGGGCATCCACTGCTTCGGGCAAGTGTTTCCCCCGCACCAGGTCAGCCATCCGCTCGGCCATGGCCAGCGTCGGTGCGTTCAGATCGCCCGCCGTGGCCTGCGGCATGACCGAGGCGTCGATCACACGCAACCCGTCCACCCCGCGCACCCGGCCATCGGGCCTGGTGACGGCGGCTTCATCCGTGCCCATCCGGCAGGTTCCACATGGGTGATAGGCGCTTTCCAGTTTGCGCTTCAGGAAATCGTCGATCTCCGCGTCACCGGGGGCCAGTTCCCGCCCACGATAGGGCGCAAGGGCGGCCTGGCCAAAGATTTCGCGCGTATGAGCAATGCAGGCGCGGAATTCCAGCCAGTCATCATCGTGAGTCATGTAGTTGAAGCGCACGCGCGGCAGGCTTGCGGGGTCGCCGTCGCGCAGCCGCACCCAGCCGCGGCTTTTCGACCGCTTGGTGCCCACATGCACCTGGTAGCCATGACCCGAGGCGAGCGTCTTGCCATCATAGGAAATGGCCAGCGGCAGGAAATGGTACTGGATATCGGGATATACGATACCCGCCCGACTGCGGATATGGCCGCCGCTCTCGAAATGGTTGGTAGCGCCCAGGCCCTTGTGGGTCAGAAGCCACTCGACCCCGATCTTCGCTTTCCCGAACAGGCTGACGTTCGGGTATAGGCTGACTGGTTGGGAGCATTCCTGCTGAACATACAGCTCCATGTGATCCATCAGGTTTTCGCCGACCTGCGACGCATGGTGGACCACGTCGATCCCATGTTCGCGCAGTTCGGCCTCGGGCCCGATGCCCGATCGTTTCAGAATCACCGGCGACATGATGGACCCCGCCGACAAGATCACCTCGCGACCCGCCACTGCCTCACGGACTTCGCCCTTCACCCGGAACCGCACGCCTGTCGTGCGCCTTCCGTCGGTCAACACCTTCTCCACCAGCGCCCCGGTCTGCACGCGCACATTGCCCCGTGCCATGGCCGGGCGCAGATAGGCCACCGAGGCGGACCACCGCCGGCCCTCGCCGACATTCATCTCCATCGGGCCGAAGCCCTCGTGCTGGCGTTGGTTCATGTTGGGGCTGCGGGCATATCCCGCCTGTACCGCCGCCTGCACAAACGCATGATAAAGCGGGTTCTTTTCCGGTCCCCGCGTAACCCGGACGGGGCCATCGGTGCCACGCAAAGGCCCGCCTTCACGCACGGCCTCCAACCGCTGGAAGTAGGGCAGAACGTTTGACCAGCGCCAGCCTTCGGCGCCCAAGGCCTCCCAGAGCTCGTAATCCATTGGATTGCCACGCACCCAGCACATGCCGTTGATCGAGGACGACCCGCCCAGCCCCTTGCCGCGCGGCAGGTTCACGCGGCGACCGTCGAGGCCCGGTTCTGGTTCCGTCTCCATCCCCCAGTTGAACCGCTTGGTGTTCATGGGGATCGTCAAGGCCGAGGGCATCTGGACGATCACCGCCCGGTCATCGCCACCCGCCTCCAGCACCAGGATGCGCAACCTTGGGTCTTCGCCCAGCCGATAGGCCAGCACCGACCCGGCCGAGCCGGCGCCGACAATGATGTAGTCGTAGCTGCCTTCGTCGCGCATCACTTACTCGATGATGGCGTAGTATTTCAGCATCGCCACCGGTTGACGCCAGTATCCTTGAAACCCTTTTGGAATGAGAAAGGCTGAGCCCGGCCCGTAAGTAGCGGAAAAACTGTCATTTTCAACGGTGACTTCGCCTTCCAGAACCACCATGAATTCATCGCAGGGATAGCTGTCGTACCATTCTGTATAGGCAGACGACCGCCAGATGCCGACCTTCAATTTGGCCTCGGGGCGGGTGAAATAGGCGTGGTCCAGGCCAAGGGGCTGCCCCTCGATCAGCTTGGCGGTCGGCAGGGGGAGGGACGGTGCGCTGAGAAAGTCACCGGGGCCGGTGGCGGAAAAGGTGATCGGATCGGGCATTTTGGAAGGCCTTGCTGAGGTTGAAACGGCCATTCGACCCGCGTGGCAGGCCGAATGGCAAATGGGCGCCTGCCGCTTGGGATCAACCAGACTTGATCTCTTGGAAGACACGGGTCAGCGCACGTTCTTGCTCGGGGGTAAGGGCCTTCGGGGCCCAAAGCCGCCCGATCGTCTCGGCGTCGGGATAGATCGCAGGGTCAGCAAGAACCGCCGGATCGACAAAGGCATTCGCCGCCTTGTTGGCATTGGCATAGCCGATGAAATTGGTACAGGCCGCAATCACTTCGGGCTGCATCAGGAAGTTCAGGAACGCATGCGCATTGGCCTTGTTCGGCGCATCCTTGGGAATGCACATCACGTCAAACCACAGGGGTGCGCCGGTCTTTGGCACAGCATAGACGAGGTTCAGGTCCAGACCGGCCTCTGCCGCACGTGCCTTGGCGACGGCATAATCCCCGGACCAGGTGTTTGCGACACAGATCTCCTCATTGGGCAGCAGGGTCAGGTACTGTTCGTTGTCGAAAGCGACGATGTGTTCCCGGATCGGTTTGAAAAGGTCGACCACCATCTGGTACTTCGAGATGTCGGTCGTGTCCGGGTCTTCGCCCAGGTATTTCAACAACATGGGCACAATGTCGCGCGGGCTGTCATGGATGGACAGGCCGCAGTCAGCCAAAAGGGCGGCGTTCTCGGGCTTGAAGATCAGGCCAAGGTCCGCAAAATCTGCATCCGGGATGCGCTCCTTCACCATGTCGGCGTTGAAGGAAAACCCAACCGAACCCCACATATAGGGTGCCGAGTGTTTCAGGCCTGGATCCCAGGGCTCGAGGATCTTCAGAAGCTCGGGGTCAAGATTGCTCCAAAGTGGCAGTTGGCTGCGGTCAAGTTCGTCGAAGACACCCACTGCCAGCAGCATCGGCATGGACCGGCCCGCGACATCGACCACATCATAGCCGGTCTGCCCCGCCAGAAGCTTTGCTTCGCCCTCTTCATAGGTCGAATAGGTGTCGTAGACCGGAGCAATGCCTGTGGCGGCTTCGAAATCGGCCAGGGTCGTTTCGCCGATGTACTCGGCCCAACTGTAGATGTTCACCGTCTTGGCTTGAGCGTAGGAAGGACGAACAAAAGGCAGGGCAAGGCCGCCGGCCAAGCCGCTCAAGGTCGCGCGTCTGGTTAACTTCATTTCCTGCCCCGCAAGTGAACAATTGCATAAAACAGGATGTTGGTCGCACCAAAGCCCAAGTGACAAGTGGCTTTTATTCCGTTACCGTCACCTGAGGATACGGAAGGCAATTGATGCGACGGTGGCGATCCTTGACGGCTCTGCGCGCCTTCGAGGCCGTCGCACGCCATGGAAGCGTGTCTGTTGCGGCGGCCGAACTGAACGTCACTCGCCCTGCGATCAGCAAACAAGTCGCCTTGCTGGAGCGCGATCTGGCTTGCCCGCTTCTGTACCGCGACGGCAACCGCATTTCCCTTACGGCGGCTGGTAGTGAGCTGCACGCAGGGCTGCGGCAGGCCTTCGACCTGATCTCGGCATCGGTAGAAAGCGTGGCACGGCGTGCAGCTCAGGGCGAAAGGGTCCGCGTCCTGGTCTGCCGCGACTTTGCCACCAGTTGGCTGGCCGGGCAGGTAGGCGCGTTTCTTGTGGGCAATCCCGGCATCTCGGTAGAGATCACCGCCGAGCGGAACGGCAATTTCCGGCTGGAAGAGACCTTTGACTTCCGCATTTTCTACGGGCCTGAAAACCCCATGGTGCCGCCTGGCCTTGGCCAGTCCGAATTGTGCCGCTGGGTAGACCTGCCGGTCTGTGCGCCAGATCTGGTCGACCGCTACCTTCGCACTGGACTGGACTTGACCGAAGCTCCGCAGTTGGTGGACGCCAACTACGACATCTGGGAGGATTTCTGCGCCAATGCCGGGCTTGACCCCGGTCCGACACGGCAGCGGACCTTGTTCAATGAGACCAACCTTTGCATGTCTGCAGCGGCCTCTGGCGGCGGAATCGCGATTGGCGACAGTTTCCTGAACATGCCCCTGATCCGGCAGAAGCAGTTGACCATCCCCTTCAAGGTCGGGCTGTTGAGCGCGCAAACCTATTCACTTTTCTCGCCGCTCATCCCCGAGCGAAGCAAAGCTGCCCGCCGCTTTGAACACTGGTTGCGAACGGCGGTTCAGGCCTACCAGTCCACAATTCTGGATGAGCTTTCCTTGCTTGGTATCAGGGTCATCGAGCGGGCCCGACCCGAGCAGTAGGCGTCGGGCCAGGCTGCAGGCTCATTGATCTTCAACGCGAGAACATGACCGTATTGCCGGATATTGAAGGCGACAAACCCAGGCGTCAGAACTTCAATCGCTACCCCATCGGCGTCTTCGATATCGACGTCGCCGAGGTGCGGACCGCAGTGGGTAAGCTTTGCTTGGCCGTCGGCGTCGACCGGCCGATCAAGGTCGGACCCATCTCGCCCTCTACTTGACTGCCTCCAACCTCGCTCAAGGTTGCACGGCTTCCACAGCCTTGTCGGACGCCAACGGGCGTGGCGACCGAATGAAGATCAAGCGAAGGCACGGCTCCAGGCCGGACCAGGCCTGCGTCAAGCTTGCGGGCCGGGGGTGCTGGGGGGCGCTGTTGCAGGAAGGCCATCGGAGCCAGCCTTTTGGCGAAACCTGTCGCCAAACGGATGAGCTTCGGCATATAGTCCCCGGAAATGCTGACCAAAACAGCCAAGGCACAGATGATCGAACCTGACCTGCGCGACCGGATCCTTGCCGAGCCGGAACGGATCTTGGAAGACCGCGACGTGATGAACGCGCTGGTTGCTGCGAACGAACGGGCCCTGGGACAGAATATCGTCGATTTGCGGGGTGTTGCGATGAAACGCCTCGAAACCCGTCTCGACCGGCTGGAAGACACTCACCGCTCCGTCATCGCGGCGGCCTATGAGAACCTGGCCGGGACCAACCAGATCCACCGGGCCGTGCTGCAGCTGCTGGAACCCACGAATTTCGAGGCCTTTATCAAGGCTTTGACTGATGACGTCGCCCAGATCCTGCGGGTCGATCTTGTCCGTCTGGTGCTGGAAACCGTGCAGGAGGATGGCGACAACGACCCAACCCTCCGCCGCCTGGGTGAGGTGCTGCAAGTCGCCCCCCGCGGCTTTGTCGGCAACTATCTGACCAACGGCCGCAATGGCCCCGGCCGCGCCGTCGTCCTCCGCGCCATCACTTCGCTCGCCCCCACGCTCTACGGCGAACGCGCCACCGACTTCCAGTCCGAGGCGCTCATGAAGCTCGACCTTGGTCCGGGCCGTCTTCCGGGCATGCTGGTCTTTGCCTCGGAAGACCCAAGCCAGTTCAAGTCCACGCATGGCACTGACCTGCTCGCCTTCTTTGCGGGCACCTTCGAGCGGACGATGCGCCGGTGGCTGGGCTGACGGACGATCCGTTCCTGGCGCCGGCTCTCGGCGCTGCCCTGTCGCAATGGCTGGCCCAGCTTGCGGCTCTGGAGGGAGCGGCGGCGAATACAGTCGAGGCCTATCGCCGTGATGTCGCGCGCTATCTGAAATTCCTGGCAAATCATCGCGGTGGGGCCGACGGCATTGCCTCGGTCGCCGCCACCAACCAGTCCGACCTCCGCGCCTGGATGGCAGATGAGCGGAGCCGGGGTCTTTCGGCGCGCTCCTTGGCCCGTGCACTTTCTGCGGTAAAGGGGTTCACCGCCTGGGCAGCGGACCGGACCGGCACCGACGCCACCACCGTCCTGTCCGCCCGTGGCCCCAAGTTCCGCCGCAAGTTGCCAAGACCGCTTTCCGAGGACGGGGCCGCCGCGATTCTGGGCGAGATCGGCGAGGACGCCCGGGAAGACTGGATCCGGGCTCGCGATACGGCGATCGCCACGCTGCTTTACGGACTTGGCCTGCGGATATCCGAGGCCCTGTCGCTGACCGGCGCGGATCATCCCCTGCCCTCGACCCTGCGCATCACCGGCAAGGGCGGCAAGACCCGCCCCGTTCCGGTGATCCCTGCGGCGGCCGAGGCGGTCGCCGCCTACGTCGCGCTCTGCCCCTTCGATCTCGGCCCTGCCGACCCCCTGTTTCGCGGCGCGCGCGGTGGAGCGTTGAACGCGCGTCTGATCCAGTCCGCGATGGAGCGGGCGCGCCATCGCCTCGGTCTCCCCGCGACCGCCACGCCCCATGCGCTGCGCCACAGTTTCGCAACGCATCTCCTTTCCGCCGGTGGTGACCTCCGCGCCATTCAGGAGCTTCTGGGCCATGCCTCGCTGTCCACTACCCAGGCCTATACGGCGGTGGACGCCGCGCGCTTGATGGAGGTCTACGAGAAAGCCCATCCCCGCGCCTGACTTGACGCGGGCTTTTTGTTGCACCCTGCCGGAATTTGGGCCATCAAATCGGCATGACCCCACGCCTGAAAGCTCTGTCCGTCCATCTCCTCACCGCCTCCGGGGCGGTCCTATCGATGTTCGCCATGCTGGCCGCCGTCGAAGAAAACTGGAGCCTGATGTTTCTCTGGCTCGTCGTGGCGCTGATCGTCGACGGGGTCGACGGTCCGCTTGCCCGACGGTTCGATGTGCAGAAGAACTGGCCAACCTATGACGGGGTCCTGATGGACCTGATCGTCGACTATCTGACCTATGTCTTCATTCCGGCCTTTGCGCTGTTCAAGTCCGGGCTTCTGTCCGGCTGGACCGGCTGGCTGGCGATCATCGTGATCTGCTACGGGTCGGTCGTCTATTTCGCCGATACACGGATGAAGACCAAGGACAAGAGCTTTGCCGGCTTTCCGGCCTGCTGGAACATGGTCGTCCTCGTCCTGTTCGCGACCCAGCCGAACCAGACAGTGATCCTTCTGGTCGTGATCCTGCTCACCGTCACGATGTTCACCAATCTCAAGTTCATCCACCCGGTCCGTACCAGCCGCTGGTACGAAATCTCGCTGGCCGTCTGCATAGCCTGGATCGCACTGGCCGGATGGGCGGCCTGGTGGGACTTTCAGGAAGGGCCGGTTGCAAAATGGCTGCTGGTCTTAAGCTCGCTTTACCTTGTACTTGCCGGTATCGCCCAGCAGATCATCCCCGAAGGCATCCGCCGGGTTCGGTAGCCCCCTCCCGGCCAGGCCTTCTTACCCTTCGCCTGCAAAGCTTTCGATGGTGCGGATCGCGCCGTCCAAGGCAGTACCCGCTTCATCCTTCAGCGCCGCTTCGCGCAGGCGTCGGGCCCAGTCGGCCGCGTCGGGTCGATCCTTCACCAGCGCGACTGCCGCCAACACGCGGTCGAACTTCGACAGGCCCCGGGCATGGGTGTCGGAATAGCCCTTCACCAGGCGGCGGCAGCGCAGCACTTCGACCGCCAGATCGTAGTTGGCGGGCAGGTATCCCGTGGCAATGCCAAGCCAGCGGTCCAGATGAGCCATTTCCTCGGCGTGGCGCAGCGTATTCAGCCGCCAGCCTTTCAGCCCGCCCAGAACATAAAGCATCAGGAAGCCGCGCAGGCTGTCAGTCCGAAGCCTCCGCCCCTTGTTGAACCAACGGTCAATCCGGGCCATCCGGGCCGGGTTTGCCGCCCAGGCTGCGCCCATCCGGGCGGGCAGCAGCGACACGATCTCTTCTGCGCGGGGGTGGAGGAATTCGGTCACCTGCATGACCTTGTCGCCGGAAGCCCCCATCTCGCGGGCAATCCGGCCATTTCGCCCCGTGCGGGTCTTTTCATCCGCCACCCGGATGATGTCGTCATAGGCCATGGCATTGGCGATATACTTGGCGGCCTCGCGGGTCAGATCGTGCGGCGCGCGGTCCATGGCCGCCAGCGCCTCCACCCGGTCGAGGTAGGCCCTGCCGTAGGCCAGGTCCTGGAAGGTCACGACCTTCTGCAAGCCTGCCCGGGCTATTCCCGCCGCATCGCCCGGAAGCAGGTCCGCCCGCGCGACAAGCTCTTCCCAGCCGACCAGCAGGCGGGCCGGGCCGCGGGGCGCTCGGGCGGCGGCCGGACGCGCCGGCTCCTGCGGCGCTTTTGCAATCCCAGCCTGCGCAGCTCGGAAACCCGCCTCAAAGGCGCGCAGCGAGGGTTCCACCCCCTTGCCGCCCGCCCGGATCGCCGCCTCAAAGGCCTCACGCGGGAAGGGCAGGACTTCGGCCCCGGCCAGTGCGCCAAAGAGGCTGGCCGAAATCACCGACCCCGCCCCCAAGGCGAGCGCCTCGAAATCAGCTGCGATCAGCCGCCGGGCCGCGATTTCCGCAGCAGCCATGACTTCTTCGGAACTGGCGATTCCGTCGCCCGGCACCATCTTTTCCGACACTGCCAGCGCCCGGTGGGTCGATGTGATGAGCGTGGTCCGATCCGGTGTCACGAAGCCCCGGATGATGGCGCGGCCCGCCTCCATCATCTCGGCGGTGATCATGACATCGACGTCCCCCGCCGCCGGCATCAGCGAAAAGACCGGGTTGCCTGCTCCGGCCGGCGCCATCTCGACATAGTAGACGGTCGCCCCGGTGCGCTGCGCCACCCCCGCGACCGAGGTCGCCTGTGCCGCATAACCGTTGGCCCGGGCCAGCGCCTCGATCCAGCCGGTCAGGACCCCGCCGCCTTGGCCGCCGACAGCCAGAAGCGCCAGCTTGATGATGCCACCCAGCCGTGGATCCTGCGGGCGGGGGTCAAGCGCCTCATGCAGCGTCATTCGCCGCCTCCCTCGAAGACAAGCCGCCCGGCATCGCGGCGGCGTTGCAGCCAGCCGATCACTCGGGCGCGGAAACCTGCCCAGCGCCGCTCGAACCGGCCCGGGTTATGGATGACGTCGGCGCGATAGAACGAGGGGCACAGCACGGCCGCATCCGCCACCTCGCCGCAGTTGCCGCAGCCGACGCAGCTTTGGTCGATGGAAGCCACCGGATCGTCCCGCAAGGGATCGTCCAGCTTCTTAAGCGACAGCGACGGACAGCCCGAAAGTCGGATGCAGGCGTGATCGCCCGTGCAGATCGCCTCATCCACGCCAAAGCGTGGCGCCTCGACCCGGCGACCTTCGCGGATTGCCTGTTGCACCAGAGGCTTTTCCCGCCGCTGCTTGTTCAGCATGCATTCCGACGAGGCGACAATGACCTTCGGTCCCTTCTCGGTCGTGGTCAGCGCCTCGCGGATCGTGTCGCGCATCTTCGCCACATCATAGGTCCGGTCGATCTGGCGGACCCAGGTGATGCCGATGCCGTTCAGGGCCTTGGAAATCGGGTTCTTCGTGGCCTTGGTGGCATTGTCGGCACGCGAGGACATCACATCCTGCCCGCCCGTCGCGGCCGAATAGTAGTTGTCGACCACGATCGCCACGCCATCCGACTTGTTGAAGGCCATGTTGGTGAACGAAGAACTCAGCCCATTGTGCCAGAATCCGCCGTCCCCGATGATCGCCACGGGCCGCTTTTCTCCGCCCCCATCAAACGCCCCGTTCGCGGCCGGCCCAAGGCCATAACCCATCGTGGCCCCGCCGATCTCGAAAGGCGGCAGGCTGGCAAAGAGATGGCAGCCGATATCTGCGGCGATCTGGTGCTTGCCAAGCTCCCGTTCCACCAGCTTCATCGCTGCGAAGATCGGGCGTTCGGGACA
>JAEULQ010000017.1 GCA_016792685.1 Tabrizicola sp. | reverse complement strand
ACCCGGCTTTACGGCCGTCGTGTCAAATCGCGGTGACGCGAAATCTGCGCCACGTCCGTCTCGGCCTCGAGCGCGGTCATGACCATGTGCAGATGTTCGACATCGCGCAAGTCCACGTCAATGATAAGGCGATAGAAATCGGGCTTACGATCGGTGAATCTCAGGTCCGAGATATTGGCCTTCTGCTCGCCGATCAAGGTGCAGATGCGGCCCATGACCCCGGCATCATTCGAGATGGTCAGATCGAGACTGACGGTGAAGACCGGCGAGTGCCGTCCCGAATGCCAGTGAAGGTCGACCCAGCGCGAGGTCTGGTCCTCGAATTCCTCCAGCGCCGGGCAGTCGATGGCATGAACCACGACACCCTGGCCGCGGTAAGTGATGCCGACGATGCGTTCGCCCGGAACGGGCTGGCAGCAATGGGCGCGGCGGAAGGTCTGGTCGGCGGTCAGGCCGACCACGGGACGTTTGGAGTCAACCTCTTCCGCAACCGCCTGTGCAAGTTCGGGATAAAGCGTCTCCACGACACGCCGGGCCGGCATTTCTGCCGAACCGAGCCGCGCCAGAAGATCCATCTCGTCCGCAAGGCCCAGCATCTTGGCGGCTGTCCGCAACGCCTTTTCGGTGGCCTTCTTGCCGACATGGTCAAAGGCCGCCCGCGCCAGTTCCTGGCCCAGTTTGACAAAGCGGCCCCGGTCTTCCTCGCGCAAGCTGCGCCGGATCGCGGCCTTGGCGCGGCCGGTCGTCACGATGTCGATCCAGCTTGCCTGGGGCCGCTGGCCTTCGGCCGTGATGATCTCGACCGACTGGCCGTTCTTCAGGCGGGTCCAGAGCGGCACCCTGATCCCGTCGATCTTGGCCGAAACGCACGAGTTGCCGATGCGGGTGTGGATCGCATAGGCGAAGTCCAGAGGCGTCGCACCACGCGGCATCTGCACCACATCGCCCTTCGGCGTGAAGCAGAAGACCTGATCGGAATACATCTCAAGCTTCACATGCTCGAGAAACTCGTCGTGGTCTTCCTCATCCAGCCTTTCGGTCAGGCCTGCGATCCATTTCGCCGGATCGACCGCAAATGGGTTCTGCGCCCGCACGCCCTCGCGATAGGACCAATGCGCGGCAACACCGGCTTCGGCGACCTCGTGCATTTCGCGGGTACGGATCTGCACTTCGACCCGCTTGCCGTCGCGGCCCGAAACCGTGGTGTGGATCGAGCGATAGCCGTTGTTCTTCGGCTGGCTGATATAGTCCTTGAACCGCCCGGGTACCGCCCGCCAGCGCTGATGGATCACGCCGAGGATACGGTAGCAGTCAGCGACCGAATTGCAGATGACGCGAAAGCCGTAGATGTCGGAAAGGCGACTGAACGCGAGATCCTTCTCCTGCATCTTGCGCCAGATCGAATAGGGCTTCTTCGCCCGGCCATAGACATCGGCCTCGATCTGCGCCTTTTCCAGCTCGTGCCGGATGTCGCCGGTGATCTTGTGGACCACATCCCCGGTCTCGCGCTGCAACGTCAGGAAACGCCGCATGATCGAGTTGCGCGCCTCGGGGTTCAGGACCTTGAAGGACAGGTCCTCCAGCTCCTCGCGCATCCACTGCATACCCATGCGACCGGCAAGCGGCGCGAAGATCTCCATGGTCTCGCGGGCCTTCTGGGCCTGCTTTTCCGGCTTCATCGACCGGATCGTGCGCATGTTGTGCAGACGGTCGGCCAGTTTGACCAGGATCACCCGCAGGTCGCGGCTCATCGCCATGAAGAGCTTGCGGAAGTTCTCGGCCTGCTGGCTTTCGGTACTGGAAAGCTGCAGGTTCGTGAGCTTCGTCACCCCGTCGACCAGCTCGGCCACTTCCTCGCCGAACATGGCGGCCAGATCGGCATAGGTCGATCGCGTATCCTCGATCGTGTCGTGCAAAAGCGCCGTGACGATCGTCGCATCATCCAGCCGTTGCTCGGTCAGGATTGCCGCCACCGCGACGGGATGCGTGAAATAGGGCTCGCCCGACTTCCGCATCTGCCCTTCGTGCATCTTCATGCCATAGGTATAGGCACGACGGATCAGGTCGGCATTGCAACGCGGGTTGTAGTTGCGAACCAGGGCGATGAGGTCTTCGACGTCGATCATCACCGCCCCACCCGTGGGCTTGCGCCCCTCAGAACTCGCCCTGGGCTTCCATCAGCGCGCGGAGGAGCTTTTCTTCCGACATGTCATCGACCATCGGACGGTCCATCTCGCCGCCCATCAGCAGGGCCATCTGGTCCTCTTCCGGCTCGTCGACCTCGATCTGGGTCTGGTAGCTTTCGATCATCCGCTCGCGCAGGACATCGGCTTGCTGTGCCTCGTCCGCGATCTCGCGCAGGGCGACGACCGGGTTCTTGTCGTTGTCGCGGTCGATCGAAAGGGGCGAGCCCGAGGCGATCTCGCGTGCCCGATGGGCGGCGAGCATAACCAGCTCGAACCGGTTCGGGACCTTGTCAACGCAATCTTCGACCGTCACACGGGCCATGGGATACTCCAATCGGGAGGCTTCGCTGGAAGTGGCCTATTTATGCCGGTCAGTCAGGCTTGACAAGCGCCAAATCGGCCAAAATCAAAGTGGTTTCACCGCGTCACGCTCGCTTTGCGGCAGCGCGTCCAGCATCTCGCGCACGGACTTTCCCGTGCGGGGATGAACCCAGTCCGGCGCCACATCGGCAAGCGGAACCAGCACAAAGGCGCGATCCTGCAGTCTGGGATGCGGCAGGATCAGCTGGTCAGGCGTCGTCTGGATCTGCTGCTCTGCCGGCAGGGAACGCCACCGATCCTGGGTTTCGACATCGGGCAGGACCGAATCGCCCACAGCCAGCAAATCGATGTCGAGCGTGCGCATTCCCCAGCGTTGCAGGCGTTTTCGACCGAACCGGGCTTCGACCGCGTGAAGCCGGGCCAGAATTGACGCCAGGTCGATTTCTTCGTCGCATGTCAGTGCCGCGGCTGCATTCACATAGTCCGGACCCGCCCCGACAGGGAAGCAGGGGGTGGCGTAAAGCCTGCTAAACGCGCGTACAACAAGACCTTCTTCCGCAAGCGCTTTGGAGGCCCGCAGCAGCGTCTCGGCGGGCGGTTCGCCTTCGAATGGCAGGTTTGCGCCGAGCGCAACCAGAGCATGCACTGATTTCTCCATTGGACAGAATTATTTCCTATACTTCACTTGTCGGAAGGGCCTTTCGGCTGATATTCACAAGTCGTTGGCCGACGGATTTCAGTACTAGACGTGCGTGAGACACGGAAGCAGGGTTCGCGCGGCGACATTGAGGGGACGTTTAGATGTTTTACAAGGACGAACGGCTTGCGCTGTTCATCGATGGTTCAAACCTTTATGCGGCTGCGAAAGCTCTGGGTTTCGACATCGACTACAAGCTTCTCCGGATGGAGTTCATGCGTCGGGGCAAGCTGTTGCGGGCATTCTACTACACCGCACTTCTGGAAAACGACGACTACTCGCCGATCAGGCCGCTGGTGGACTGGCTCCACTACAACGGCTTCACGATGCGCACCAAGCCCGCCAAGGAATACACCGACAGCCAGGGACGGCGGAAGGTCAAGGGCAACATGGACATCGAACTTTGCGTCGATGCCATGGAACTGGCGCAGCGTATCGACCATGTGGTGCTTTTCTCGGGCGACGGGGATTTTCGCCCACTTGTGGAAAGCCTGCAGCGTCAGGGGGTTCGCGTCTCGGTCGTCTCGACGATCCGCAGCCAGCCACCTATGATCGCCGACGAACTTCGCCGTCAGGCCGACAACTTCATCGAGCTCGACGAGCTGCGCGAAGTCATCGGCCGCCCGCCGCGCGAACCGCGGCCGGCATCCGCCGAAGAGGTCACGATCGAGGCGAAGTGACCCGCGGGGACACGTCGACCGGGGCTACGGGGTCCCGGTCATGCTAGCCCTGACTGGCCTTTTTCTTGCAGCCTTCCTGGCCGCGACGCCCTTTCCGTTCCAGTCCGAGATCGTCTTTCTCGGACTGCAGGCCGCTGGTTGGGAGACGGGCCTTCTGGTCTTCGTCGCCTCCATCGCCAACACGCTCGGCTCTTGCGTGACCTACGCGCTTGGCCGTTGGCTTTCCGATCAGCGCGATCACCGCTGGTTTCCGCTTGGGCCCGACCAGATGGCACGGGCCGAGGGCTGGTGGCAACGCTGGGGCCTTTGGCTTCTGCTCCTCTCCTGGGCGCCGTTTGGCGACATGATCGTGGCGCTGTCTGGCGTGCTTCGGGTGCCTGTGGCCGTGTTCGTGCTGCTGGTCGCGATTGCCAAGACCGGCCGCTACATCGCGCTTGGCTGGCTGGGGTTGGCCGCTTTCGGCAGCTAGACACAAGGCTCGTCATTTCCTCTGATGCACGCCTCGCGCCTTGCGCCCGGCGCGAAGACGCAGGCGCACGAGGGGGCAAGGTTGACGATCCCCTAACGCCCACAGCCAAGCCATTGAAATCGCTACCCTCGCAAAGCTGCCCGCGCGTGGACACTGGACGCCGCCCCGCGCGCCCCGTAAATCAGTCCCGACCCCTGCCGGAGCCTCCGATGCGCGACCTGCCGTCCCTCACCCTCTACCTCGCCGCCCCCCGCGGTTTCTGTGCCGGGGTGGACCGCGCGATCAAGATCGTCGAGATGGCCCTGCAGAAATGGGGCGCCCCGGTCTATGTTCGCCACGAGATCGTCCACAACAAGTTCGTCGTCGACGCCCTGAAAGCCCAGGGGGCGATCTTCGTCGAGGAACTCGAAGACTGCCCCGACGACCGCCCCGTCGTCTTCTCGGCCCACGGAGTCCCGAAATCCGTCCCGGCCGAAGCCTCCCGCCGCCAGATGATCGCAGTCGACGCGACCTGCCCCCTGGTGACGAAGGTCCACAACGAGGCCGCCCGCCATCATGAGGCCGGCACGCAGATGATCTACATCGGTCATGCTGGCCATGCCGAAACCGTCGGCACGATGGGCCAGCTTCCGCCAGGCGAGGTCCTCCTCGTCGAAACCGTCGCCGATGTCGCCGCCCTGCAGGTCCGCGACCCGGGAAAGCTCGCCTTCATCACCCAGACCACCCTGTCAGTCGACGACACCGCCGAGATCGCCGCCGCCCTCAAGGCCCGCTTCCCGCTGATCCACGCCCCCGCTCACGACGACATCTGCTACGCGACCACGAACCGTCAGGCCGCAGTCAAGGCGGTCGCCCCACGGATCGACGCCCTCCTCGTGATCGGCGCCCCGAACTCCTCGAACTCGCGGCGCCTGGTCGAGGTGGGCAGCGCCGCCGGATGCCCCTACTCCATGCTGATCCAACGCGCGGCCGACATCGACTGGCGCGCGCTGGAGGGCGTTCGCGCCATCGGCCTGACCGCTGGGGCAAGCGCCCCCGAAGTCCTCGTCAACGAGGTGATCGATGCCTTTCGCGCCCGCTATCAGGTGTCGGTGGAACTGGTCGAGACGGCCGTCGAGGACATCGAATTCAAGGTCCCCCGCATCCTGCGCGAACCGGCCGCCTGAGACGCCCTTGTCCGGGCGACTTGCGCAACCTCGGCTAGCCTTGCGGCCCTGGTCAGGCTAGAGGGTCTCCATGACTGACACCAACCGTATCCCGCCTGCAGCCCTTCTGCTCGGCCTGACCGGGCTGATCCCGTTCCTCTGGTCGGCCGCAACCGCCCTGTCACCCGCCCTTGCGGCCTGGGCCGGTCAATGGCTGCCCCCCATGTTCCTCGGGGCCTATGTCGGGCTGACCTATGGCACGCTGATCCTTGCCTTCATGTCCGGCGTCCTCTGGGGCTTTGCCACAAAGGCCGAAGGTCGCGGAGCAAGCCTTGCCTACGGGCTTTCGGTCATCCCGGTGCTCTGGGTCTTCTTCATGGTGACGGATGTCTCGGGAAACTCGGCCATCTTTCTGGCTGCGGGATTCCTCGGCCTTCTGTTCCTGGATGCGGCCTATACCGCCTGGGGGCTTGCGCCGCGCTGGTGGCTGCGTCTTCGCGTCATGCTGACGGTGGTCGTCCTTGCCTGCCTTGCCCTTCCGCTGCAGGTCTGACGATGCCCGAACTCTTTGCCTATACCGATGGCGCATGTTCGGGCAATCCGGGGCCCGGGGGCTGGGGAGTCCTGATGATCGCCCGCGAGGAAGGCTCTGTGGTCAAGGAGCGTGAGTTGCAGGGCGGCGAGGGGCTGACGACGAATAACCGGATGGAGCTGATGGCGGCGATCTCGGCCCTGGAAGCGCTGGCCCGGCCAAGCTCGATCACCATCGTCACGGACAGCGCCTATGTGAAGAACGGCGTCACCGAATGGATTCACGCCTGGAAGCGCAAGAACTGGCGGACCGCAGGCGGCTCCCCGGTCAAGAATGTCGAGCTTTGGCAAAGGCTGGAGCAGGCCCAGTCTCGTCACCAGGTCACTTGGCGCTGGATCAAGGGGCATGCGGGTCATGCCGAGAATGAGCGTGCCGATGCGCTGGCGCGGGCCGGTATGGCGCCGTTCAAGGGCCCTTCGTCGTGACCGCCCTTGCCGGCTTCACCCTGCTTGACGGGCTGGACTACGCTTCGGTCCTGGTCTTCGCCCTGACCGGGGCACTTGCGGCCAGTCGATCACAGCTTGATATCGTCGGTTTCATCTTCATCGCCTGCCTGACGGCCGTCGGCGGTGGAACGCTGCGGGACGCGATCCTGAACCGCGAGGTCTTCTGGGTCGCCGATCCGACGGTCCTTGGCGTTGCGGCTCTGGCGGCGGTTCTTGTCTTCTTTACGGCTCACCGTCTGGAAAGCCGCTACCGCGCGCTTTTGTGGTTCGATGCCTTTGCCCTTGCAGTGGCCGTTCCGGCCGGCGTTGCCGTGGCCATTTCCGAAGGGCATGGATGGCCGATTGTCCTTGTCATGGGGATGATCACGGGGTGCATGGGCGGACTGTTGCGCGATGTGGTGTGCAATGAAGTGCCGCTGATCCTGAAGCAAGGCGAGCTTTATGCCACTTGTGCCTTTGCCGGGTCGCTTGGCGCGGTCCTTGCGGTCGGTGCCGACCTTGGCCAGGGCGCAGCCCTTCTACTCTGCGCCGCTTTGGTATTCATCTTGCGGGCCGGAAGCATCGCCTTTGGCTGGCGCCTGCCGGTCTACAGGTCCAAGCCCCCACGACCCGAGGCTCCGAAGCGTTAGGGACTTGCCTGATAAACGAACATTCGTTTACGCTTCGCCCATGCCACGCAACCGCACCATACCGGACGAACAGGTTTTCACGGCTCTGCACCTCCTTTTGTCGCAAGGCGGCGACAAGGCCGTGTCCTTCGGCACTGTTGCGGCGGCAACGGGACTTGCACCCCCGACCCTGGCGCAACGCTACGGCAGCCGGGACAACATGGTCCGCGCGGCAAGGCTGGCAGCCTGGGACGCCCTGGATGCCAGAACGTCCGAGGCAATCGCGGCCACGGCCGACAAGGGACCCCAGGCATTGTTGAAAGCCATCGGCACGGTCGATCCGTCCTTCCTGGTTGCAGATCTGCGTGATGCCGACCTTGCCCTACGGGCAGAGAGATGGCGCGCATCCCTTGAATCAGCACTGGCACTGCGCCTGGGGACCGGGACGAAGGCGCGCGAGTCTGCCGCAATGCTCTTTGCGGCTTGGCAGGGTCAGGCCCTGTGGGCGGCCGCCGGTGAGTCCGGCTTCCGCCTGAAGGACGCCGTCAAGCGGCTTACCTGATCCAGGTCTTCCACGCCCAGATCAGGGCAAGGGCCCCTAGCAGCGCGCCGACAAAGCCCGCGCCCATGCCCGCCATCATGACAAGCCCGCGCAGCACCAAGCCGCCGATCAAGGCGCCCAGGACCCCCAGTGCGATGGTCGATGGCGTATCAAGATCGACACGCAAGATTCGCGTCGCCAGAAACCCGACGGCAACTCCGACAACCAGTAGCCAGATGATCGGCATTGATCCCTCCCCAGCTTTCTTCGCGAAATATGGGGACCCGATGCCTTGGACGCTATAGGCGGTCGGGCAAATTCAGACCCCGCAGCACTTCGGCTGCAGGCATGGGCCGTTTGCCTTCGCGTTGGGCCTCGGTGATCTCGACGGCCCCCGCACCGCAAGCAATAGTGAACCCGCTCAGCACCTGACCAGGAACGCCGGACCCGGCAGCCAGGCGCGAACGGAGCAGTTTGACCCTCTCGCCGCGAACGTCGATCCACGCGCCGGGAAATGGCGACAGACCCCGGATCAACCGATCGACTTCGACTGCGGGTCGGCTGAAATCGACATGCGCCTCGGCCTTGTCGATCTTGGTGGCATAGGTCACACCGTTGGCGGACTGCGGCTCGGGCTTGAGCTCTGGCAGTTTCTGCAGGGCTTCCACGATCAGACGGGCCCCCATGGCACTCAGCCGGTCATGCAGGTCGGCGGTCGTCTCCTCGGGCCCGATGGCCAGGCTCTCGCGCAGGAGCACAGGGCCAGTGTCAAGCCCGGCCTCCATCTGCATGATGCAGACCCCGGTTTCCGGGTCACCCGCCATGATGGACCGGTGAATCGGCGCCGCCCCCCGCCAGCGCGGCAGAAGGGAGGCATGGATATTCAGGCAACCAAGTCGAGGCGCATCCAGGACGGCCTGGGGAAGAATCAGGCCGTAGGCGACCACCACAGCAAGGTCGGCCCCCAGCGCAGCGAAATCTTTCGCTGCGCTTTCGCTGCGCAGCGAAACCGGATGCCGCACAGGCAGCCCAAGGGCTTCGGCCCTGGCCTGGACGGGGCTGGGACGCTCTGCCTTTCCGCGGCCGGCTGGCCGGGGCGGCTGGCAATAAACGGCAAGGATTTCATGGTGTTGATGAAGGGCGTTCAGCGCCGGGACCGAGAAGTCCGGAGTTCCCATGAAAATGATTTTCATTTTCTGCGTCCCAGCTTTTCGGCCTTGGCAATCAGCATCTTCCGCTTCAGCGGTGAGAGGTGATCGAAGTACATCTTCCCAGCCAGATGGTCGATCTGATGCTGCACGCTTGTCGCCCAGAGACCGACGAAATCCCGCTCTTCCAGAAGACCCTCGGCATTCAGGAAACGCACGGTCACCGCCCGTGGCCGCTGGATCGCCGCCGAGACGCCGGGCAGGTTGGGCGAGGCCTCTTCATGTTCGCGCAACTGGACGCTGGCGTGCAGAACTTCCGGGTTCGCGAGCCGGATCGCCTGCCCGCGCGTCTCGGAACAATCGACAACCGCAAGGCGAAGCCCCACGCCGATCTGTACCGCCGCGAGGCCATAGCCTGGCATCGCCTCCATCGTGTCGATCATGTCTGACCAGATTGACCGGACTTCATCGTTGATGGTCGGGACATCCGACGCTGGCTTGCGCAGGATCGCAGCAGGCCAGGGCACACAACGTTGAACAGTCATGCAAACACCGTTGACAGCGTGCAACCGGGAAGATTGGCGAATGGCATGCGATTACCTCAGATGTCGGCGTTGCCGCTTAACCTGATGCGCGGGGAAAGTCACGGCACTGTCCCCGCCGACTGCCTCGGCCTTCAGCCCTCGCGGGCGCGTTCCCGCTTCAGCTTTTCCATCTTGCGGGTGATCATCTGCCGCTTGAGCGGCCCGAGGTAGTCGATGAAAAGCTTGCCGT
>JAEULQ010000113.1 GCA_016792685.1 Tabrizicola sp. | reverse complement strand
CCGTCGATCTGGTCATAGGCCCGGAATTCGCCGAAATACTTCGTGATCGCCGCCGTCAGCGTCGTCTTGCCGTGGTCAACGTGACCAATGGTCCCGATGTTCACATGCGGTTTCGTCCGTTCAAACTTTGCCTTCGCCATGCGATATCCGCCCTTGTCCAGAATGGGGCCGGGTGGGGCCCGAGATTACACGGGCGGCGACTTAGCCCGCGGGCGCGGGAAATTCAAGCCTGATTGGCCGTGGACCGGGCCAAGTCCGCCCTGCGGCAGCACAACGCTTTGACCGGAGGGGCGTTCGCACTATCCTTGTCGGGTCATGTTGTCGGCCTCGCCCCCCCTGCCCGTCCGCGTTCCCCTGCACACCCAGCCGATGGGCGTCTGGCAAAGCTTTCGCGCAGCGCAGCGCAACGTGCTGGAACTGATCCCGAAAATCGCCACGGAAGTGCCGATCCTTTCGGGCAAGACCGGTAAGCGCTGGCACATGCTGATGGACCCCGACGGGTTGCGGCAGGTGCTGCGCGACCGGGTCGGGGACTACCCGAAATCGGTAGTGACCAAGCTGATCCTCGAGCCCGCCATCGGCGACAGCCTCTTCGTGGCCGAGGGCGCGCAATGGATGTGGCAGCGCCGCACTGCAGCTCCGGTCTTTTCCCATCGTCATGTCACCGCGCTTGGGTCGGTGATGTCGGCGGCGGCGGATCGGTCGGCCGCGCGGCTGGCAGGCGCGGCTGGCCGGGAGGTGGATCTCTTCGAGGAAATGGTCAGCGCCACCTTCGAGGTCATCGCCGATGTGACCTTTTCGGACGGCTCGGGCTTTGACCGGGACGCCGTTCATCTGGCCATTGAACAGTATATCCGCGAGACCGCGAAGGTCTCACTTCTGGACATCCTGGGCGCGCCGCGCTGGGTCCCAAGGCCGAACCGACTGTTCACCGGCAGCGCAATGCGCGCGACGAAGCGCCTGGCTGATCAGGCCATCGAGGCGCGGCGGACTGAGGGCGCAAAGACCCCGCCTGACCTGCTGGACCTGCTGATGGCGGGGTCCGACCCCGAGAGCGGGCGGCAGATGACGACGGCCGAACTGCGCGACAACCTGTTGACCTTCATCGTGGCCGGGCATGAGACGACCGCGCTGACCCTGGCCTGGGCGCTTTACCTTTGCGCCTTCGACCAGGACGTTCAGACAGCCGCCCGGGAGGAAGCCGCCCTGGTCCTGGGAAGCCGGGTCGCAACGGTCGAGGACCTGCCCGCCCTGCCCCGGGTTCGGCAGATCGTGGATGAGGCGTTGCGGCTTTATCCCCCGGCGGCCTTCCTGTCGCGGACGGCAATGGCCCCCGACACCCTCTGCGGCCGCGAAGTGCGTCCAGGTGACACGGTGATCCTGCCGATCTACGCGCTCCACCGGCACCGGCTTTTGTGGGAGGATGCCGACGCCTTCCGCCCCGAGCGTTTCGCCGACCCGAAAGCCGTGCCACGCTTTCACTACCTGCCCTTTGGCGACGGCCCCCGCATCTGCATCGGGGCCTCCTTCGCGCTGCAGGAAGCGGTGATCGTGCTCGCAACCCTGCTTGCCCGGTTCCGGTTCACGCCGGTTCCCGGCAGGGACCCAAAGCCGGTGATGATCCTGACGCTGCGCCCCGAGGGCGGGGTCTGGCTGAAGGTGGAGCGGGTCTGAGGCGATAGCCCTGTCGTTCGTTTCTTCTCGGGGGTGACCCCGCGAGGTGTGTCGAAGTCATTGAAGATCGGTTCTCAGTTAAACCGGTTGTCCCGCGGGAAGCCGCGCGGGGCCATCTTGCCGGCGCTGGCGCGGGCTCCGGTCCATTCGGCTAGGTCGGTTTCCGTCCTTGTGCGGCCGGCGGGGTCTTTCCAGGACAGACCCTCGCTCCGGGTGAAGGTGATGGCGTCGGACAGCCCGCCGTCCTTGTACTTCTGCAACCGGACGCCCTTGCCCTTGGCCATTTCCGGCAGCTCCGCCAGCGGAAAGACCAGCATCTTCCGGTTGTCGCCCACGACTGCGATCGTATCGCCCCGGACCGGGACGCAGACGGCGGTCTTGACGCCATCGCGGACCGTGAGGACGGCCTTGCCCGCCTTGGTCTGGGCCACAAGCTCCTCGGACGGCACGATGAAGCCGTCACCGGCGCTGGAGGCAACCAGAAGTCTTTCGCCGGGGCGGAAGATCAGAAGGTCGGTGATCCCGGTGTCGTTCGGCAGATCCACCATCAGACGGACCGGTTCGCCCATGCCGCGCCCGCCGGGGAGGTTGGCGCCAAGAAGGGTGAAGAAACGGCCGTTCTCGGCGACGAGGAGGATCTTGTCCGTCGTCTCGGCATGGAAGGCGAAGCGGGGGCCGTCACCATCCTTGAACTTTTGTTCGGCGGCAAGATCGACATGGCCTTTCATCGCCCGGATCCAGCCCATCTTCGAGCAGATGACGGTGATCGGTTCCCGGTCGATCATCGCCTCGTAGGGGATGTCCTCGATCTCGGCGGCGTCGGCGAACTGGGTGCGACGGCGGCCAAGATCGGTCGCCTTGCCATACATCTTGCGGACCTCGTCCAGATCCTTGCCGACGCGCTTCCACTGGCGACGGGTGTTCTCCAGCAGGTCCGCCAGATCGGCGCGTTCCTTCATCAAGGCGTCGCGTTCGGCCTTGAGCTCCATCTCCTCAAGCCGCCGCAAACTGCGCAGCCGCATGTTCAGGATGGCTTCGGCCTGGGTCTCGGACAGTTCGCCCTCGCCCTTGGCCGGGGGGCGATAATCCTTTTCCGACGTCGCGCGGATGTGGGATTTTGACCAGTCCTCAGCCATCAGAGCGGCCTTTGGGTCCTCGTCATATCGGATAATGTCAATCACGCGGTCGAGGTTCAGGTAAGCGATGATCAGACCTTCCAGGACCTCGAGCCTGGCGTCGATCTTTTCCATCCGGTGCTGGCTGCGGCGGCAAAGCACGTCGCGGCGATGGTCGAGGAAGGCGCGCAGCACTTCCTTCAGCGAGCAGACCTTGGGCACCTTGCCGTCGATCAGCACGTTCATGTTGAGCGAGAAGCGGGTCTCGAGGTCGGAGTTCTTGAAGAGGCTGCCCATCAGGACCTCGGGGTCCACGGTGCGGGCGCGGGGTTCCAGGATCAGGCGGACATCTTCGGTCGATTCGTCGCGGACATCGGCGAGGAGGGGAACCTTCTTGATCTGGATAAGCTCGGCCAGCTTCTCGATCAGCTTCGACTTCTGGACCTGGAACGGGATCTCGGTGACCACGATCTGCCAGGTGCCGCGGCCAAGGTCCTCGACCTCCCACTTGGCGCGCAGCCGGAAGGCACCGCGGCCGGTGCGGTAGGCCTCGAGGATGCTGTCGCGGGGTTCGACAATCACGCCGCCGGTCGGGAAGTCCGGACCGGGGATCAACTGGACCAGCGCCTCGTCGGTCAGGGCCGGATCGGCCAGCAGCGCCTGGCAGCCGTCGATCAGCTCGTCCAGGTTATGCGGAGGGATGTTCGTGGCCATGCCGACCGCGATGCCCGAGGAGCCGTTGGCCAGAAGGTTCGGGAAGGCTGCGGGAAGGACGACAGGTTCTTCCAGGCGGCCGTCATAGTTCGGGCGGAAGTCGACGGCGGTTTCGTCGATGCCTTCCATCAGCGCCTCGGCTGCATGGGTGACGCGGGCCTCGGTGTAACGGCTCGCCGCAGGGTTATCGCCGTCGATGTTGCCAAAGTTGCCCTGCCCGTCCACCAGCGGGTAGCGCCTGTTGAAATCCTGGGCGAGCCGCGCCATCGCGTCATAGATCGCGGCATCGCCGTGGGGGTGGAAATCGCCCATCGTGTCGCCACTGATCTTGGCCGATTTGAGGAACCCGCCCGTCGGCGTCAGCCGAAGACGCCGCATCGCCCAGAGGATTCGCCGGTGGACCGGTTTCAGCCCGTCACGCGCATCCGGCAGCGCGCGGTGCATGATGGTCGAGAGCGCATAGGTCAGGTACCGCTCGCCGATTGCGCGGGAAAGCGGTTCGGAGAGAGTGAGGCCTTCAGGCCCCTCGATCTTGGGCTCGTCGTCTTCCGATGTCATGAATGTTGTGTAGGGAAAAGCGCAGCCACGGTCCAGATGGCAATGAGTCCTCGGTCCGGCCCAAGCGCAAAGGTTGCAAATTTTTCTTCAACTCTCGCCCGCGGCCTATGGTAAGAGGGGTCAAGTACAAGAACGGACCTTTTCATGCTTCGCCTGACGTTGCTTCTTTGTATCGGCATGTTCGCCGCCCTGATGATTGCTGGAGAAGACAGGGGCCAATTGCGCCCGGGTCTTGCTGAAGCGGCGGCGAAAAAGGTCCTGCCAGGCTCCCAGATCGTGGCCGGAACTGATTCGGACGCCATGGCGGCCGAAGCCGAGCCGGTGGTCGAAACGGTCGCCGCCACGCCGGCCGTGACCGAGGCGGCACCGGTTGTGGCCCGCGCCGAACCCGAGCCCTATGTCGAGCCCGAACGGACCGTTGTGACGGCGGTCGAAGAGCCCGTCTTCTCGCTGTCCGCGATCGGCAACGAGGCTGTCCCCACGGCAGCAGCGGAAGAACCCGCGCCGGAACCCATGGCAAGCGGGACCGGGACGATCTGGTACATCAACGCCGACCAGGTGAACGTCCGCGCCGAGCCGACGACCGACGCCGAGATCCTGGGCAAGCTGGTCATGGGCGAGGCCGCACTCGTCGTGCAGGCGGTCGACGGCGAATGGGCCCGGATCGTCATTCAGGGCGATGGGGTGGAAGGCTTTGTCGCAATGCGCTACCTGAGCCCGGAAGCCCCCTGAGGGCTTGTCGCCCCGGGAGCGCCAGATGACCCCTCGATCCGTACTGATCACCGGATGCTCGTCAGGCATCGGTCTTGATGCTGCACGCGGGCTGAAAGCGCGGGGCTGGCGGGTCTTTGCGACCTGTCGGCAAGAGGCGGATTGCGAAAGACTGCAGGCCGAGGGTCTGGAAAGCTTTCGGCTGGACTATGCCGATGAGGACAGCATCGCCGCGGCGGTCGCCGAAGCGACGGCGCGGACCGGCGGGACGCTGGATGCGCTGTTCAACAACGGCGCCTTCGCCTGCCCCGGCGCGGTCGAGGACCTGCCGCGCGGCGCATTGCGGGAAATCTTCGAGGTCAATCTCTTCGGCTATCACGACCTTGCCCGCCGGGTGATCCCGATCATGCGGGCGCAAGGCCACGGGCGGATCGTCAATTGCTCATCGGTCCTGGGTCTGGTCGGCATGACCTGGCGCGGGGCCTATGTGGCGACCAAGTTCGCCATGGAGGGCCTGAGCGATGTCTTGCGGATCGAGATGAAGGGCACAGGCATCGAGGTGATCCTGATCGAGCCGGGGCCGATTGCCACCAAGATCCGCGAGAACGCGATCGCGCATTTCGAGAAATGGATCGACTGGGAACGCTCGGCCCGGCGCGAGCAGTATCTAAGCCTTCGCGGGCGGCTTTACGACAAGAAGGTCAAGAAGGATGCCTTCGAGCTTGGGCCAGAGGCGGTGACCGCAAAGCTGGTTCACGCGCTGGAGGCGAAGCGGCCAAGGGCGCGCTACTATGTCACCACGCCGACCTATCTGATGGGGTTTGCCCGGCGGATCTTGCCGACTCGGGCGCTTGACTGGCTCATCGCCAAGGGCTGAGGGCCCAACGATTTTGCTCAAAATCGTTGGCAAATTTCTTACTCAAGAAATTTGACTTCGCTTTTGGCCCCCGCGCGCCTAGATCAGGGGCAAAGGGAGTGCCGCCCATGTTTTCCGACCCGCTCGTCATCTTCGCAACTATCGCCTGTCTTGTCGTGCTTGGAATCCTGCTTTTCGGGATCGGCACTTTCGCCAAGGGCGGCGAGTTCAACAAGCGCAACGCCAACAAGATCATGCGCTGGCGCCTTGGGGCGCAGTTCGTGGCCGTCGTGGTGATCGCGGCCTTCGCCTGGTTGCGAGCCCGGAGCTGATCATGGTTGTCCTGTCAAAAATCTATACCAAGACCGGGGATGCCGGGGAAACGGCCCTGGGCAATGGAGTGCGGGTTGCCAAGCATTCCCTGCGGGTTTCGGCCTATGGCACGGTCGATGAGACGAATGCGACGGTTGGACTTGCCCGGCTCCATGCCACGGGCGAGATGGCCGAGGCACTGAAGCGGATATCGAACGACCTGTTCGATCTGGGGGCCGATCTTTGCACCCCCGACAGGCATCTGGACGCGACGCGGGAATATCCGGCTTTGCGGATGATCGAAGGGCAGGTCACCCGGCTTGAGCGCGAGATCGACGCGATGAATGAAAAGCTGACCCCGCTGCGCAGCTTCATCCTGCCGGGCGGTTCGGTGCTTGCGGCGCAGCTTCACCTTTGCCGCACGGTCTGCCGTCGTGCCGAAAGGCTGGTGGTGGAAACCGCGACGATGGAGGACGTAAACCCCGAGGCGGTACGCTACCTCAACCGCCTGTCCGACTGGTTCTTCGTTGCCGGTCGCATTGCCAACAACGATGGCAAGGATGACGTGCTATGGGTGCCCGGCCTCACGCGCTGACCGCCGCCATCGACGAGGCCTGGCTGGCGTTCGACATGCCGGCTCCGACGACGACCGGGGTTTGCGTGCATTGCTGCATGGATCCGGCAATCGAGGCGGATTTTCTGCAGAAGCCGGCGCGTGAGTTGCCGCTGGACTATGTCCGGGACTGGTACTTCGCGGCCTTCACCGATGCCATCAGCCACAACCATGTCGCCTGGTTCCTGCCCCGGGTCATGGAATTGCTGGCGGATGGCAAGGATGTGGCGAGCGTCGGGAACGAGGTTGCCTTCAGTCGTCTGCCGCGGACAGGGTTCCCAGACCGCTGGCCCGAACGACAAGTCCGGGCTGTCAGCCGCTTCGCGCTGGCGTATCTGGAAATGAAGCTGGCTTCCGACCCTCCGATGGGATGGGCTGAACTTGACTATCTCCTGTGCATGTTTGGCGAAGGTGGTATCGATCTCACCCCGCTTCTGGACCGTCTCGATGCGCTTTCGGATGGCGATCTGGCCGACCTGTTGCATCGTACCTGGGTCTACGCTCATCACGGATCGATCCCCTTTGATGCGTTCTGGTCTCGCGAACCTGCCAAGTCGATGGCTTGGTCCTGGTACACCTCTGCCGGCCTTCTCGCGCGGATGGAGCAAGCGGCTCTCGCAGGAAACGAGAAGGCGCTCGATGTCCACGCGGTGATCGCGACTGCGCGGGCCAACGACGGCCTCTGATCGCCCCCCGCGATCAAAACGCGGCGTCGTGTCGCTGAAATCTGTCGCATTTGCTCTGTTCCGGCCCGCTCCCCTGCGGTAACAGGCGGGCGAGAGCTTGTGCGCCCTTCGGGGCCTGGAATGAGGAGTGCGGCCATGAAGGTGCTGGTCCCGGTCAAGCGGGTGATCGACTACAACGTGAAGGTTCGCGTGAAGGCGGACGGATCGGGTGTTGATCTGGCGAACGTGAAGATGTCGATGAACCCCTTCGACGAGATCGCGGTGGAAGAGGCGATCCGGCTGAAGGAAAAGGGCGTCGCGACCGAGGTCGTCGTCGTTTCCATCGGCGTGAAGCAGGCGCAGGAGACGCTGCGCAATGCGCTGGCCATGGGTGCCGACCGCGCGATCCTGATCGAAGCGGCCGCCGATGTGCATACCGACATCGAGCCGCTCGCTGTCGCGAAGTTGCTTGCTGCCGTGGTCAAGGAGGAGGCCCCGGGCCTTGTCCTGTGCGGCAAACAGGCGATCGACAATGACATGAACGCCACGGGCCAGATGCTGGCCGCCCTTCTTGGCTGGTCGCAGGCCACCTTCGCTTCGGAAGTTGCCATCGAGGGCGACAGCGCGAAAGTCACCCGCGAAGTCGACGGCGGTCTGCAGACGATCACCGTCAAGATGCCGACGATCATCACGGTCGACCTGCGCCTGAACGAGCCGCGCTATGCGTCGCTGCCGAACATCATGAAGGCCAAGGCCAAGCCCCTGGCGGCGAAGACCCCGGCCGACTACGGCGTGGACGTGAGCCCCCGCCTTTCGGTCGTCAAGACCGTGGAACCGGCGGGCCGCAAGGCGGGCGTGAAGGTCGGCTCGGTGGCCGAACTGATCGCGAAACTCAAAGACGAAGCGGGGGTGCTCTGATGGCCGTTCTTCTTCTTGCTGACGTTGTCGAGGGCAAGCTCGCGACCGACCAGGTTGCCAAGACCCTGACTGCGGTGAAATCGCTTGGCCCGGTGACGGTGCTGGTGGCGGGCACGGGCGGCGATGCCGCGGCTGCCGAGGCGGCGACGCTGGACGGCGTGGCCAAGGTCCTCTTCGCCGACGATCACGCCTATTGCCATGGCATGTCCGAACCCACCGCCGCGCTGGTCGTGTCGCTGGCGGGCGGTTACGAGCACATCGTCGCCCCCTCGGGCGCGCTGTCGAAGTCGGTCCTGCCGCGTGTGGCGGCGATGCTGGACGTGATGGTGATCTCGGAAGTCCTGGCCGTGCATGACGCCGCGACCTTTGACCGGCCGATCTATGCCGGCAACGCGATCCAGACGGTGAAGACTGCGGACGCGAAGAAGATCATGACCATCCGCACCGCGACTTTCGACGCCGCGGGCAAGGGCGGCTCGGCCCCGGTCGAGAAGGTCTCGGCTTCGGTCGATGGCAGCATGTCGGCCTGGGTGGAAGACAAGGTGGCCTCGTCGGACCGTCCCGAGCTGACTTCGGCCGGGATCGTGGTGTCGGGCGGCCGTGGCGTCGGCTCGCAGGCCGACTTCGCGCTGATCGAGAAGCTTGCCGACAAGCTGGGCGCCGCCGTTGGCGCCAGCCGCGCGGCGGTCGACAGCGGCTATGCGCCGAACGACTGGCAGGTCGGCCAGACCGGCAAGGTCGTGGCGCCGCAGCTTTATGTGGCGGTCGGCATCTCGGGCGCGATCCAGCATCTGGCTGGGATGAAGGATTCGAAGGTCATCGTCGCGATCAACAAGGACGAAGAGGCCCCGATCTTCCAGGTCGCCGATTATGGCCTGGTCGCCGACCTGTTCCAGGCCGTGCCGGAGATGATCGAAAAGCTCTGAGCCCAGGGGCGGCGAACAGCCTGCCAGGGACGACATCCCCAGGGGCCGCCTTCGGGCGGCCCCTTTGTCTTTCACCAAAGCTGCTGGATCACTGGCCGAAGGCCGGCTGCCACCTCGGCATGCGCGGCCGAGCCGGGCAGACACGCGGCCTGCGCGGCTTCGGTCTCGTCAAAGGTCTTGTCAAGAAGACCCATCACCCTTGCCCGAGGGCTGGGCACAACCTCGACCAGCGCCGCGACATCCGGGCGCAGCGCATCCAGCAGGGCCCGGTCGATGAAGAGCGGATCGTCCTGCAGATCCTCTGCCCGCGCCGGCGGGGCACTGGACGCGAGCCAGAGCAGCAGGGATCGGCCGGAAAGCCGCGACAGCAGCAGGCGCATCTTTGCCAGCCAGGATTCCCGCAGGGTCTGGCGAACGGTCTGGAAACGGCCGGAATCGGCCCTTGAAAGCACCTGCAGCAGGTGGCGCGTGTAGTGGATGTCGGCAAAGTCGACGTCAGGATAAAGGTCGCGCAGCGCCGGAGTGGCTGCAAGGAACCGGTCGTTCCGCCGCCCGTGGACCGAGTAGAACGGGTTCGACAAGACCTCGGCACCCGTGATCTGCACGACGGCGATCTTTGCCCCGGCCGCGATGTCCAGGGCCGCATGGTCCGAGAGATAGAAATCCGGTCCCGCATTCAACCCGCCCAGGTTCACCACCGGATGTCCGATCGCCTGTTCCACCAGGTCCGGATAGGGTCGCGCCACATATTTTCCAAAGGTTGGCGTCCCGCCGAGCATGGCGACATAGGGACGTGACAGGTCACGTTCCGGCCCGCGAAAGACCAGTCGAGAACGGCCATAGCGGCACGGCAAGTAGTCAAGCGCACCCGCGCCGGCCGTCAACGAAATCATCACACCACCCGATTGCAGTCTACCCGAGGCAAACCTTGGCAGACGGTGGTTGCCGAATGGCTAAAATCGGGCGATCACCTAAAATCCGGTGGATTTTGCCCGTCCTTGCGCGGGCCTTGGCCAGCGGGCATAAGCAAAGCCGCAAGGCGGAGGTGCTGGCGATGGAAATCAGGCAGGTGGGCGTGGTCGGCGCCGGGCAGATGGGCAACGGGATCGCCCACGTCTTTGCGCTGGCGGGCTATGACGTCCTGATGACCGACATCTCCGAGGAGAGCCTGACGAAGGCGCTGGCGACCATCGAGAAGAACATCGACCGCCAGGTCACGCGCGGCAAGGTCTTGCCGGCCGACAAGCGCGCGGCGATGGAGCGGATCAGGACCACGCTGAAGTTGGCCGATCTGGGCCAGTGCGACCTGATCATCGAGGCCGCAACGGAACGCGAGACCGTGAAGCAGGCGATCTTCGAGGACCTGCTGCCGCATCTGAAGCCGACGACGATCCTGACCTCGAACACCTCGTCGATTTCCATCACCCGGTTGGCCTCGCGCACGGACCGGCCAGAAAAGTTCATGGGCTTCCACTTCATGAACCCGGTCCCGGTGATGCAGCTGGTCGAGCTGATCCGGGGCATCGCGACCGATCAGGAAACCTGGGAGACGCTGCACGAGGTTGTCCGCAAACTTGGCAAGACCGCCTCCAGTTCCGAGGATTTCCCGGCCTTCATCGTCAACCGCATCCTGATGCCGATGATCAACGAGGCGGTCTATACGCTGTACGAAGGCGTGGGCTCGGTGAAGTCGATCGACGAGTCGCTGAAGCTTGGCGCCAACCACCCGATGGGGCCGCTGGAACTGGCGGATTTCATCGGGCTTGATACCTGCCTGTCGATCATGAACGTGCTGCACGAGGGTCTGGCCGATACCAAGTACCGGCCATGTCCCCTGCTGACCAAGTATGTCGAGGCGGGCTGGCTGGGCCGCAAGACCCAGCGGGGGTTCTATGACTACCGGGGCGAAGTGCCGGTGCCGACACGGTGAGCAGGCAAGCAAACACTCTGGTGTTCTTTCTGCTTATCGTTCCGACGATATTGGTCTCTGCCTTCGTCTTGTTTGCATTTGGTATCTTGGGATTCTGCATCATGACTGATTGCGTCGGCTCTGGTGGCGCAGGCATCGAAGCCAAACTGATTGGGGCAGCAGTCGCATTGGCAGCCGCTTTGCCGTTGATAGCGTCGCTGACCGTCCTGATTGCCAACTTGCGCAAGAGTCACCTTGGTTCTGTTGCCAGAACACTCATCTGGGCAGTAATCGCACTCGCTGGCGCACTTGGTTACTACCAAGTTCTCACCGACCCCGGCGATGCGTTCTGGGCAGGCGTTCCCCTATTGGCTGCTTCGGCGCTGCTTGCGCTGTCCGTATGGAGCTTCCCACGACGCGCCTAGGTCGCGTTGTTGCAAGGCCGACGTTGCGCCTAGGACCAAGGTGCGCTTTAGCGCACCTTACGCCCGGTCCTTCAACCCCAGCGTATGTTCCCTAAGCCAGGCCAGGAACCCCCTCGGGTTGCCTTCCCACTTCTTCAACTCCTCCGACGGGATCGGCTCGCCGATCACCGGGCGGGTCGGTTTGAAGAGGCAGCGCTTGATCTCATAGAGCAACAGGCCCTGCCGGATCGTGTCGCTCACCTGGTTGGCGATCTGGAACAGGCGGGAGTTCTGGCCGGGGAAGAAGATCGGCAGGATCGTAGCCCCGGAGGATTTGACGATCTTGTGGGTGAAGACGTTCCACTCACCCTCGACCGCCGGGCCCCACCAGCCTTCGGACATCGCGACCTTGCCCGCCGGGAACAGGATGATGACCCCCCCGGCCTTCAGGTGCTTCATCGTCTCGTCCCGCATCTGCAGGCCCAGCTCCCGCGCGTTGTCCTCGTGCGGGAAGGGGACGGGGATCATGAATTCCTCGACCTCAGGGATGCCGGTCAGCAGCGAGCGGGTCAGGATCTTGAAGTCGGACCGCACCCGGTTGACCATCTCGGCCAGGACCATGCCATCGACCAGGCCCGAGGGGTGGTTCGACACCACGACCAGGGCGCCGGTCGCCGGGATGCGGGCAATCTCTTCCGCCGGGGTATCGATCCTGATGCCCATGTGGCGGATCGCCTTGGGCCAGAAGGGGGCACCATGCGGGGCGCCGGATTTTTCAAAGCTGCGGATCAGGCGCAGAAGCTGAACCTTGGCGGTCAACCACTCGATCGCGCGGATCGTTCCGGCCTTCCACGGGTTCTTGAAGGTGCCCGCATAGGACAGCCGCCGCATGTCATACTGGCGGTCAGCCGGACCGGCCGCAGACGTCGGCGTCTCGGTAACGATCTGGCTGTGGTCGGTCACTAAGCGGCTATCCCCGGTGATCCCGACAGAGTCGGGGCATCACCGCTCAATAATCCTCTCCGAAGCGGGCCGCAACAAGCGCCTCCAGCGCATCGGCGAGTTTCTCCGCTTCATCACCCGTGCAGGTGACATCGATCGTCGTCCCACGCGAGGCGCCAAGCATCAGAAGGCCCATGATCGAATCGCCCGAGACTTCCATCCCGTCCTTCGACACGGCAGCGCGGGCGTCGTGGGCTTCCACAACTTCGACGAACTTGGCCGATGCCCGGGCATGCAGGCCCTTTTCGTTGACGATACGCAGGTTGCGGCTGGTCATTGCGGTCCCTCAGGCCCCGCCGCCGAGGTCGAGGCTGTTGATATACTTGCGGCCAGCATCAAGCGCTGCGGCCACTGCCTCGGGTACATCCATGTCGCGGGACTTGGCAAGCTTGATCAGCATCGGCAGGTTCGCGCCGTAGAGGATGCGTCGGCCCGTTGTCGCACAGGCCGGCAGCGACAGGTTCGAGGGCGAGCCACCGAACATGTCGGTGACCAGAACGACCCCATGCCCCTTGTCGACAGAATCAGCGGCGGCGCAGATCTCGGCCTGCTTGGCGTTGCGGTCATGATCGTCTTCGATCGAAATCGCCAGCACTCCGTCCTGACGCCCCACGACATGCTCGACCGCCGAGAGATACTCTCGCGCCAAGCCGCCATGCGCCACGATCACGATACCGATCAAGCGTTTGTCACCTTCAATGCGTCAGGCTGCACGGTCGCCGCCTTGCGTTCGAGTTCCCGGTGCCGTTTTGACACCGGCCAGCCCGCTTCCGCAAGCGCGGAACCGACCATTTCCGCCATGGCAACCGACCTGTGTTGCCCTCCGGTACAGCCAAAGCCGATGGCGAGGTGCGCCTTGCCCTCCTCAAGATGGGCCGGAAGCAGAAAAAGCAGAAGCTCGCTCACCTTCTGGAAGAACTCGGCGAACCTTGGATCGGCGCGGACAAAGCTTTCGACGGCCGGATCACGCCCGTCCAGCGGGCGCAGGGCGGGCTGCCAATGGGGATTCGCCAGGAACCGGCAGTCGAAGATCATGTCGACGCCGCGCGGAATGCCCCGTTTGTAGCTGAACGACTGCAGCGAGACCGACAGGCGGCCGGTCGGGCCTGCGTCGAAAAGACTGGCGATTTCGGCCTTGAGGTCATGCGGGGTCAGCTCGGTCGTGTCGACCAGGTGATCGGCCCGCACCCGGATCGGCGCCAGAAGGTCGATCTCGCGTTCGACCCCCTGTGCGGGGGTTTCGGCCGGGGCCAGCGGATGGCGGCGGCGGGTTTCCGAAAAGCGCTGGATCAGAACCGAAGGCGCGCAGTCCAGATACAGCACCTCAAGCCCGACCCGCGGGTCACGGGTGAGGCTGTCGATCAGCTCGATCAGGGCGGTGGCGTTGAAGTCGCGGTTGCGGACATCCAGGCCAAGGGCAATCGGATGGCCAAGGGGCGCACCCTCGACCAGACGCGGCACGAGGCTTAGCGGAATATTGTCGATACCTTCATAACCCAGATCCTCAAGCACACGGATCGCCGTGGTTCGCCCGGCACCCGAAGGGCCGGTCACGAAGACGAGGTGATGATCAAACGTGGTCTTGGTGGTCATCTTGGGATCCGGGCAGGATCATGCCTGCCGTCCGTGGCGAAGATAGAGCATCAGCGCGTCGGGAAAATGGTCATTCTGCGGGTGCAGCACAAGGGCGCTCTCAATTCCCAGAAAAGTGACCGTGCGTCGGGGCGGCAGGCGTTCCGGCTCGCGCTGGCCAAGATCGGCAACCAGCCGGATTTCGGCGCTTGGCACGGCCCGCGCGCGCAAGACCCCTACGCCGCGCACTTCGATCAGTCCCAGAAGATCAGGGTTCGGGCAGGTCGCAACAAGAGCGCCTCCGACGACGGTCAGGCGGGTTTGATCGTCAGACACAAGTTCCGCCCCCAGCGAGATCATGCGGAGAGCGAGGGAAGACTTGCCCGCACCGGACGGACCGAGGATCAGAAGGCCACGCCCATCGACCGCTACGCAACTGGCGTGCAGCGTGTCGCTGTCCGTCATCACACCGGAAGACCGACGACGAAACGTGCGCCCAGCGGCTCGGAGGTGGGATCAGCGGCCGTCGGGCGGATGTTCTCGGCCCAGATCACCCCGCCATGGGCTTCGACGATCTGCTTGGAAATGGCGAGGCCGAGGCCGGAGTGCTTGCCGAATTCGGATTGCGGCCGTTCGGAGTAGAAGCGTTTGAAGACCTTCGTCAGCGCCTGCTCCGGGATGCCCGGGCCGGTATCCTCGACCACGATGAGAACGCGGTTCTCGCGCCGGCGGGCCCAGACCCGGACAGCGTCGCCGTCCTCGCAGAAGGAAATGGCGTTGGTCACAAGGTTGACGAAGACCTGCGCCAGGCGGGCTTCAAGCCCATGAATGGTGATCGGTTCCGACGGCAGGTCGATGATGAAATCGACCCCCTTCTCTCCGGCCTGCTGGCTGAGGTACTGGCAGAGGTTCGACAGCGTCTTGAGAAGGTTGAACTCCTCTTCCTCTTCCTTCACCAGCTCGCTGTCCAGGCGCGACGCGTTGGAAATGTCGCTGACCAGACGGTCGAGGCGGCGGACGTCATGCTCGATGACATCAAGCAGCTTGTCGCGCTGGTCGTCCTTCTTGACGAAGCGCAAGGACCCGACCGCCGAACGCAACGAGGCCAGCGGGTTCTTGATTTCATGCGCCACGTCGGCGGCGAACTGTTCGTTCGCGTCGATCCGGTCGTAAAGCGCAGCCACCATGCCGCGCATTGCCACAGACAGTCGGCCGATCTCATCAGGCCGGGCGGCAAGGTCGGGGATCCGGACCCGGGAGGGGGCTACCCGCCGCGAGTCACGGTCACGTCCGATTTCGGCCGCGGCGGCGAGGTCTGACAGCGGGTTCGAGATGGTCGAGGCGAGCATCAGGCTAAGGCTGATCGACAGGACAAGCGCCAGGACGAACATCTGCAGGATCTGCTCACGCTCGTAGCGCACCAGCCGGTCAATCTCTTGCGAGTTGGAGGTCAAGGCCACCACGCCAACCAGATCGCCACCCACAGTGATCGGCGTAGCAACCGTGAAGAACATGCTGCCTTCGCCGTTCCGCGAGACGCGGGTCACAAGGTCGCCGCCCCGGGCCCCCTCAAAGGCCGCACGCGCGTTGTCGGCGGGATCGATCGTCTCGGTCCGGTCGGCCTGGCCCTGGCGCAGCAGCACCGTGACCGTGTTCCACACGCCTTCCAGAAAATCGGTCAGAAGTGTCGGCTGACCAGGATTGGTGACAAGCGTATCATTCCCCTGGCCGACGCGTGAGGCCAGAAGCTGCCCCGTCGGATCGAAGACAAAGACCTCGAGCACGGGATCGAGCTGTATCTCTTCCAGTGGGTCACGGAAGTCGAACCCGGCAGCCTTGGATGTCAGGTGCGCCTCATAGACCGAGGCAATCAGTTCGGCCTGCCGCACCATGCCCAACTGCCGCTGCAGCGCCAGGCTGTCGCGGAACGGGTTCATGAACAGAACGCCCACCGCAAGCAGAACCAGCGCCATCAGGTTGAAGACGATGATCTTGCGGGCCAGAGGCGAACGGTTGAGCCCGACGATGCTGCGCCCGGCGCGGCCTTCCTTCAGCCGCTCGACGGTTGCATCCGGCGATACCCAGTCCTCGCCCAAAAGGACGTCACCCGACCGCTTGGGCCGGATGTCGTTAGGGGCGATCCTGGGTGCCGAAGTCATTCCTGGCGGCCGTCACTCTTCGTTATAGCGATAGCCGATACCGTAGAGCGTCTCGATGGCCGAGAACGTGTCGTCGACCGTGCGCATCTTCTTGCGAAGCCGTTTGATATGGCTGTCGATGGTGCGGTCGTCGACGTAGACCTGATCGTCATAGGCCACGTCCATCAGCTGGTCGCGCGACTTCACGAAGCCCGGCCGTTGGGCAAGTGCTTGCAAAAGCAGGAATTCCGTCACGGTCAGCGCGACTTCCTTGCCCTTCCAGGTAACGGAATGGCGCAGCGGGTCCATCCGCAGGGCGCCACGTTCCATCATCCGTGTTTCTTCGGTGGCCGCAGCTTCGCCGGTGTTGATGGCTTCCTGCCGGCGCAGAAGCGCGCGGATCCGTTCCACCAGAAGCCGCTGGCTGAAGGGCTTCTTGACGTAGTCATCGGCCCCCATGCGCAGACCCAGGACCTCGTCGATCTCGTCATCCTTCGATGTCAGGAAGATCACCGGGATCGAGGTCTTCTGCCGCATGCGCTGCAATAGGTCCATGCCGTCCATCCGCGGCATCTTGATATCGAGGACTGCCATGTCCGGCATTCTTCGGCTGAACGCCTCGAAGGCGGACTGGCCGTCGTTGTAGGTTTCCACCTCGAAGCCTTCGGCTTCAAGTGTCATGGCGACCGAGGTCAGGATGTTCCTGTCATCGTCGACAAGGGCGATGCGCGACATCTTCGAGCCTCCCTTAAACTGCTGCTGCCTGTTCTTATTTTGCCTGCATTTTCAGGGGTCGTGACCGGATAATCAACAGGAAATCGAATCACCCCTGAAACAATGCGGCAAAGGGTGGCAATTTCGCCCATCCCGACGACAATTGAGCACCCATTTCGGGATTGGCGGCCGATGGTGGCGCTAACGAGTCAATGATTGCGCTAACTGTTTGAAAACACGCTACTCTTGTGGGAAAATCCCATGCTATAGGCCCATTATGGCCGGCCCACACAAGGGCTTGTCACGGCATTCATTGGCCCGGATGCCGAAGGATTGGAACCGCCGCACAAAACATGCGGCTACGGGAGCTTGCAGGATGATCCAAGGACGCGTGAACCCCAATCAGACGCTGGAGACGCAAGGCATTACGGGTGTGGCGGTGGCCCACTACAACTATGTCGAAGCGGCACTGGTGGAGGCGGCGGTTGCGCGGAAGGAGGGTCGGCTGGGGCGCGGCGGAGCATTTCTGTGCGAAACCGGGCAGTTCACGGGACGGTCGCCAAAGGACAAATTCGTGGTCCGGACGCCTGCCACCGAAGGCACGATCTGGTGGGAAAACAATGCCGCGATGACGCCCGAGGCCTTTGCGCGGCTCAAGGCCGACATGCTGGCACATGCGCGGGGCCGCGAGCTTTTCGTCCAGGATCTTTACGCCGGGGCCGATCCGCTGCACCGGCTGGACGTCCGCGTTGTCACCGAACTGGCATGGCATGGCCTCTTCATCCGCCACCTCCTGCGGCGCCCCGCAAGAGAGGAGCTGGACAACTTCGCGCCGGAATGGACGGTGATCAACCTGCCGTCCTTCAAGGCCGACCCGGCACGGCACGACTGCCGGACCGAGACTGTCATCGCGCTGAACTTCGACGAGAAGTGCGTGCTTATCGGCAACACTGCCTATGCCGGGGAAAACAAGAAGGCCGTGTTCACCGTGCTGAACTACCTTCTGCCCGAAAAGGGCGTGATGGCGATGCACTGCTCGGCCAACCATGCGCTTGGCAATCCGGTTGATGCGGCCGTCTTCTTCGGCCTTTCCGGCACCGGCAAGACCACACTCTCGGCCAGTCCCGACCGCACCCTGATCGGCGATGACGAACACGGCTGGTCTGATCGCGGGATATTCAACTTCGAAGGCGGCTGCTACGCCAAGACCATCGACCTGTCGCCCGAGGCCGAGCCCGAGATCTATGCCACGACCCACCGTTTCGGTACCGTGGTCGAGAACATGGTCTACGACCCCGACACGCTGGAATTGGACTTTTCCAACCGCAGCCTGACGGAAAACACCCGCTGCGCCTATCCGCTTGAGGCCATTTCGAACGCCAGCGCCACCGGCCTTGGCGGTCATCCCCGCCATGTGGTGATGCTGACCTGCGATGCCTTCGGCGTCCTGCCGCCCATTGCGCGGCTCTCGCCCGCCCAGGCGATGTATCACTTCCTTTCGGGCTTCACCTCGAAGGCTGCCGGAACCGAACGCGGGATCACGGAACCGCAACCGACCTTCTCGACCTGTTTCGGGGCGCCCTTCATGCCCCGCCGGCCTGAGGTCTATGGCAAGCTCCTGCAATCGAAGATCGCCAAGCTTGGGGCATCCTGCTGGCTGGTGAACACCGGCTGGACCGGCGGGGCCTATGGCACGGGGCGCCGGATGCCGATCAAGGCGACGCGGGCCCTTCTGGCCGCGGCACTGGACGGGTCGCTGTCGAAGGGTGAGTTCCGCCGCGATCCCAACTTTGGCTTCGAGGTGCCGGTTTCGGTTCCCGGCGTGGGCGAGGGCCTCCTGAACCCGCGCGAGACCTGGGCCCATGCCCACGAATACGACGCACAGGCCGCAAAGCTGGTGGGCATGTTCCAGAAGAACTTCGCCCAGTATGTGCCTTTCATCGACGCGGATGTAAAAGCGGCCGCCATCGGCTGACCCGTAGGCTCATCAACCCTGGCGGCCCTCCTCGCCTGACCCGGCGAAGAGGGGCCGTCAGGGACCGAAGAGCGCCAGGCGCACCATGTTCAGGCCGGTCAGAACCAGCAATCCTTGCGTCCAGCGGCGGAAGCGTTGCTGGTCCAGCCGGTCCTGCACCAGGTAGCCCGCGTAAAGCCCGGCCAGCGCCGGAACGCAAAGCGCGGCCGAAAAGCCCAGCGTCTGGGCATTGGCAAGCCCGGTGCCCAGATGCGAGGCCAGAAGCGCCACCGCCCCGATCAGGAAGACCACTCCCTGCGCCCGGATCATCTGCAGCTTGTCGGCCCCGGTCGACAGCAGGAACACCAGAAGCGGCGGGCCCCAGATGCCGGAGATTCCGCCGTAAAGGCCTCCGACCACCCCCAGCCCCCATTCGGCGCGGTTCTGGTGATGCAGCTGGATCGCAAGGCTTCGGCCCATGAGTTGCAAGCCCGCGAAGATGGTGATCGGAATTCCCAGAAGCAAAAGGTACAGCGTCCGCGGGATGTCGTCGGCGAAGGGCGCCGAAAGGGCAATGCAGGCCACGGTTCCGATCAGGAACCTCCGATAGGTGATTGCCGTGGCTTTCGCCGGGCCTGCGCCCTGACGGAAGGCTTGCGAGATGTTGGTGATGAGGGTCGGCAGGATCAGCCCGGCCAGCGCCAGTTCCTTCGGCAGAAAGATTGCGAAGCCCGAAACCAGGATCAGCGGCATGGCAAAGCCCACCGCGCCTTTCACGAAACCCGCAAAAAGCGTCAGGGCCAGGGCGGCGGCGAAGGCCTGCAAGGATAGGCCCGCAGTGAAGAATTCGATCATGGCTTGCCCTTTTCGCACCTGTCTGACGCAATCTTCCAGGCTGGGAAAGCCACAACCCGCTGAAATCGAACCTCACGACCGCAAAGAAATCGGGTGCTGCATCCCTTCGGTGGTTCGCATCAGGCAGCCCGCGCCAAGCCGTCGGGACATATTAAGTCTCATGGCGTTGGGCTTGTGAAATCTTATTGCTCTGCGGTTGCGAAGTAGTTACCTCTTCGCAAGTGCAGAATCTTGCCGGAGTTCCCCGATGCCACGTGATGGACAGGCCATGCCAGAGACCCCGCTCCTTGCCGATCTTCGCCCGCTGACCAGGGCCGCCCTTCCCGAAGTCGAGGCGCTTTTCGCCCAGGCGCGCGACGGCCTGCGGGCCGAAGTCAGCGTTGGCGGCAAGATCGCCGCTTCGGCCCTTGAGACGCGGCAGTTCGAAGCACATGCCCTGTCCTGGCTGGCGACTTATGTCGAGGCGCTCCGCCAACTGGCGGCCTGGGCGGACCGTCTGGCAGAGGCAGACCGGTTCGGCCCGATGGAGGCCCTGATCCTGCAGATCGGCACCGGAGAATACCTGAACCAGATTGCAGGCGGCATTCCGATGAGTCAGGGCGAGCTTGCCCGTCTTTCGGATCTGGGTCTGTCCTGGACCCCGGGCGATGCGGCGGCACGGTTGATGGCGCGGGGCAACACGCCCGAGGCAAGGGCCGCGCTGGTCGCCCTGATGCAGGACAACCACGGCCGGGCGACCTTTGGCGCGACGGGGCTGGACGAAGAGCTGGAGATGATCCGCGACCAGTTCCGCCGCTACGCGGATGAAAAGGTCATTCCGCAGGCGCATGACTGGCATCTGAAGGACGAGCTGATCCCGATGGAGATCATCGAGGATCTGGCCGGAATGGGCGTCTTCGGCCTGACGATCCCCGAGGCCTATGGCGGCTTCGGCCTCTCCAAGGCCTCGATGGTCGTGGTCAGTGAGGAGCTGTCGCGCGGGTATATCGGCGTCGGCTCGCTTGGCACCCGCAGCGAGATCGCGGCCGAGTTGATCCTCTGCGGCGGGACCGAAGCGCAGAAGGAGAAGTGGCTGCCCGGCCTTGCCTCGGGCGCGATCCTGCCTACGGCGGTCTTCACCGAACCGAACACGGGATCGGACCTTGGCAGCTTGCGCACGCGGGCGCGGAAGAAGGGCGACGACTGGGTCATCACCGGCAACAAGACCTGGATCACTCATGCGGCGCGGACCCATGTGATGACGGTGCTCGCACGCTCGGTCGAGGGGACAACGGACTATCGCGGCCTGTCGATGTTCCTGGCCGAAAAGACACCCGGCACGGACGAGACCCCCTTCGTCGACCCCGGCCTTTCCGGCGGCGAGATCGAGGTCCTGGGCTATCGGGGGATGAAGGAATACACGGTCAATTTCGACGACTTCGCAGTGAAGGGCGAAAACCTTTTGGGCGGGGTCGAAGGCCAGGGCTTCAAGCAGCTGATGCAGACCTTCGAGAGCGCCCGCATCCAGACCGGGGCGCGGGCGATCGGCGTCGCCCAGTCGGCCCTTGAAACCGGCATGCAATATGCGCTGGACCGCAAGCAGTTCGGCAAGTCGCTGATCGAATTCCCCCGCATCGCCGCAAAGCTCGCGATGATGGCGGTCGAGATCATGATTGCCCGGCAACTGACCTATTTCTCGGCCTGGCAGAAGGATCACGACAAACGCTGCGACCTCGAGGCCGGGATGGCCAAGCTTCTTGGCGCACGGGTGGCCTGGGCGGCGGCGGACAATGCGCTGCAGATCCATGGCGGCAACGGCTTTGCACTGGAATACCGGATCAGCCGGATCCTCTGCGACGCGCGGATCCTGAACATCTTCGAAGGTGCCGCCGAGATCCAGGCGCAGGTCATCGCCCGCCGCCTCTTGGAGTGAAGGCTTGATTTAAGCCCCGTCGACCCTGATGCTTCCCCGGGCAGTCGGTCGGGAGAGTCGGACATGGAATTGATCTTGCTGACCGGGGTGTCGGGCTTCATCGCGAAACATGTGGCCTTGAAGCTTCTGAATGCAGGCTATTCGGTGCGCGGCACGGTCCGTCGCCTCGACCGCGCGGATGAGGTCCGCGCCGCGCTCCAGCCCTACCTGACCGAGACCTCGGGGCAGTTGAGCTTCGTGCAGGCCGACCTTGAATCTGACGCCGGTTGGGCCGAGGCCATGCAGGGCATCACCGCGCTGGTGCATACCGCCTCACCCTTCCCGATCGCGCAGCCGAAAGACCCCGCCACGCTGATCCGCCCGGCTGTCGAGGGGACAGAGCGGGTGCTCAAGGCCGCAGCCGCGGCAGGGATCACGCGGGTCGTGCTTACCTCGTCGACCGTTGCCGTGCTGAACGAGGCCAAATCGGACACGCTGCAGGACGAGGCCGACTGGTGCGATGTGCATCTGCCCACGACCACGGCCTATGCCAAGTCGAAGACCCTGGCCGAACGCGCCGCATGGGAGATCGCCCGGGCAAAAGGCCTGAAGCTGACAACCATCAACCCAGGCTTCGTCTTCGGCCCGCCGCTGGACGAGAACTATGGCGACTCGGTCGGGTTTGTCGTCCGGTTGATGTCTGGCAAGGATCCGATGGTGCCGCCCTACGGCCTGCCCGTCGTAGATGTGCGGGACGTAGCCGAGGCCCATTTGCGGGCCCTGCAACGGCCTGAGACCGCAGGCCGACGCTATATTCTGGCCTCGGGTTCGATGGCTTTTGTCGACATGGGCCGGACCCTGAAGGCCGCCTATCCGACGCGCAAGATCGCCACGCGCGAGGCGCCAAAGTTCGTGCTTAAGCTGCTGGCCCTTTTCGATCCGTCGGTGAAGGCGATCCTGCCAAAACTTGGCCATCTGGAGCGGGTGTCGAATGCCCGGGCAGTGAAGGAGCTCGAGATCGAATTCATCGCCCCCAAGGCGGCGCTCCTCGCCTCGGCCGACTGGCTGGTGAAGCACGGCAAGGTCTGGGCCTGAGGCCTTGGAGCCTTAGGGCCCACCGCGCGACGGGCGCTGGATCCCCAGACGGGGGTGCATCCGGCCTGCCACGCTCCACGACGCCAGCAGCCCAAGCCCGGCAGCCACAAAGATGCCCGGCAGCGGCGCGACCCAAAGGACAAGCCAGGCTGCACCCGGCGTCAGGATCGAGGAGACGTCACGGAAACTGGAATAGACCGCCGACATCTCGGTCCGCTCGGAGGGCTTGACCGACATGAGGAAAGGAAGCCCCCCCACGACGTCGAGCATGACCAGAAAGACCGAGGCCACCATGCAAAACGCCACCGTCGTCCAGGGCAGGACGGCCAGCAGCCCAGCCAGAAGAAACATCAATCCGCAGGCGCCAAAGGCAAAGCGGACCGAGCGGCGGACCGAATACCGGCGGCCCAGGCGGTTCAAGGCGGGCGCGGCAAAGAGAAGCGCATTCGAGATCGACAGCGCGATGCCGCCGACCTTGTCGCCCAGTCCCGCTTCGATGCAGAAGATTGGCAGATAGACGACATAGACCCACCAGCCGCAGCTGCGCATCACTGCAAACATCCATCCCGCGATCAGCCGGGGCTGGCGGAAGAAGCGGCCCAGATAGCCCAACGGATTGACCGCCGGGCGCTTGGCGCGCTGGATCTGCTTGCCGTTGCCCAACCGCAGGATCCAGAAAGTGGTCAGGAGCAGCAGTGCGAAGGTCCCGGCAAGCAGGAACGGAGCCGGGGCCCAATGATCATGCAGCCAGACCCCGGTCATCGGACCGATGGCCCAGGGCGCCGCGGCATAGACCATCTGCGTCGACTGGCTGCGACCAAGGTTCGCCCGGTCCACATAATCAAGCACATAGGCGTTGAAACAGACGAAGGTCGTCGCCGTTGCCATGGCATTGCAGGCCAGCGACAGCGGCACGGACCAGGGCGTGCCGATGATCGCCAGGGCCATGCCGCAGAGGTACAAGAGGCACCCCCCGGTATAGGCCCAGCGCCGCGGGATGCGCCTTGTGGCCCAGGGCACCATCAGTCCCCAGATCAGGGCAACGATACCGGCCAGGAAATAGACGAAGGACGTCGTCTGCGCGTCCTGCAGGGCTGCATAGACCGCAAGTGGCATGGCCGAGATCAGCGTTCCCCGCACCGCCGCCTCAAGGCCCGCAAGCAGGGCGAAGTGCTCGATCCGCGGGGTGGGGCTGTGGGTCAGCGCCAGAGGCAGGTAACGGTTGGCCATGGCCCGACTTGGAACGGCGCGGCCCGGTTCCGTCTGTCACAAAGGCGACATCAGCCGTCGTTTCGCGTTGGCCGTGACAGAAGGTCCACCAGGCGGGACCGCGCCTCGGGCATCGGGCGTTCGTGCAGGACCGGCCTCAGACCCTGTTCCAGGAAGTAGCCCGTCAGCCGCAACCCGGCCTTTACGGCCTCGGCATCAAGCAGCCCCTCCCCCGTCAGCCCGGGCGGCAGCGGGATCAGCCGGTCGGCCCAGTCGCCGGCCGCAGCCCGCGTTACCGCGCGGCCGGTCTTGGGGCTGACATAGGCCAGACCCTCGCTTGCCCCGGTCACGGCACAGCTTGCGAGATCAAGTCCGAAGCCCAGCTCCTCCAGCAGGCGGAGTTCCCAGCGCAGATAGGCCGAGGTCCAGCCCTCATTGCCGATGGAGTCAAGCAGCGCCTGCGTTTCGGCCCAAAGCAGTGGATGCGGTTCGCGTTCGGGAAGGGCTGTGCGCAGAAGCGCGCAAGCCGACAGTAGTCCGGCTAGGGCCAGCCGGTCGGCCATCAGATGCGCGCGCGACCGCTTGGGTTCCACCGTGAAACTGCCGATATGGTCATCCAGCCGCGCCCGCCATTCCAGTTGCAGCCCGCTGCCGGGCTGCAGGATCGCCGCCATCTTCCGCGAGGCCCCGCCCCGAACGACACCCGCATGCCGGCCATGGCCCGCCGTGAAGACCTCGAGGATCGCCGAGGTCTCGCCATGCGGACGGACCGTGATCACAAATCCTTCGTCACGCCAGTCGATCATGGGCCCGACTATCCCCCCGGGGCGGAAGTGACGCAAGGATGCACTTGATCGGCCGACGAAGCTGCGCCTTTCTTGTCGTCATGACCCTGCGCCGATCCTTCGCTCTCGCCCTTTGCCTGATCGCCCTGGCCGCCCTGTTCGGCCAGTTCCTGCTAAACGGAGCGAAACCCGGGCTTGAACCCTGGGGCATCCGCGTCTGGGATCTCCTGCGCTATTTCACCATCCTGACCTGCCTGCTGATCGCCATCCTGATGGCCAGCGAGGCATCCGGTCGCCGGGTCGGGGCCAATTGGCATGCAACAGCGCTGCTGAACATCCTGATGGTCGGAGTGATCTTTCAGATCCTGCTTGCCCCGCCCGAACCGCTGAAAGGCATCGACTGGTGGCCGGACTTCGCCTTTCATGCCGCGATTCCGGTGCTGACGGCGATCTGGTGGACAACCTGGGCCCCCAAGCCCCTGGCGCTGCGGTCACTGCCGCTCTGGCTTCTCTGGCCGGTCGGCTATTGCGGCTATGCCCTGATCCGGGGCGCGATTGGCGGGCAGTATCCCTATTTCTTTCTGGATCTCGCCCAGTTCGGTGCCGCGCAGGTCGCACTGAACATTGTCGGGCTGGTCGGGGTGTTCTCTGTGACCGGTACCCTCATCTGGTTGGTTGCCCGGTTCCTGCGCCCTTCAGCCTGAGAGGCCATCCTCTTCCAGAAGCGTGCGGCCCTGGCGATCTTCCAGCTCGATCAGCCAGAGGTCCGGGTCGTTGCGCCGCGCCCGGGCCAGTTGGGCATCGACCTGCGGCTCGGGCCCCTCGGCAAACAGCATCCAGGCCCGCGCGCCGGTCATCAGGTCCGACCGCCGCTCATAGGCCCGGGCAGTGCCGTCCAGAAGCGCCACCTTGACTACGACCGCCCCCGCTTCGGCATCCCCCTTGGCGGTGACATAGGCCGGAATATCGGCCAGCCGCAGCCGGGCAAGATAGGCCGAAACCCAGAAACCGCTGGCCAACCGCGCGCTCATTCAGCTTGCTCTTTTCCAACAAACGCCCGCCGGAGGCTGCGACACGTCACCCTTCGCGGACGGATTGGACAGGGGCCAAATTCCTTCGAAGGAATTTGCAAGAGTTTTCGAAAACTCTTGCGCGCCTCACGCATCGCCGTCCTTGAAGTCCAGCCCCATCTCGGAATAGCGCTCGGCCTCTTCCAACCAGTTCGGGCGCACCTTGACCTGCAGGAACAGGTGGACCGTGCGCCCCAGGAATTCCGAGATATCCGCCCGTGCGGCCTGACCGATAGCCTTGATCGTCTCGCCCCGGTTGCCCAGCACGATCCCCTTGTGCCCGTCCCGCGCCACATAGATCACCTGGTCGATCCGCGTCGTTCCATCGGGTTTGTCTTCCCATTTTTCGGTCTCGACCGTCAGCTGGTAGGGCAGTTCCTCGTGCAGGCGCAGCGTCAGCTTCTCGCGCGTCATCTCGGCCGCGATCATCCGCATCGGCAGGTCGGCGATCTGGTCCTCGGGGTAGAACCAGGGGCCCTCCGGCACTTCGGCCGCCAGCCACTCCCGCAGGTCGGCGACGCCATAGCCTTTCTCGGCACTGATCATGAAGGTCTTGGCGAAAGGAAAGGCAGCATTCGCCTCTTCAGCCAGGGCCAGAAGTGTCTCCGCCTTCACCCGGTCGATCTTGTTGATCGCGAGGGCCACAGGCTGGCCTTTGGGCATTTCATCCTTCAACCGGTCGATGATGGCTGCGGCGCCTTCGGTCAGCCCGCGCTGCGCCTCGATCAGAAGGACGATGATATCGGCGTCCGAAGCCCCGCCCCAGGCCGCCTTGACCATCGACCGATCCAACCGCCGCCGGGGCCGGAAGATGCCAGGCGTATCGACAAAGACGATCTGGCTTTGGCCCTCCATGCAGACCCCGCGAATACGGGTCCGCGTGGTCTGCACCTTGTGCGTGACGATCGAGACCTTCGCCCCGACCATCCGGTTCAGAAGCGTCGACTTGCCGGCATTCGGCTCTCCGATCAGGGCGACAAAGCCAGCGCGTGTGTCAGTCATTCCCGATCTCCAGTTTTTCCAGCAGGGTCTTGGCCGCCGACTGCTCGGCCATGCGTTTCGAGGCGGCGGTGGCTTCGGCGGACTGGCCATCGTCAAGCGTTACCCGGACACTGAAGACCGGGGCGTGATCCGGGCCTGAGCGGCCGATCTCGGCATAGGTGGGGGGCGCCATGCCGCGGGCCTGGGCCCATTCCTGAAGGCTCGTCTTGGCGTCGCGGGCATCGGGTTCCACCGTTGCGATCCGCTTGCCCCAAAGCCGCAGCACCAGCGCCCGGGCGGCTTCGAACCCTGCGTCCTGGTAGACGGCGGCAATCACCGCTTCCATGCCATCGCCCAGCAGAGCTTCCTTGCGCCGCCCGCCGGTCAGCATCTCGCTGCGACCAAGCCGAAGCACTTCGCCAAGCCCGATCTCGCGCGCCACGTCGGCGCAGGTCTCCTTGCGGACCAGCGCGTTGAAGCGCGGCGCAAGTTGTCCTTCGCGCGCCTCTGCATCCGCCATTAGCAGCGCTTCGGCCATGACAAGACCCAGAACCCGGTCCCCGAGGAACTCGAGCCGCTGGTTGTCGGGCCGGGTGGAGGTGCCGATCGAGGCGTGGGTAACGGCCCGCGCAAGAAGCTCGGGCGACCGGAACTTATGCCCAAGGCGGCCCTGAAAGGCCTGAAGCTCGGCCGAAAGCCTCACTCGATCGCCTTGAAATAGCGGTCGGAACGCCAGGTCCAGAAGTACAGCATCCGCTGGCCCGCCGAGGAAAAGACGATCCGGTCTGCCCGGCCGATCAGGTATTCGGCGGGCAGATAGCCGACCCCGCCGGCCGACTGGGCAAAGCGGCTGTCGGTGGAGTTGTCGCGGTTGTCGCCCATCACGAAGTAATTGCCCTCGGGCACAGTGAAGACATCCGTGTTGTCGCCCGGGCTGTTGGCATCGATGTTCAGCACATTGTGCTTCTGCCCCTCGGGCAGGGTCTCGATCGCGCGGCTCTTCGTGCAGATGCCGCCTTCGCCCACGGCGCCATTCTCGCAGCGCGGAATGTTGCGCATTGGCCCCTGCGGTTCGTAGACCTCTTCAAAGACACCTGCGGCTTCCTGCGGCGCGACGGCGCCGTTGATGTAAAGCACCCCGTCCTGCATCTGGATCTTGTCGCCCGGCAGCCCGATCACCCGCTTGATGTAATCCGTACCCTGCGCCGGGTGACGGAAGACGACCACATCACCGCGTTCGGGTTCCGAGGCAAAGATCCGGCCCGAGAACGGGCACATGGCGAAGGGGCAGGAATACTTCGAATAGCCGTAGGCCATCTTGTTGACGAAGAGGAAGTCGCCGATCAGCAGCGTCGGCTTCATCGACCCCGACGGGATCCAGAAGGGCTGGAAGAACAGGGTGCGGATCACGCCGGCGAGGAGCAGCGCGTAGACGACCGTCTTGACGAGCTCGAGGAAGCCGCCGCCCTTGGCCTTGCTCTTGGTTGCCATGCCTGTGGTTTTCCGTGCCCGTCGCTTCAGGGGCCGACTTGTCGCGCCGAGCCCCCGGAGTGTCAAGGCGGGGGGAGGCCGGGTCGCGGGCGAGCGCTGGAGGCGAAATCGGGAGGATCGGGAAGGGTCTGAGGGGAGAGGGCCGAAAAGTGAGCGGTAACAAGGGTTAATCGGGGGATGTGCCATGCACAAAGTATGCACAAGGTATGCACGGCACATGCACCTGCCGCGGGCCCTCCCGGCAAAGGTTAATCGGGTTA
>JAEULQ010000071.1 GCA_016792685.1 Tabrizicola sp. | reverse complement strand
ATTATGTTGTCACGCCGATTGCGATGACCTTCTTTCTGGGCTTTGCCGATGCCTTTTCGGTGGTGACAGCCCTGATCCCGGGTCTGGCCGATGCCCCCGGTGGCGCGGTGGTCGAAGAGGCTGCTCCGGTGGCGGATCAGGGGATCGACATCGTCTTCCAGGGCAAGGTGAACGAGACGCTGGACATCAGCCTGAAGCTGATCATGGCTTTCGGGCTTTGCTTCCAGTTGCCGGTGCTTCTGACCCTGATGGGCAAGGCAGGGCTGGCGACTTCGGCGGGGCTGGCCAACATGCGCCGCTATGCGATCGTGATCATCCTGATCGTTGCGGCGCTCGTCACGCCGCCGGATGTGATGAGCCAGCTGATCCTGTTTTTCGCGGTCTATCCACTTTACGAGGTCTCGATCTTCCTGATCCGCCGGATTGAGAAGCGGCGGGAGGCCGAGCTGCGCGCCGAGGGGCTTTGGGACGAAGAAGAGGACAGCGAGGGTAAAGCGTGAGCGACCCCCTGGAACGGATTGCAGCGGCGCTGGAGCGGTTGGCTCCGGCCCCGATGCCGGCCCCGGATTTTGCGGCCGAGGCTTATGTCTGGCACACCGGGCCTGACCGGCTGGACCCGGTCGCCCATGTGTCGCGGGTGGATCTTGGGCTTCTGGTGGGCGTGAACCGGTCGCGCGACACGCTTTTGGAAAACACCCGCCATTTCGCCGCCGGGCTGCCTGCGAACAACGCGCTGCTCTGGGGCGCGCGGGGGATGGGGAAGTCGAGCCTGGTGAAGGCGGTGCATGCGGCGGTCCGGGCCGAGGGCTTCGATCTGAAGATTGTCGAGCTTTCGCGCGAGGATCTGCCTTCGGTGCAGCGCCTGCTGGCGCATCTGCGGGCGGCGGCACATCGGTTTCTGCTGTTCTGCGATGATTTGTCCTTTGCCCATGACGACCAGCACTACAAGTCGCTGAAGGCCGTGCTGGATGGAGGCATCGAGGGGCGGCCGGAGAATGTGCTGTTCTACGCCACCAGCAATCGGCGCCACCTGATGCCGCGTGACATGATCGAAAACGAACGCTCGACCGCGATCAGCCCCAGCGAAGCGGTGGAGGAGAAGGTCTCTCTGTCAGACCGGTTCGGGCTATGGCTGGGGTTCCATCCCTGCAGCCAGGACGATTACCTGGAAATGATCCGCGGCTATTGCGCAGCACATGGAATCACGGTCCCCGACGACCGGCTGCATGCCGGGGCAATCGAGTGGCAGGCGACGCGCGGCGGGCGGTCCGGGCGGGTGGCCTGGCAGTTCTTCTGTGACCTTGCTGCGCGCGAAGGGGTGCGCATCCGACTGTGATCCACGATCCGGGCTTGCAGGAGGCGGCAACTCGCCTTAGGCGAGAAGGATCATGATTACCGAAATCCTGGTCATTCTGGCCCTGATCCTGGTGAACGGCGTGCTCTCGATGTCGGAGCTCGCCATTGTCAGCGCGCGTCCTGCCCGTCTGAAACCGCTGGAAGGCAAAAGCCGGGGCGCGCGCATGGCGCTGCGGCTGGCGGAACATCCGGGGCGGTTCCTGTCGACCGTGCAGATCGGAATCACGGCGGTTGGGGTCCTGTCGGGTGCTCTGTCGGGCGCGACGCTGGGTCACCGGCTGGAGCTCTGGCTGCTGGGCCAGGGGGTTGCACCCGATTGGGCAGCGACGCTGGGCGTCGGTGGGGTGGTCGTCGCGATCACCTATGTGAGCCTTATCGTGGGCGAACTGGTGCCGAAGCAACTGGCGCTGCGCAACGCGGAAGGGATCGCGATCCGCATGGCGCCGGCGATGATCTTCCTGTCGGTCGTCGGGGCTCCGCTGGTCTGGTTCCTCGACCGTTCGGGTCGGATGCTGCTTTGGCTTCTGGGTCAGCGCGGGGCGTCGGAAAACCGGGTGACCGAGGAAGAGGTCCATGTGCTTCTGGCCGAAGCGCATGAGGGCGGCGTGCTTGAGACCGAAGAGCGCGAGATGATCACCGGGGTCATGCGGCTGTCGGACCGGACAGCGCGGGCGCTGATGACACCAAGGCATGAGGTCGAGATGCTGCCGCTGGACGCGACCGGCGTCGAGGCGGTGGCGGCAGTGCGCAAGGTCGCGCGGCCGAGGATGCCGGTCGCCGATACCGAGGGTGAGGTGGTGGGCATCGTCCTGCTGTCGGACGCGTTCCAGGCCGTTTCACGCCGCGAGACCTTGTCGATCAAGCAGCTGGTCCGCGAAGTGCCGGTCGTGTCCGACCGGGCCGAGGCGCTGGATGTGCTGGAGATCCTGCACAAGTCCGAACACCATTTTGCGCTGGTCTATGACGAATACGGCCACTTCGAAGGGATCATCACCACCGGCGATGTGCTGGAAGCGATCACCGGGGCGGTGGCCTCCAGCGACGCGGATGAGCCTGCGATGGTCGGGCGCGAAGACGGCAGCCACCTGGTTGCGGGCTGGATGCCGGTGGACGAATTCTGCGACCGCCTGGGCCTGCCGCGCGAGATGGCGGGGGAATATGACACGGTGGCGGGGCTGGTGCTGCACCAGCTGGGCCATATACCCGAGCTTGGCGCGCATTTCAGCGCCGAGGGATTCCGCTTCGAGGTGATCGACCTGGACGGGCGGCGGATCGACAAGGTGCTGGTCGCTCGACTGCCGGACTGACCTTTGAGCGCCGGGGGTCCGATTTCTTTAAAGAAATCGGACCGGAGCCTTTGAAGGCTCCGCCCCGGAATTTTCGAAAATTCCGGGGCCGGGTTATTGAAGGTAGCCCACCGGATCAAAGCTCTGCTTCGAGGTGTTGCGCACCTCGAAATGCAGGAAGGCCGGATCGCCTGCAGCGACCTTGCCGATTTCCTGCCCGCGCGCGACCTTGGCGCCCTTCTTCACGGTCATGCCGTTGACGCCGACATAGACCGTCAGCAGGTCGCCCGCATGGCGGATGATCACGATGCCCTTGCCGTTGGTATCCGCCGAGATGACGGTCACCGTTCCGGCCTCGGCGGCCTTGACCGAGCTGCCCGCCGCGGCGGCGATGTCGATGCCCTGGTTCTTCTTCGCATCGTAGCCGCGGATGATCTTGCCCTGCGCGGGCATGGTCATCTTTGCCGCCGAGGCGGCGCTGGCCTCGGCCCCGAGGTCGGGCGAGGGCGGTGTGGCCTTGGGCTTGGTCCCTGCGGCCTCGGTCTTCTCGTCCGGCAGCGGCTTCTTGGCCGAGGGCGGCTCGGGCGTGGGCGAGCCTGCGCCTGGGGGCGTGGGTTCGGGTTCCGGGGCCGGGGCGGCTTCGGTCGCGATCGGGATGATCAGGGTCTGGCCTTCGCGCACGCCCATGTCGGGGCCAAGCTGGTTCCAGTCGGCAAGGGCCTTGGCCGAGACATTGTAGGTCCGGGCGATCGTGAAGGCGGTCTCGCCCCGCGCGACCCGATGGGTGAGCGGTTGACCCGAGACGGGTTTCGCCGCTGCGGCCGGCGCGGCGGTCGTGGGACCGGCCTCGTCCAGGGCCGTGGTCGCGATCGAGGTGATGTCGATCGGTCCGCCACCGCCCACGGTCGCGGGCTGCGGCATGGCCGAGACCCGCGCGGGCAGGATCAGCATCTCGCCTTCGCGCAACGGATCGGTCGGGCGAAGCGCGTTCTTCTGTGCCAGGCCATCCGCGCCGACCCCGAGCCGAGCGGCCATGGCGGCGACGGTCTCGCCCCGCCGGGCAGTGGCCATCTGATAGTCGGGGTAGGAGATGATGCCGTTGGCATCCGGTTGCGGCGCCGCAGCCGTGGCCTGACGCGCGGCAGTGGAGGTATCGCCACCGCCCGAGCGGAAATCCCAGTCGAGATTGCCGGTCTTGATGCACCCGGAGAGTGCCAGCGCACTTGCGCCGAGCACAAGAGTTGCCCGAAGTCTGCTGCCGGTTCTTGCCATCACGTCCGCCTCTGATCCGCCGTCCGGGTTAGCCCCGTTTCTGGCCGTGCATCCTACTCGGAGCCAAGCCCTTCGACCAGTGGGACAAAGCGGACTGGGCGAAGTTCTTCATAATCGAAGCCGGTTGCGGTCCGGGTGACCTTGATCAGCGACTGGACGGCGTCGGACTGGCCCACTGGGACGACCATGATCCCACCAGGCTTGAGCTGTTCGAGGAGCGGTCCGGGCGGGTCTTCTGCAGCCGCGGTCACGATGATCCGGTCAAAGGGCGCCTGGTCGGGCAGCCCATGCGAGCCATCGGCCGTGATCGTGGTGATATTGGCGATGTCGAGCTGGCGGAAAAGCTCGGCCGCTTCGCGCGCCAGCCGACGGTAGCGGTCGACCGTATAGACCCTGCGGGCCAGTTGCGACAGGATCGCAGCCTGATAGCCCGAGCCGGTGCCGACCTCGAGCACCGTGTCACGCGGGTTCACCTGCAGCGCCTGGGTCATCAGCCCCACGACCGAAGGCTGGCTGATCGTCTGGCCGCAGGCGATGGGAAGCGGCATGTCCTCATAGGCGCGGTCGGCAAAGATGCCGCGGACGAAAAGGCCACGGTCGACCTTTTCCATCGCGGTGAGGACGCGGGTGTCGGTCACACCGCGCGAGCGGAGGGCAAAGAGAAAGCGCATCTTGCGTTCGGCAAGCTCTTCGGAGGTCAGGGGTGGGCCCTCCGATCGCTCGGTCATGAAAACCTGGCCTCCATGTCGGCCAGCAGATCATGCGCCGTCAGATCGGCGCGCATGGGGGTGATGGAAATCCAGCCCTCGAGGTTCACGGCGGCATCCGTGCCGGGAAGCGTCGGCGTGTGCTGGTGGCCGCCCTTGATCCAGAGGAACTTGCGTCCCGAGGGCGACTGGTGCGGTTCGACCGAGAAGGCCGTGTCGCGGCGGAAGCCTTGCCGGGCGACCTTCATGCCCTTGGTCGCTGCGGCCGAGAGCGGCGGGAAGTTGATGTTGTAGAAGGTGCGATAGTCGTCCTCGCTCCAGTGGCCCTTGTCGAGTAGCGCGCGGATCACCGCCGCGCCGTGGCGGCGGGCGCTTTCGAACGGGTCGGCAAGGCGGGCATTGTCGGGACCGAAGAACTGCGAGAGGGCAACGGCCGGGACACCCTGCAAGGCTGCCTCCATCGCGCCGCCGATCGTGCCGGAGTAGAGCACGTTTTCGGCCGCGTTGTTGCCCCGGTTGACGCCGGAGAGGACGAGGTCGGGCTTCGCGCCGTCCAGGACGTCATAGATCGCAGCCAGCACGCAGTCGGCCGGGCTGCCTTCGGCGGCGAAACGGCGGGGGCCAAGCTCGGCAATCATCATCGGGTGGGTGTAGCTGATGCAGTGGCCGACGCCCGATTGTTCGAAAGCCGGGGCCACGGTCCAGACCTCGCCTCCGGGACCGGCGATTTCGGTGGCGATTTCGGTCAGAACCTCAAGCCCCGGCGCGTTGATGCCATCGTCGTTGGTGATCAGGATGCGCATTCGGGGCCCCACTTGCTTGCCCCTGATTAGACGAGCCTTGCCCCCCCTTCAAGTCGCGTCACCCAGCAGATCCGAAAGGAAAGACTTGCAGAGGAAGGAATAGCCCGTTCAAGTATGAGCAGGGGGAAAGACATGGCTGACACTGCGACAGGCAAGCCCGAGGCGATCCGGGTTGATGAACTGCACAAGAGTTTCGGGGCGCATCATGTGCTGAAAGGCGTCTCGCTGACCGCGCGCGAGGGCGACGTGGTGGCGATCATCGGTGGGTCCGGTTCGGGCAAGTCGACGATGCTGCGCTGCATCAACTTTCTGGAAACTCCCTCTTCGGGGCAGATCACCATTGCGGGCGAGCCGGTCGAGATGCGTGCGGATGGCACGCCCGCCAATCGCAAGCAGATCGAGCGCATCCGGCAAAGCCTGGGCATGGTGTTCCAGAGCTTCAACCTCTGGACCCACCGCACAGTGCTGGAAAACCTGATCGAGGTTCCCGTCCATGTGCTGAAGACCCCGAAGGACGAGGCCATCGCCCGGGCCCGCAAGCTTTTGGCGCGGGTCGGCCTGGCCGAGAAGGAAGGTGCCTATCCGGCCTTCATGTCGGGCGGCCAGCAGCAGCGGGCGGCCATCGCGCGGGCCCTCTGCATGGAACCCAAAGCCATGCTGTTCGACGAGCCGACAAGCGCCCTCGACCCCGAACTGGTGGGCGAGGTGCTGCAGGTGATCCGGGGTCTGGCCGATGAGGGCCGAACGATGATCCTTGTCACGCATGAGATGAAATTTGCCAGGGAAGTGGCCAGCCACGTCATCTACCTGCACAATGGCCTGATCGAAGAGCAGGGCCCGCCCGATCAGCTGTTCGGGGCGCCCAAATCCGACCGGCTGAAACAGTTTCTGAAATCCGTCGCCTGAGACGACGGAAGCAACCACCAAGGAGACATCCATGAAGTTCAAGTCCCTCATCGCAGCTGCGCTGCTTCTGGCCAGCCCGGTCGCCGCGCAAGAGGTCAAGATCGGCATCGCCGCCGAAGCCTATCCGCCCTTTGCCTCGCCCGATGCGTCCGGCAACTGGGTTGGCTGGGAAGTCGACTTCATCAACGCAATGTGCGCTGCCGCCGAGATGCAGTGCGTGATCACCCCTGTTGCCTGGGACGGCATCATCCCCTCGCTGACCTCGGGCCAGATCGACGTGATCATGGCGTCGATGTCGATCACCGAAGAGCGGAAGCAGACGATTGATTTCTCGGACAAATACTACAACACGCCGACCGTGATCGTCGGGGCCAAGGGGGTCGAGATGGCGCCGACTGCGGAAGGCCTGGCCGGCAAGATCATCGGGGTGCAGGCCTCGACCGTCCATGCGGCCTATGTCGAGCAGTACTTCGCGCCCACGGCTGCCGAGATCAAGATCTATCAGACCCAGGACGAGGCAAACCAGGACCTCGCTGCCGGGCGGATCGACGCGATCCAGGCCGACAGCATCGCGATGGATGCATTCCTGGCCTCGGAAGCCGGGGCGGCCTGCTGCGAGCTGAAGGGTCCCGTCGCGGATGACCCGGCGATCCTGGGCCTCGGCGTCGGCGCGGGCGTGCGCAAGGGCGAGGATGCGCTGCGCGAAAAGATCAACGCGGCCATCGCCAAGGTGATTGCCGACGGCACCTACGACAAGATCACCGCGAACTACTTCGCGTCGTCGATCTACGGCGGGTAAGACGTGAGACCAGGGGGCATTGTGGCTTGGCATCCCGCTCTTCCCTTCCCCCTTGCGGGGGAGGGTGAGGGGGCTGGCCGCTTTTCCTTGCGGAGGCCCCTAACTCTGCCTCCTCTGCCCGAAGGGGGAGGGGAGGCGCCTGGCCGCGACTGTCGGGCCACTGCCTTGGCGCGAGGTGTGACATGAACGGCGCCGGGCTACTTGTCTCGACCCTGGACTATCTGGCCTGGTCACCGCCCGGCTGGGGGGCGACGCTGGCGGTGGCGCTGGGCAAGTCGATCCTGATCGCGATCGGGGCTTTCGGCCTTGGTCTTCTGATCGGCGTCGCCGGGGCCTATGGCAAGCTTTATGGCCGTCCGGTGACGCGTGATCTTCTGGGAATCTATACGACCATCGTGCGGGCCGTGCCGGAACTGGTCCTGATCCTGATCCTTTATTTTGCGGTTACCTCGTCGCTGAACAACCTCCTGCTTGCCTGGGGGTTCGAGCGGGTGCAGATCTCGGGATTTGCGGCCGGGATCGCGGTTCTGGGCGTCGTGCAAGGGGCCTATGCCACCGAGATCCTGCGCGGCGCGATCCTGTCGGTCCCGCCCGGTCAGATCGAGGCTGCCCGCGCCATGGGCATGCCGCCCCTGATGCTGGCCTGGCGGGTGACATTCCCGCAGATGCTGGCGGCGGCCATTCCCGGGCTTGCGAACCTTTGGCTTATCGCGACCAAGGACACGGCGCTGCTGGCCGTGGTGGGCTATGCCGAGCTGACGCTTGTCACCCGGCAGGCGGCAAGCACGACCAAGGCCTTTTTCACCTTCTTCATGGCGGCGGGGCTTCTGTATCTGGTGATATCCATCCTCTCCACGCTGATCTTTGCCCGTATCGAGGCCTGGGCGCGGCGCGGTCAGGTGCGAAGGGCGGGGACATGATGCAGGGCTTCTGGGTTCCGCGCCGGATCGTGATGGCAGCGATCGCGCTGCTTCTGGTCGGCTGGTGCGCCGTCAGCCTGAACTGGACCTGGCTTGCGACCCCGAAATATCAGGTCCTGATCCTGCAGGGCATCTGGACTACGATCTGGATCCTGGTGGTGACCATGGTGCTGGGAATGCTGCTGGCCATCCCGCTGGGTTTGGCTCAGGCGGCGGGGCCCTGGTGGCTTTCCGGCCCGTCAAGCGCCTTTTGCGGGCTGATCCGGGGCACGCCTTTGCTGCTGCAGCTTTGGCTTCTCTACTACGGGCTCGGGTCGCTCTTTCCCTCGATTCCGTGGATCCGGGGTTCGGACCTTTGGCCGATCCTGCGCCAAGCCTGGCCCTATGCGGTGCTGGCGCTGACGCTTTCTGTTGCGGGTTATTCCGGCGAAGTGATGCGGGGGGCCTTCAAGGGCGTGCCGCATGGGCAGCTTGAGGCCGCGAAGGCCATGGGCATGCCGCGCTTGACGGCCTTCCGCCGCATCTGGCTGCCGCAGGCGATGCAGCGCGTCCTGCCGACGCTGGGGGGCGAGACCGTACTGACCCTGAAAGCGACCCCTTTGGTGGCCACGATCACGGTTGTCGACATCTACGCGGTCTCATCGCGCATCCGGCAGGACACGTTCATCGTCTACGAGCCGCTGCTGCTGCTTGCGGTGGTCTATATGGCGATTGCCGGGCTGATCGTGCTGCTGTTCCGCTGGCTGGAGAGCCGCGTTCCGCAGAAGACGGCGTGACGGCGTGAAGAGGATCACCTTTCAAAAGGTTCGAAAGATTGCCTCTGCGCCGGTTTGAAAGATCGCTGTTCGCGATCCAACGGGGATTTGGAGCTGCGGCGCGACTTTTCTGGGATCTCCCAGGCGGTCGCGGGATCGGCCGGTTGTGCCAGCGCGGGTTCGTCTGGTTCAAGATGGTGCGGCGGTTCAAGCGCGTGCCGAACCAGCCGCATCTTCTGTTCAACGACTTCCTCTATCGCCTGAGAGTGAGCAGCGAGCTGACCTCGCCGCTTCGTGTGAGGGTGACGGACAAGGTGTTCGCCAAGGCCTATATCGAAGAGAGACTGGGGCCAGGACATACTGTTCCAACTCTAGCCGTGCTGGAAACCGCGGCGGCAATAGCTGCCTTTCGGCCCGGAGCGGAGCCGGTGGCGGTCAAGCCGACCCACAGTTCGGGTCGGAAGCTGCGTATCGCCTCGGATCAGGAATGGCAGGCGGCGATCCCCGAAATCCAAGCTTGGCTGGAGCATGACTATTTCCAGCATTCGCTGGAGCCAAATTACTACGGCCTTGCCAGACGGGTGATTGCCGAGCCCTGGCTGGACGAAATCTTCACGATAGAAGGTTCGGTGCATTGCCGCGCGGGCGTCCCGAAGGTCGTCACACTGATCGAGCGCTACAGCAAGGCACGCCAGTCCTATACGCTTGACCGCCGGGCGCTTGGGGTCAGTCTTGGGTTCCCGACGACTGATTTTGAGATCCCGGATTGGGGATTCTTCGATCCGCTTCTGGCCGCCGCGGCGCGCCTCTCGGCAGAGTTCAGCTACATCCGGGTGGATTTCTACACGGATGGACAGCGAATACTCTTCGGTGAGCTTACCAACCTGCCGGCAGGGGGGACGGGCATATTCTATCCCAAGAACGGCGAGGCGATATTCTCCAAGGTCTTTTTTGCCCCGCCACCCTGATCAGGCGTCGCGCTTGGCGATCCAGTCGTGGTCGGGGTCGTTCTGGAACCGCCATTTGCGTAAGGGTCCGGCCATGACGTTCAGGTAATACATTTCATAGCCATAGGGCGCGCCGCAGGGGTGGTGTCCTTTCGGGACCAGCACGACATCGTGGGATTTGACCGCCATCGTTTCGTCCAGCGCGCCGTCTTCGGTATAGACCCGCTGGATGCCGAAGCCCTGTCCGGGGTTCAGGCGGTGGTAATAGGTTTCCTCAAGATAGGTCATCCTGGGGAAGTCGTCTTCATCATGCCGGTGGCTGGGATAACTGGACCAGTGGCCCGCGGGCGTGAAGACTTCGGTCACGAGGAGGCTGTCGGCCACGTCGCGAGCTTCCATCGCTATGTTGTTGACGTAGCGGGTGTTCGTTCCCTTGCCGCGGGGGGTCAGTTCGATCCCGTCCGGCCCAAGCCGCTGGGCGGGGTGGTTGCCCTTGCCCGGCGCTGTGCAAACGGCAAGCGTGCAAGTTGTGGTAGCCCGGGCCTTCCAGGACTGTCCGTTCGGGACATAGAGGCAATGTGGCGGGGTCTTTTCGAAGACATCCATCCGGTCCCCCATTTCGCCCCAGTCCTGGCCAGCGGCCTCGATCTGCGCCTTGCCTTCGACAAGGACGAGGATCACCTCACGGTCCCCCGTCGCCTCCTCGGCCACATCGCCCGGTTCCAGCCGGTAGAGGGTGAAGCCTACATAGCCCCAACCCGCGCTGTCCGGGGTGATTTCATGCACCTTGCCATGGATGCCGGTCGGGTGACGGAGGAGGTTGGGCATGGGCAGCTCCTCAGGAGGGGCGGGATTGGTCGATCTCAAGCCCGGCGGACTTGCAGACCTTGAGGATGTGGTCGTAGCCGAGCTTGGAATATTCGTAGGGCGGGGCCTTGGCGGGGTCCTGTTCGGCCTCGACCACGATCCAGCCCGCGTAATTCATCGCCTTGAGCTTGTCGGTGACAGCCTGAAAGTCGATGCAGCCGTCGCCCGGCACAGTGAAGGCCCCGGCGATGACGGCGTCCAGGAAGCTGCGGTTGTTCGCGCGGACGTCCTTCACGACCTCTGGCCGGATGTCCTTGAAGTGGACATGGTGGACGCGGTCGGCCCAGGTGTTCAGGACCCGCATCACATCGGCCCCGCCGAACAGGAGATGCCCGGTGTCGAAGAGGAGCTTCACGTCAGGCGTCGAGCCCTCCATCAGCGCGTTCACGTCGTCTTCGGATTCGATGAACGACCCCATGTGGTGGTGATAGGCCAGGGTCATCCCCTGATCCGCCATCCACTTTGCAAGCTCCGAGAGCTTTGCCCCATAGGCCCGCACGTCGGCGGCAGAGAACCTAGGACGGTTGTTCACCGGAACGGCGATGTTGCCCTGCACGGTGTTCGAGCATTCCGCATAGACGATGCAGGGGGCCTGGAGGGCCACGAACTGTTCGACCTGTTGGCGCACGGCCTCGATCTCGGTCTTCGCGTCGTTGACGAGAAGGTTGCCCGAACACCAGCCGCCGCAGAGCGACAGGCCGTTGGCGGTCAGGTAGGACCGCAGGCCTTCGGTATCCGAGGGCATCCGGCGGCCGCGTTCGACGCCGGTATAACCGATCTCGCGCGCCTCGCGGAGCGCCTGCTCCATCGTGTAGGCGGCGGTCAGGTCCGGCAGGTCGTCGTTCTGCCAGGAGATGGGGGAAATCCCGATCTTCACGCTCATTCGTCTGTCCTCGGTCTAGAAGATATTGGCCTCAGTTGACCAGCCACTGAGCCTTGGTCGCGGCTTCATAACCCTTGCGGGCTTCGTTGACTTCCTTGCGGTCCGACACTTCCGGGACGGCCACTTCCCACCAGGTGCCACCCGCACCGGTGCCGGGCGCCGGATCGGTGTCGATCACGATGACCGTGGGAATGGTCGCCGTCTTGGCGGCTTGCATCGCGGCTTCCAGCTCTGCGATCCCAGCGGCCTTCACCACATTCGCCCCCATGCTGCGTGCGTGGGCGACGAAGTCGATATGGGCCGGGTTCACATGGTAGCTGTCGTCGAGAAGGTTGTTGAACGGTGCGCCGCCGGTGGCCTTCTGCAAGCGGTTGATGCAGCCATAGCCGCGGTTGTCGGTCAGGACCACGGTGAAGGGGATGCCCATCATGACGGCGGTCGCAAGCTCGCTGTTGGCCATCATGTAGCTGCCGTCGCCGACCATGCAGATCACATCCCGGTCGGGCAACGCCATCTTGATGCCCATGGCGCCAGCGATTTCGTACCCCATGCAGGAGAAACCGTATTCCATGTGATAGCCGCCCTGCGCGGCACGCCACAGGACATGGAGCGCGCCGGGCATGGTGCCTGCGGCGCACATGATGAGGCTTTGCTTGCCCGCATTGCGGTCCACAGCGCCGATCACTTGCGCATCGGTCGGAAGTTCGTTGCCTCTGGGGGCCGCGAAGAGGGCGTCCGTTGTCTGGAACCACTTTGTGCGGGCGCCGAAGTCCGGGTCGTTGAACCGGTGCCGGCCCAGGGCTGCACTGATCTTTTGAAGCGCGACTTTGGCATCGGAAACAAGCGGTTGCGCAGCGCGTTTGTGGGCGTCGTAACCGTGGATGTTGATCGACAGAAGCTTGCGGCCCGGGGCCGAGAACACGGTCCACGACCCGGTGGTGAAGTCCTGAAAGCGGGTGCCGACGCCAATGACGAGGTCGGCCCTGGCGGCAAGCTCGTTGCCGCAGCCGGTGCCGGTCACGCCGGGCGAGCCGAAGTGGAGGGGTTCTTCCCAGTCGACCGCGCCTTTTCCGGCCTGGGTTTCGACCAGGGGAATGTTGTGGGTCTTGGCGAAGTCGAGAAGCGTCTGTTCTGCGCCAGAGTAAAGGACGCCGCCCCCGGCCACGATCAGCGGGTTCTTCGCGGCCTTGATCGCGGCAACGGCGGCTTCAAGCTCGCGTTGGTCGGGTTCGGGGCGGCGGATGTTCCAGACGCGGGGGGTGAAGAATTCGGCGGGGTAGTCGTAGGCCTCGGCCTGCGTGTCCTGGCAGAAGGCAAGGCAGACCGGGCCGCAGTTGGCCGGGTCGGTCATCACCCGCAGTGCGCGTGGCAGGGCGGTCAGGATATGCTCAGGGCGCGAGATCCGGTCGAAGTAGCGCACGACGGGGCGGAAGCAGTCGTTTGCCGAAACGGTGGCGTCGTCGAAATCCTCGATCTGCTGCAGCACCGGGTCGGGCGCACGGCTTGCAAAGACGTCGCCGGGGATGAAGAGGACGGGCAGGCGGTTGACATGGGCGAGCGCGGCGGCGGTGACCATGTTCGTCGCCCCCGGCCCGATCGACGAGGTGACGGCCATGGCCTTCCGGCGGTGCTTGGCCTTGGCGTAGGCGATTGCCGCATGGGCCATGGTCTGTTCGTTGTGCCCGCGCCAGGTCGGGATCACATCACGGTGGGCATGCAGCGCCTCACCCAGACCCGCAACGTTGCCATGGCCGAAGATCGCCCAGACGCCTTCGATGAAACGGGAGCCATCCTCGGCCATCTGGACCGAAAGCCAGCGAACGAGGGCCTGGGCGGCGGTGAGGCGGATCGTGGTCATTGCTTCGCTCCCTCGCGGGCCTTGTCCCACAATGCGGCAAGGCGGGCGTAACGGTCTGACATCATTTCGACGGCGGCGGCATCGGTCATCGCACCCTGCATCCAGGCCCGAGCGGCGTCGCCGAAGATCGTGCGGCCGATGGCAAAGCCTTTCACCAGGTCGTGGCGGGCCGCAAGGGCCAGCGAGGCGGAGAGCGCCTCTTCGCTGGCATCGAGGCCGAGGACGACGATGCCCCTGACATGCGGGTCGTTCTTCGTGATCGCGGCACAGGCATTGGTCCAGGCCGCGTCGGTGGTGAAGGGTTCAAGCTTCCACCAGTCAGGGTAGACGCCGAGATCGTAGAAACGCTGGATGATCCGGGCCGAGGTCTGGTCATCGGTGGGGCCGACCTTGGAGGGGATGATCTCCAAAAGCATCTCGAGCCGGTTGCGGCGGCAGGCGTGGAAGAGACGACGGACGGTTTCTTCTTGTTTCGCCTTGGTCTCGGCGTCGTCATCGGGGTGATAGAAGCACAGGACCTTGACCACATGTTCCAGTGGCCATTCCTGCAGCCCGCCGAAGTCAGGGCCAATTTCGGGCTCCAGGGTCAAGGGACGGGAGCCGGGCCATTCCACGGGACGCCCGATCCAGAGGCCGGTACCCGCAGCCTGGAAGAGGGCGTCGCGGCCAAGACGGCTGTCGCAAAGGACGCCATAGCCGGGCTGGCCGTTCGCGACCTTGAGCGCGGCCTGCAGGCAAAGCTCCTTGAAGGCGCCGATCTTCTGCGGGGTCGCGCCGTCCATCTGTTCCAGCTGCATGCGGTGGTCGAAGGCAAAGACCCGCATCGTCGACCAGTCCTTGTGGCGGTTCGTCGCCCAATGGACCTGTTCCAGTGCGGCGTCCTTGCGCAGGGCCTTTTCGACGACGCCACGCTTGAGGAAGAACTGCAGCTCCTCCCACGAGGGGTAGGCCGGGGTGCAGCCGTGGCGGCTGACGGCGAAGGCGCCGCAGGCGTTGGCGTATTTCAGCGCTGTGGGCCAGGGTTCGCCGTCAAGCCAGCCCTTCAGGAGGCCCGACATGAAACCGTCGCCCGCGCCGAGGACATTGAAGACCTCGATCGGGAAGCCGGGGCCGGTTTCGCCCGCATCCAGAGAGTCCGGAACCGCGCCGGTGAAGGCGACCGCGCCCATGGGCCCGCGCTTGCAGACGAGGGTGGCTTGGCTCACCGCCCGCACGGCGCGCAGGGCGGCGATCGTGTCGGTGGTGCCACCGGCGATGTGGAATTCTTCCTCGGTCCCGACGATCAGGTCGAAGTAGTGCAGCGTCGATTGCAGCTTGGCAGTGACCTTGGCGCTTTCGATGAAGCGGCTTTCGCCGTCGCCATGACCCGCGAGCCCCCAGAGGTTCGGGCGATAGTCGATGTCGAGCGCGGTTTGCAGCCCGTGCTTTCGGGCAAGTTGGAGGGCCTTGAGGACCGCCGCCTCGGTACGCGGGTGCGACAAGTGAGTGCCGGTTGCGACGACCGACCGCGCTTCGGCGATGAAGGCTTCATCGATGTCGTCTTCGCACAATGCCATGTCGGCGCAGTTTTCCCGGTAGAAGATCAGCGGGAATTGCTTGTCGTCGCGGATACCGAGAAGGACCAGGGCGGTCAGCCGCTCCGGGTCGGTCTTCACGCCGCGGACGTCGACGCCTTCCTTGGCCAGTTCCTCGCGAATGAAGCGGCCCATGTGTTCGTTGCCGACCCGGGTGATCAGCGCCGACCTCAGCCCCAGCCGTGCGGTGCCTGCGGCCATGTTGGTGGGCGAACCGCCGATGTATTTCTGGAATGAGCCCATATCTTCCAGCCGCCCGCCGATCTGGGCGCCGTAAAGGTCGACCGAGGAACGGCCGATGGTGATCACGTCGAGGGTCTTCTGCGCTGCCATGACAAGCTCCGCTGGCCGGGCGACTCGGCCCAAGGTGTGGAACGTTTATTCTATTTCGGCGAGTCGGAAAAGACCTAAGTTTCACGACGGGCGGCAACGGCCACAGCCAGGGACAGGGCAAGGGCAATGGCTGCGGATAGAGAGCGGAAGGCGCCGAAGTCGATTTCGGCAACAGTCAGGATCGTGTCGCCCAGCGGGGCTAGCCCGGTGGCCGGCGGATCGGTCAGGAAGATGACCGGCAGTCCCGAGGCCCGGGCCTGGCGGGCGAGGGCAAGGGTTTCGTCGGAATAGGGGGCGAAGGTGATCGCCAGCAGCGCATCGCCCCGCTGCAAGGTGGCACGGTGGGCGAGCCCCGCGACGCCATCATGCAGCACCGCCGCAATTCCCAGCTTGTCGAAGACATAGGCCAGATAGGCCGCAACCGGAAAGGACCGCCGGAAACCCGCGAGATGAATGGTCTTGGCATGGGATAAGGTCGCAACGGCTTGATTCAGTGCGGTTTCGTTCAGATCCCTCGCCAAGGCCTCCATCGACTGACGCCCCGCTTCGACAAATTCGGCGACCAGGGTCGACGGGTGGCCAGCGCCGCCCGCCTTCAGGTTTGCCAGCCGGGTTGCATAGTCTGGCGCACTTCGGGCAAGCGCACTGCGGAACAGGCGCTGCATCTCGGCATAGCCGGAAAAGCCCATGATCTGACAAAAGCGCATCATCGCCGATGGTGGCACGCCGGCGCCCTGCGCCAGTTGCGCGACGGTGGAGAGCGCGATGGCATCCAGATTGCGCGCAACATGATCGGCACATTGCTGCAGTCGGCGGGGCAGGTTTCCGCTGAGGCCGAGAAGCTGGTCGCGGAAGGCCTCGACTGTGGCGGGCGGGCTTAGGGCAGGCGGGTCTGCGGGCATCGGGCTCTCGCGGTTGTGCGGGGCCAGTCTAGCATGTAGAATTTTTATTCCAAGTTTTTCGTCTTGGGCGCGTCGGCGGCGGTCAATGGGCCTTCGGGCGATCCGGATTCAGACCCTCGGGCGTGAAATGGTTCGGAAAACACATCGCTGCGCAGGTGCGTGCTGTGGCCAGGGCCTCATCGCGCTGATAGGGCGAGACCATGGTCATGAGGTCAAGCCACGTGCCCTCGATCGTGACGCGGATCACCCGGGCGACACGACCGGCATTGCGGCCATAGCCGCCCTGATCGGACAGGCGCTGGCAAATCCCTTCGATCTGGCGGTTGTAGGCATCGTCCTTTTCCCCGCAGGTCTGCTGGTAGAAGGGGCGGGACTGGGCCTCGCCCCAGAAGCTGCACCAGGCCGCAAGGCGAGAGGACGTGCAGATCGCCGGATTGTAATCGGCCTCGATCAGCGCGTTGAGCTGCTCGGCCGGATCATCGCCCACTGCGGCCAGCGCACGTTGCCAGTTCTGGCGGTATTCCTCGGCCAGGTAGTTCAGCGTCTCGGCCAGGAGCTTTTCCTTGGTCTCGAAGTGAAAGAGGACCAGACCGTGCGAAAGCCCGGCGGCGCGGGCGACCTCGGTCAGGGTGGTACGGGCATAGCCACGGGCGGCAAGGGTTTCGATCGTGGATTCGATAAGCTGCGTGCGACGGGCCTCGCGGCTCATCGTGCGGGGCTGGCGCGGGCTGGCGCTCTGCAGGCTGTCGGTCACACGGTCCCCCTTTGCTGCAGCGCCTGTGATAACGACAACCGGGTCGATTTCAACGGAAAATCTTCCATTGACAGGCCAGTCAGTCAGGGTGCAGCCTTTGGCCGCAGTCCTTGCCCAAGGCAGGGCAATGGCCTGTCCAACAGGTGCGAATGGGGGCGACATGGCCGAGACGACCCTGGTCTGCAACGCGAGAATAAGGACCATGGATCCTGCCCGACCCTGGGCAGAATGGATCCTGATCGCGGAGGGCCGCATTCGGGCGCTTGGCTCGGGCGAGGCCCCACCAGCAGATCAGGTGATTGATGCAGCCGGGCGGCTGGTTCTGCCCGGTTTTCAGGACGCCCATGTTCATCTCTTGTCTGGCGGCACCGACCTGGCCACGGCGGCCATGCTTTACGACGTGGCTAGCCCGGCCGAGCTTCTGGAAGCTGTCGCTGCCCATGCGGCGCGCTGTCCTGGGCTGGCAGTGGTCCTGGGATCGGGGTGGCAACCGGGGGTGTTCGGCGATCACAACCTGACGGCCGAGCTGCTGGACCGGGCGGTCGCAGACCGGCCATTGGTCGTCTATGACAGCTCGTTCCACAATGCCTGCCTGAACAGCCTTGCGCTGGAAATGGCAGGGATCACGCATACCACTCCGGACCCGCCGAACGGGCATATCGTGCGGGATGCAAGCGGCCGGGCCACGGGAATGCTGCATGAGGAGGCCATTCCTTGGGCGGTGGCGCGGTTGCCGCAGCTGACCGACGACGACTATCTTGCCGGTCTGCTGGCCGCGCAGGCGCATGCCAATGCGCTGGGGATCACCGGGGTTCTGGACCCTAGGGTCACAGAGCTGGAAGCGCGGATCTATGCGCGCGGTCTGGCCGAGGGAGCGCTGACCCTGCGGATCGCGGGTGCGGCTTTGGTGACAGCAGCGGATACGCCCGAGACAGCGGTGGCGCGACTGTCGGCGCTGCGGCAGGCGCATCCGGGGCCGGATTTCCAGGTGCAGTCGGCCAAGTTCTTCATGGATGGCGTCTTCGAGAACCGGACGGCCGCCTGTCTTGCGGATTATGCCGACCCGCCCGGAGGCAATGCGCCCTGCATGTTCGCGGCGGCACAGACTCGAGAACTCTTCGTCGCGCTGGATGCGGCGCGGTTCGCGATCCATGTCCATGTGATCGGGGACGCAGCCGCGCGGCGGGCGATCGAAGGGCTGGAAGCGGCCCGGGCCGCCAATGGCATGTGGCCGGCGCAGCACCAGTTGGCGCATCTGCAGCTGCTCCATCCGGAGGATCATGCGCGGATCGCGGGACTGGCGACGGCGAATATCCAGCCGCTCTGGGCGCGCTACGATCCGGTCGTGCCGGACATAGCGCTTGAAATGATCGGTCCGGCGCGGCTGGGCGAGACCTATGCCTTCCGCAAGATGCTGGATGCCGGCGCGGATTGGTGCCTGTCGTCGGACTGGGCGGTGTCAACTCTGAACCCGTTCGAGATCATCGAGACCGCAATCACCCGGCAGGCGCGGCGTCACGAGTCGCCGCGCGAGCCGTTTCTGCCTGATCAGGCCCTGACGGTAGAAGAAGCAGTGCTGGGCTATACGACGCATGCCGCGCGGGCCTGCTGGCGGGACGGGTTCACCGGGATGCTGAGGCCCGGCTTCTCGGCGGACCTCATCATGCTGGATCAGGACATCTTTGCAGTCCCGCCCGACCGGATTTCGGAAACCCGGGTGGTGCGGACGCTTTTCAAGGGCCGGACCGTCTGGCGCGATCCGGTCTTGGGATGGGAAAGCCCCGCGCCTTGCGACGCGGGGCTGCCAGCAAGCTGAGTGAGAAAGGGTTACTGGCTCAGCTTGTTGAACTCGGCCAGACCAGTGGCGACGATGTCGTACCACTCGCCCGATTCGCGCATTTCGGTGATGCCGCGGTTCAGCATCGCGATGTAGACCCGGCCGCGCGGATTGCTCTTGGCGGTCAGGAAGTGGTAGGTGATGAAGGTCGTCAGTGCCGGGTTCACCACCACCTTATCCACGCCGTTGAGCTCGGTGAAGTTCGAGGTCGAGGTCTCGGCTTCGATCGAGTAGACGTCGACCTCGCCCTTCAGCAGCAGTTCGGCGCAGTCGATCGGGTTCTTCGGCTGCACGATCTCGACGACCGGAGGCGCCAGA
>JAEULQ010000012.1 GCA_016792685.1 Tabrizicola sp. | reverse complement strand
CAAGGGCCGCATCCATGGCGAAGCCAAGGGTGGGTTCCTGATCAACTTCGGCTCCTACGCCCTCAAGGCGACCGAGCCCGAGCGCGTCACCGCGCGGCAGATCGAAGCGGCCCGCCGCGCGATCACCCGCCACATGAAGCGCCAGGGCCGGGTCTGGATCCGGATTTTCCCGGACGTTCCGGTTTCGGCGAAGCCCGTCGAAGTCCGGATGGGCTCGGGCAAGGGTTCGACCGACTACTGGGCCTGCAAGGTCAAGCCGGGCCGGATCATGTTCGAGATCGACGGCGTGAACGACGAGATCGCGCGTGAGGCCCTGCGCCTCGGCGCGATGAAGCTCCCGGTCACGACCCGCATCGTCGCGAAGGAAGACTGGTAAGGTTCGGTGGGTTGAAAACCCACCCTACGAGATCGGCCCCCGCTGGAAACGGCGGGGGCTTTTTCAATCGGAGGCGGACCGATGGCGAAACTGAACGGGCGTTGTCTCTGTGGCGAAGTTACCTGGACCTACGAGGGTGAGATCACCCGCAGCCTCGTCTGCCATTGCACCGACTGCCAGCGCGCTACCTCCGCCCCCTATGCTGCCTTCATAGGTTTGAGGCCGGAGGGCCTGGTTTGGGCGGGTCCAATGACCCGGTTCGAAAGCAGCCCTCAGACCTGGCGTGATTTCTGTTCAGTCTGCGGCACGCGTCTGATCTTTCGCTCTGACAAATGGCCCGGCGAGGTGCACGTCTATGCGGCCACGCTGGACCCTTCGCACACCTATCGCCCTACGGCGCAGGTCATGCTGCGGTCCCGTGCCGATTGGCTAGACGATTTGCCGACGATCCCGCATCATCTCGATTTCGAAATCTCTCCGATAGGTTAGCCAGAAAACCATGCCCGACATCACCTCCCTCTTCGTCACCCGCCTCTACCGCGCCAAGCTGAATGAGCTCGCCAAGAAGAAGGTCGATTACGACGAGTTGCGCGTCACCTGCGAGACCGTGGCCGAGGATGACGAGGCCGGGCAGGAGTGGTGCGAGGCGAATGGCTATCCGGGCTACACCTCCTATGCCTCGCTGAACGACCTGCCCTGGCGGATGCCGATCTTCGGCGATCTGGAAAAGGCGCTGGACCGCCATGTCGCCGCCTTTTGCCAGGACCTGGGCTTCGACCTGGGAGACAAGAAGCTGAAATGCAACTCGCTCTGGATCAACATCCTGCCCGAAGGCGGCACCCACGCCAGCCACATCCACCCGCATTCGGTGATCTCGGGCACGACCTATGTCGCGATGCCGGAGGGGACCTCGGCGCTGAAGCTGGAGGACCCCCGCCTGCCGATGATGATGCTGGCCCCCGTCCCCCTGAAAACCGCACTGCCCGAGCTGCAGCGGTTCGTCTACGTAAAGCCCTCGGTCGGCGAGGTCCTCCTCTGGGAAAGCTGGCTGCGCCACGAAGTCCCGATGAACATGTCCGAGGAAGAGCGGATCTCGGTCAGCTTCAACTATGGGTGGGAGTGATGCGGATTGAATGGAGGGGCATATGATAAGGCGGGTTTCTTTTGCTTGTGCCGTTCTTTTGACGGCGACAGGAGTTGCCCGCTCGCAGGATTGCAAGAACCCCCAGAATCCCGAAAATCAGCTAGAAATTAACTTCTGTGCGGCTGAGGCGTTTCGCCAAGCTGACGATAGTCTGCAAGCAGTAAACCAGGAAATCAGGAACCGAGTGACGGCCGACCCGGTGTTCCGGGCAATGCTTGAGGCATCACACAGCAGTTGGGTTGCCTACCGAGATGCTCAATGCCTTTTCGTCCTAGGGCCAGATGCAGCAGGAAGTTCTGAGCCATGGGCCCGGTTCACGTGCATGGAGCGCTTGACGCAACACAGGCTGGAAGAGATGCGAGCTTTCCTAGAATGCGAAGAGGGATCATCCCTTTGCCGAGTACCACCAGTTAAGTAGTGATCTCGCGACAAGCCATCCCCAACTTCCCCCTTGCCCCCCCCGCCCTTCCCCCCTATACGACGCCATCCAGCGATTCCGGGCCTCCGGATTCGTTGGTTTGTCATTGATCCGCCAGGTCCTCGGTGACCCTCACGTAGGGGCCGTCTGGCGATTGTGGAAAAGGAAGCGGCATGAAAGCCGAAGAACTGAAGTCGAAGACGCCGGACCAGCTGCGCGACAGCCTGGTTCAGCTCAAGAAGGAAGCCTTCAACCTGCGCTTCCAGCAAGCGACCAACCAGCTTGAGAACACCGCCCGCATGCGTGCCGTCCGCCGTGACGTCGCCCGCATCAAGACCGTTCTCGGCCAAAAAGCCGCTGAAGCTGCGAAGTAAGGGGAAAACCAATGCCGAAACGCATCCTGCAAGGCGTCGTCACCTCGGACAAGAACGAGCAGACGATCACCGTTCTCGTGGAACGTCGCTTCAAGCACCCGCTGCTGCAGAAGACCGTCCGCAAGTCGAAGAAATACCGCGCCCATGACGCGGAGAACAAGTTCAAGGTCGGCGATACTGTCCGTATCGAAGAGTGCGCGCCGATCTCGAAAACGAAACGCTGGACGGTGGTGGTCGAGGCGTAAGCCGGAACCCCTTCGTCCCGAACGAAACCCCAGGGCTGTGCCCTGAAGGTCGGGAGACTTTCAAATGATCCAGATGCAGACGAATCTGGATGTCGCTGACAACTCCGGCGCGCGCCGAGTTCAGTGCATCAAGGTTCTTGGCGGTTCGCACCGCCGTTATGCTTCCGTGGGCGACATCATCGTGGTGTCGGTTAAGGAGGCGATTCCGAAAGGCCGCGTGAAGAAGGGTGACGTCCGCAAGGCCGTCGTCGTTCGCACCGCCAAGGAAGTCCGCCGTGAAGACGGCACCTCGATCCGTTTCGACCGCAACGCCGCCGTCATCCTGAACAACCAGGGCGAACCGGTCGGCACCCGTATCTTCGGGCCGGTCGTGCGCGAGCTG
>JAEULQ010000039.1 GCA_016792685.1 Tabrizicola sp. | reverse complement strand
GGGCCAAGGACGAGCGCGCCGAAGAGCGAGGTGAAGACGACTCCGGCCAGCCCGAAGACGGTGAACGGCTGCCAGCCCCAGCCCGCGGCGAAGAGGAGTGCGAGGCCACTGCCGAGGGTGGCAAGGCTTACCGGCATGAAGAACCGGGGGGCGAGGAAGGCGAGCGTACGGACATGCGCCAGCTGGTCTTCGGCCGTAGCCGTGCGGGCCCGGGCGATCCCGGCGAGGATCATGGTAAAACCGCCGCCGACCCAGAGGACGGCGGCGCAGACGTGAACGAATTTGAGAAGGGTCGAGAGGTCCATGGGATAATCCATTGTATGTATGCTAATGAGATTGGCCTTCTAGGCCGGCGGGCCGGCAGAGGCGAGTACGGATGTCCTTACCCAGCGTCATAGAGGGGAAACCGGGCTACCGGCGGTGGAATTTTCGGCAAATCTTGATAACAGCTTCGCCTTTTGGCTGACAGTTTGTTCTTGCCTTGAATCGGTTGGACCGGCTTGATGGACGCAGAACAACAAGGGTCGCGTGGACCGCTTTACGCCGCATCGGGCGGCCACGCATTTTGCCCAAATGGGGAGACCGCGGCGGGCTGACGGATGGCACTTGCGTTTCTGCTTAACGGAACGCCGGTTCGGGTCGAGGGGGAACCTCCGACGCGGACCCTGTTGGATTGGCTGCGCACCAGCGGCTTGACCGGAACCAAGGAAGGCTGCAACGAGGGCGACTGTGGAGCCTGCACGGTGATGGTCACCGATGCAGACGGCTCCAGGGCGCTGAACGCCTGCATCCTGTTCCTGCCGCAGTTGCACGGCAAGGCGGTCAGGACGGTCGAGGGGATCTCGGGCCCCGGGGGCGAAATGCATCCGGTGCAGGCGGCGATGGTCCAGCATCATGGCTCGCAATGCGGGTTCTGCACACCGGGCTTCGTGGTCAGCATGGCGGTGGCGCATCTTAACGGCGACCGCGCCCATGATGATGCGCTGGCAGGAAACCTCTGCCGTTGCACGGGCTATGCGCCGATCATCCGGGCCGCCGAAGCGGTCGAGGGTTCTCCGGTGCCAGCCTGGATGCAGGCGGATCGCGAGGCGGTCCGGGTCCTGGCGGCAGGCGAGGCCGGCGTGTTCCGGCCCTCTGGCTCTGATGAACTGGCCGCCTGGTATCTGGCGAACCCGGACGCGGTGCTGGTCGCGGGGGCGACGGATGTGGGGCTTTGGGTGACAAAGCAGCTTCGCGATCTGAAGCCGGTGGCGTTCCTGAACGGGGTCCGCGACCTGCAGGCGATCGAGGTCCAGGGCGGTCAGCTGCATGTCGGCGCCTGCGTGACGATCGCCAGCCTGCGCGAGGCGGTGGCCGATCGGCTGCCGTCCTTTGCCGAGATGCTGCGGCGCTATGCCAGCGCGCAGGTGCGCAATGCGGCGACGATTGGCGGGAACATCGCGAATGGCTCGCCCATCGGCGACGGGCCGCCCGTGCTGATTGCGCTCGGTGCGACGCTGCATCTGCGCCGCGGGGACGAGATCCGTTCGATGGCGCTTGAGGATTTCTTCCTTGAGTATCGCAAGCAGGACCGGCGGCCGGGGGAATTCGTGGCGGGTGTCTCCTTCCCGGAGAAGGCGGATGCACTGCGGTGCTACAAGATCTCCAAGCGCTTCGATCAGGATATCTCGGCCGTCTGCGGCTGCTTCAACGTGACGGTCGAAGGCGGCAAGGTCACGTCGGCCCGTATCGCCTTCGGCGGTATGGCGGGGGTGCCCAAACGGGCGTCCCTGTGCGAGGCGGCCTTGGTTGGCAAGGCCTGGACCGAAGCTACGGTCGAGGCCGCGGCCGAGGCGATGGCGGGGGATTTCACGCCGATGACGGATATGCGGGCTTCGGCCGGGTATCGGATGCTGACGGCGCAGAACCTGATGCGGCGATATTTCCATGACCTGAACGGAACCGCGGTCTCCGTGCTGGAGGTGGCACCATGAGCATGGGAAAACCGCTGCCGCATGACGCAGCTCCCCTCCATGTGACGGGTCAGGCGCGCTATATCGACGACTTGCCCTTCCCGGCCAATGCGCTCCACCTGGCCTTCGGGCTATCGACCGTGGCGCATGGCGAGATCACCGGGGTGGACCTTTCCGCCGTCCGGGCCGCCCCCGGAGTGGTTGCGGTCCTGTCGGCCGAGGATCTGCCGGACATGCCCGATTGCAGCCCTTCGGCGCATGACGAGCCATTGCTGGCGGTCGGCACGGTGCATTACGTCGGCCAGCCCGTGTTCCTGGTGGTGGCGGAAAGCCACTTGGCGGCCCGCAAGGCGGCGCGGCTGGGCAAGATCACCTACCGCGAGCTTCCGGCGCTGTTGACCGTCGATGACGCGCTTGCCGCGAACAGCCGGTTCGAACAGGGTCCGGTGATCTGGGCCAAGGGCGACGCGGGCGCGGCGATTGCGAAGGCGCCTCGGGTAATCGAGGGCAGCTTCGAAGTCGGTGGACAGGAGCATTTCTATCTGGAAGGTCAGGTCGCGGCCGCAATCCCGCTGGAAGGCGGGGATTTCATGGTCCATTCCTCGACCCAGCACCCGACCGAAGTGCAGCACAAGGTCGCCCATGCGCTGCATCTGCCGATGAGCGCAGTGCGGGTGGAAGTGCGCCGGATGGGCGGGGGCTTCGGTGGCAAGGAAAGCCAGGGCAACGCCTTGGCCATCGCCTGCGCAGTTGCAGCGAAAGCCACGGGGCGGCCCTGCCGGATGCGCTATGACCGGGATGACGACATGGTCATCACGGGCAAGCGCCATGACCTGCGGATCAAGTATCGCGCCGGGGTCGATGCCGAAGGCCGCATCCTTGGGCTTGAATTCCTGCATCTCTTCCGTTGCGGCTGGTCGCAGGACCTGTCGCTGCCGGTCGCGGACCGGGCGATGCTGCATTCGGACAATTGCTATCACCTGCCGCATATCCGGATTGAGAGCCATCGGCTGAAGACCAACACCTGCAGCGCCACGGCCTATCGCGGGTTCGGCGGGCCGCAGGGCATGGTCGGGATCGAACGGGTCCTGGACCATGTCGCTTTCGTGGTGGGCCGCGAGCCGCTGGTGGTGCGCAAGGCCAACTTCTATCGCGCGATGGCTGCCGCCGGGGGCCAGCCCCCCATGCCAGAGGTTTCTCGAACCGATGGCGAAACCACTGGCAAACCCTGGGAAACTTCAGGACAGAAGATGTCAAAGGCCGCGAAGGAGGGGGAAGTGGATCTTTCCTCTCGTGGTGCGGCGGCTTCGGTGGGGTCGCATGTGCTGCCTCCGGACGGGCGGGTGCAGACGACGCCGTACCACATGCCGGTGGAAGATTTCATCGGGCATGAACTGGTGGCCGAGCTGGAGCGGACCAGCGACTACGCCGCGCGGAAGGCCGAGATTGCGGCGTGGAACAAGCAAAGCCCGGTTCTCAAGCGGGGAATCGCGCTGACGCCGGTGAAGTTCGGGATCTCCTTCACGCTGACCTGGCTGAACCAGGCCGGGGCGCTGGTGCATGTCTATCAGGACGGCTCCATCGCGCTGAACCACGGCGGGACCGAGATGGGGCAGGGTCTGTTCCAGAAGGTTGCGCAGGTCACGGCCGCGGTCTTCGGGCTGGATGCGGGCCAGGTGAAGATCACCGCGACCGATACGGCGAAGGTGCCGAACACCTCGGCTACGGCGGCGAGTTCGGGCGCGGACCTGAACGGGATGGCGGCAAAGGCTGCGGCGGAGACGATCCGCGGGCGGCTGGCCGAGTTCATCGCCGAGAAGCATCAGGTAAAGCCCGCGACGGTGAAATTCGTCGATGGGACGGTCAGGGTCGCGGGCGAGGTCTATGACTGGGCGCGGGTCGTAGCCTGGGCCTATCAGGCGCGGGTGTCGCTTTCGTCGACGGGCTTCTATTCCACCCCGAAGATCATCTGGGACCGGGTCAAGGGGACCGGGCGGCCGTTCTTCTATTTCGCCTATGGCGCCGCCGTGACCGAGGTAGTGATCGACCGGCTCACCGGCGAGAACCGGATCCTGCGGGCGGATCTCTTGCACGACACGGGGACTTCGCTGAACCCGGCCTTGGACATTGGCCAGGTCGAAGGCGCCTATGTGCAGGGGGCCGGGTGGCTGACGACCGAGGAGCTGGTCTGGGACGGCAAGGGGCGGCTATCGACCCATGCGCCCTCGACCTACAAGATTCCGGCCTGTTCGGACCGGCCGCGCGTCTTCAACGTCGCTCTCTGGGGCAAGCCCAACCGCGAGGACTCGGTCGGCAAGTCGAAGGCCGTGGGGGAACCCCCGTTCATGCTCGGGATCTCGGCGCTGATGGCGCTGTCCGATGCCGTGGCAGCTTGCGGCGACGGGTCGGTCTATCCGGCCCTCGATGCGCCTGCGACGGCCGAGAGGGTGCTGATGGCCGTCCGGAGGGTCGAGGGTGTTTGACCTTTCCGCCCTGTCCAGCGCGCTTGGCGCCCATGGCCGCGTCGCCCGCGTGGTGATCGCGGGCTTCGAGGGCTCGTCTCCGCGCGAAGTCGGGGCGGCGATGCTGGTCTGGGAGAACGGTCAATCCGGCACGATAGGCGGCGGAGCGCTGGAGTTCGAAGCGGCGGCAAAGGCGCGGGCGATGCTCGCGGCCGGTGGTCGCGCGGTGGACCGTGTCGCCCTTGGCCCGTCGCTCGGCCAGTGCTGCGGCGGGACAGTGACGCTCTGGACCGAGGTCTATACCGCGCTGCCGCAGGCCGAAGCCGGGGTCATCGCGCGGGGGCCGGGCGAAATGCCTCTGGCGGTAAAGCGCATTCTGGCGGCGGCCCGGGGGCAGGGCGTGCGGCCTGCTGCGGGCCTGGTGTCGGGATGGCTGGTCGAACCCCTGGCCGAGGCGGAACGGCAGGTCTGGGTCTGGGGGGCGGGGCATGTCGGGCGGGCGCTGGTCTCGGTGCTGGCTCCTTTGCCCGGTATCGCGGTGACCTGGGTCGATGTCGCGGCCGAGCGGTTTCCGGATGTGGTGCCCGAAGGCGTGACGGCGCTGCCCGGTGCTGATCCGGCCCTGCTGGCGGATCATGCGCCGGAAGGGGCAGAGCATCTGATCCTGACTTTCAGCCATGCGCTGGACCTTGAACTTTGCCACAGACTTCTTAACCGGGGCTTCAGGTCTTGCGGGCTAATCGGGTCGGCGACGAAATGGGCGCGGTTCCGGTCCCGGCTCAAGGCGCTTGACCATACGGCGGAAGCAGTGGGGCGTATCCGCTGTCCGATCGGCGACCCGAGACTGGGCAAGCATCCGCAGGCAATTGCGGTGGGCGTCGTTGCGGAACTGCTTCGGGCAGTCCCCGCGATGCAGAGGGAGAAGACGGCATGACGACGACCAGACCCGAGCTCTTGCGTGTCGAGGGAATCACCAAGGCCTATCCCGGCGTGGTGGCGAATTCGGACGTGTCCTTTGCGATTTCGGAAGGCGAGATTCACGCGCTCCTGGGGGAAAACGGGGCGGGCAAGTCGACCATGGTCAAGATGATCTATGGTCTGGTGCGCCCGGATACCGGCACGATGACCCTGCGGGGGGCAGCCTACCAGCCCGCGAAACCGGCCGAGGCGCGGCGACTGGGCGTGGCGATGGTGTTCCAGCACTTCTCGCTCTTCGAGGCGCTGAATGTGGCCGAGAACGTGGCGCTTGGAATGGAAAACCCGCCGCCGATGCGCGAACTTGCGGCACGGATCCGGGCGGTCAGCGAGGAATACGGGCTGCCGCTCGACCCCTCGCGGATGGTCGGCGACCTTTCGGCGGGCGAACGGCAGCGGGTCGAGATCATCCGGTGTCTGCTTCAGGACCCGAAGCTTCTGATCATGGATGAGCCAACCTCGGTGCTGACGCCGCAGGAGGTGGAGATCCTGTTCAAGACGCTGCGGCAGTTGTCCTCGGAGGGGACGGCGATCCTCTACATCAGCCACAAGCTGGAAGAGATCAAAAGCCTTTGCGACGAAGCAACGATCCTGCGTCGGGGCAAGGTCGTGGCGACCTGCACGCCAAGAGAGAGGACCGCGCGGGAGATGGCCGAACTGATGGTCGGGACCGCGCTCAAGACGCCCGAGCGGCGGCAGGGGCAAAAGGGCGAGGTCGCGCTGGGCGTTTCGGATCTGTCGGCGGCATCGCCTATCCCCTTTGGGACCTCTCTGAAAGGGGTCAGCTTCACCGTGGCCAAGGGCGAGGTTCTGGGCATCGCCGGGGTTGCGGGGAACGGACAGGACGAGCTTTTGCTTGCCTTGTCGGGCGAGTTGAAGGCAGCGGCGGACAAGGTCCGGGTCGCGGGCAATGCGGTAGGCGATCTGGGCCCGGTCGAGCGGCGCAAGGCCGGGCTGGTGGCAGCACCCGAGGACCGCTACGGCCATGCGGCCGCGCCGGACATGAGCCTTGTCGAGAATGCCTTCCTGACGGCCGGGGTTCGCAAGGGACTGACAAAGAACGGTTTTGTCGACTGGGCAGGGACCCGCGCCTTTGCCGAGGAAATCATCAAGGCCTATGACGTGCGCACGCCGGGTCCGGACGTTGCGGCCCGCGCGCTTTCGGGCGGAAACCTGCAAAAGTTCCTGATGGGCCGAGAGCTCATGCAGGGGGCAGCCGTCATCGTGATCAACCAGCCGACCTGGGGCGTCGATGCGGCCGCAGCGGCGCAGATCCGGCAGTCGATCCTCGACCGGGCCGGAGAGGGCGCGGCGGTGGTCGTGATCAGCCAGGACCTCGACGAGTTGCTGGAGGTTTCCGACACATTCGCCGTCCTGAACGAGGGGCGGCTGACCAAGCCCAGGCCAACCGAGGGGCTGACGATGGACGAGATCGGGCTGATGATGGGCGGCGCCCATGGCATGGAGGTTGCGCATCATGTTCAGGCTTGAGAAGCGCCCGACGCCCAGCAAGTTCTGGCTTTACGCCACGCCGCCGGTTGCGGTGATCCTGACAATGATTGCGGGCGGCATCCTCTTTGCCGCCATGGGCAAGAACCCGTTCGAGGTGATCCGGACCATCTTCTGGGACCCGGTCTTCGGCGAGTTCGCCTTCTACCTGCGCGGCCAGCTGCTGGTGAAGGCGGGGCCGCTGATCCTGATCGCCATTGGCCTTGCGCTCGGCTTTCGGGCGGGAATCTGGAACATCGGGGCCGAAGGCCAGTACATCATGGGCGCGATCTTCGGCGCGGCCGTGGGGCTTGCGGTCTTCCCGACCGAAAACCGGCTGATCTTCCCCGTGATGGTGATCGCTGGGGCCTTTGGCGGCTGGCTCTGGGCGATGATCCCGGCAATCCTCAAGACGCGGTTCAACACGAATGAAATCCTCGTCTCGCTGATGCTGGTCTATGTGGCCGAGACGATCCTGGCCAAGGCCTCGACCGGGTTCCTCAAGAACCCCGAGGGCATGGGCTTTCCGGGCAGCCGCAACTTCTCCAGTTATCCGGCGGCGCAGAACGGCTTCATCTATGAGCCGCTGGGTCTGCATTGGGGCGGCGTCGCCGCACTCGTGACCGGGGTTCTGGCCTATATCCTGCTGACGCGGCATCAGGCCGGCTTCCAGATCAAGCTCGCCGGTCAGGCACCCCGGGCAGCGCGGTTCCATGGCGTGTCGCCCGCGCGGCTGGTGGTCCTGTGCATGGGGATTTCCGGTGCGCTGGCGGGGCTTGCAGGGCTCTTTGAGGTGACCGGTCCTGCCGGGCAGATCAGCATCGACTTCAACACGGGTTACGGCTTTACCGCGATCATCGTTGCCTTCCTTGGCCGGTTGAATCCCCTGGGGATCGTGCTGGCGGGCTTCCTGATGGCCCTGACCTATGTCGGGGGCGAGATGGCGTCCACGAACCTTGGCCTGCCGGATGCGGCGATCCAGGTGTTCCAGGGGATGCTCTTGTTCTTCCTCCTGGCGGTGGATGTGCTGACCAACTACCGGTTTAGACTGCCCTTCAGCGTAGGAGCAAAGTGATGGATCTTGGCGGTATCAATCCGGTCATCCTGATCGCGACGCTGATGGCCTCGGCGGTGCCGATCCTCTTGGCTGCGCTGGGCGAGACGGTGGTGGAACGCGCGGGCGTCCTCAACCTCGGCGTCGAAGGAATGATGGTCATCGGCGCGCTGGGTGGGTTCATCGTGGCCGTACAGACCGGAAGTCCAGTCATGGGCTTCATCGGCGGCGCAGTGGCGGGGGCGGTCCTGAGCCTGATCTTTGCGGCTCTGACCCAGGTCTTCCTGGCCAACCAGGTGGCAACCGGCCTGGCGCTGACGCTCTTCGGGCTTGGCGTCTCCTCCCTTGGCGGGCAGGGCTACAACGGGATCAAGCCGCCACCGACCGGGCAATTGCTGCCCGACGTTCTGGCCGATCTGCCGGTGGTGGGACCGATCCTCTTCGGCCATGACTGGGTGGTCTATTTCTCGATCCTGATGACGGCGGTTCTGTGGTGGGTGCTGAAATCCACCCGCATCGGGCTCATCATCCGCGCGGTCGGCGAAAGCCATGAGGCAGCCCATGCGCTGGGCTACAAGGTCAACCGCATCCGCCTGATGTGCATCGCTTTCGGCGGGGCCATGGCCGGTATGGGCGGGGCCTATGTCAGCCTTGCGCGGGTGCCCCAATGGGTGGACGGGATCACCGCGGGTGCGGGCTGGATCGCGCTGGCCATCGTGGTCTTCGCCAGCTGGAAACCCTGGCGTGTGCTGATTGGCGCCTATCTTTTCGGCGGCATCACGGTCTTGCAGTTGAACCTGCAGGTTGCTGGCTCGATCATCCCGGTCGAGTACTTGTCGATGGCTCCCTATCTGATAACCATCCTCGTGCTGGTCATCATGTCGGCAGGGCGCAAGGGCAAGGTAAACGGGGCTCCGGCCGCGTTGGGACAAAACTTTCACGCCTCGCGCTGAGGCTTACAACTGCGGGGCCGGAAAAGGCGTCGCCACCAAGGGGAGTACGGAAATGAAACGTAGAAATCTGCTGGCAAGCGCGGCAATGGGGCTGATGCTGGCCTCGGGCGCTTTCGCGCAAGGCATGGACAAGGTGAAGGCCTGCTTCGTCTATGTCGGCCCGATCGGCGACGGCGGCTGGACCTTCCAGCACCATGACGGGGCGATGCAGGTGCAGGCGGCCTATGGCGACAAGGTCGAGATCCAGTATCAGGAAAACGTGCCGGAAGGCGCGGATGCCGAGCGCGTGCTGACCCAGATGGCTCTGGGCGGCTGCAACATCATCTTCACGACCTCTTTCGGCTACATGGACCCGACCAACGCGGTGGCGGCCAAGTTCCCGGACGTGAAGTTCGAACATGCGACCGGCTTCAAGCGCGACCATGCCAACGTCTCGACCTATAACGCCCGCTTCTACGAAGGCCGCGCGGTGCAGGGTCATATCGCCGGCAAGATGACCAAGTCGAACAAGATCGGCTACATCGCGTCCTTCCCGATCCCGGAAGTGATCATGGGGATCAACAGCTACTACCTGCACGCCAAGAAGGCGAACCCGGCGGTCGAGCTGTCGGTCGTCTGGGCCTTCACCTGGTTCGACCCCGCGAAGGAAGCCGATGCTGCCAAGGCGCTGATCGACCAGGGCGTTGACGTGATTGCCGCCCACACCGACTCGACCGCACCGCTGGCCGAGGCTGCCAAGACCGAAGGCGTGATCGGCTTCGGCCAGGCCTCGGACATGGCGGAATACAAGGACGGGCCGCGCGTGTCGTCGATCATCGACAACTGGGGTCCCTACTACGTCAAGCGCGTGGGCGCCCTTCTGGACGGAACCTACGAGCAGATCGACGCCTGGGAAGGTATCGCGGGTGGTGAAGTGCTGATCGGTGAGATCACCGACAAGGTTCCGGCCGACGTGAAGGCCGAAGCCGAAGCCCTGCGCGATGCGATTGCGGCGGGCACCTACCACCCGTTCACCGGCCCGATCAACAAGCAGGACGGCTCGGCCTGGCTTGCCGAAGGCGCGACCGCGCCGGATGGCGACCTTCTGGGCATGAACTTCTTCGTTGAAGGCATCGTCGGCGATATTCCGCAGTGATGTCAACGCATTGACGGATCAAGCGGGCCCCGGATTCCGGGGCCCGTTTCATTTTGGCGATCGCGATCAAGCTGACCAATAGGTCAGCTTTTCAAGAAAGAGTTGTGGAAAATCATTCATTGACCGCTTGGGTTGCGCGTGCCCCCAATGTCGGGAATGCCCGGTTCGGGCCTATCGGCGGAGATTTCCGATGACATTTCGAAAGGTGCTTTTCAGCTCGGTTGTTCTTGGTGCGATTGCCTTGGGCGGACTGGCCGCCGCCCAGTCGGCTGGTCCGTTGAAGGCTTGCTTCATCTATGTCGGTCCGGTCGATGATGGCGGCTGGTCCTACCAGCACCACCGCGGGGCCGAGGCCGTGAAGGCGGCGTTTGGCCAACGGGTCGAGATCGACTGGGCGGAAAACGTCGCCGAGGGCGAGGCGGCCGAACTGGTGATGGAGCAGATGGCGGAAAGCGGCTGCAGCATCATCTTCACCACATCCTTCGGCTACATGGAGTCTACGAACAAGGTCGCGGCCAAATATCCCGATGTGAAGTTCGAACATGCCACGGGCTTTCGTCGCGACAGCCCCAATGTCTCGACCTACAACGCCCGTTTCTACCAGGGCCGGGCGGTGCAGGGTTTGATTGCCGGTCGAATGACCCGGACCAACAAGATCGGCTATATCGCGTCCTTCCCGATCCCGGAGGTGATCGCGGGCATCAACGCCTATTTCGTCAATGCCCGCCGGGTGAACCCTGAGGTCGAGCTGACGGTCGTCTGGGCGAATACCTGGTTTGACCCGATGATCGAACGTGACGCCGCCCGCAAGCTGATCGCTGCCGGAGTGGACGTGATCGCCTCGCACACCGATTCCACCGCACCTCTAGAAGAAGCAGCCAAGACCAATGGCGCAGTGATCGGCTTCGGGCAGGCCTCGGACATGACCGACTTCAAGCCCAGCCCGCGGGTTTCGTCCATCGTCGACAACTGGGCGCCCTATTACTTCCGCCGCGTGGGCGAGCTTTTGAACGGCACCTATCAGCAGGAAGATGCGTGGGAAGGGATCGACAGTGGTGTCGTGCTGATCGGCGCCATCACCGAGGCCGTACCGCCAGAGATCCGTGCCGAAGCCGAGGAGCTGAGGGATGCCATCGGGGCCGGCACCTTTCATCCGTTCACCGGACCTCTGAACCGGCAGGACGGCTCGCCCTGGCTGGCAGCTGGCGAGACCGCCCCCGATGCCGATATTCTGGGCATGAACTTCTATGTCGAAGGCATCACCGGGGAGATTCCTCAGTGACGGAGCCTTGCGCCACTTAACGTCGCATCGCGCCCGGGGACGGATTGCGCCCGACATGCGGCTCGCGATATGCCGAGAGAAACGAGGGGCACCCGGTATCGGCGCGCCTCGGAACCTCCGGAGGCGGGCATGGATGCGGACTTCTTGATCATTGGTGGTGGGATCGCCGGGATTTCGGCAGCAGCACGGATGTCGGAACTGGGCGTGGTCATCGTGCTTGAGGCCGAGGAGGCGCTGGCGCATCACGCCTCCGGCCGTTCCGCTGCCCTGTTCGAGCCGCGCTATGGAGCCCCGGCGGTCGTCGGCCTGTCGATGGTGTCAGAAGCCTATTTCCGGTCTCTTCCCAATGTTCTCTCCCCGCGCGGGCTGCTGCTTGTCGCCAAGGCCGATGCTGGCGAAGCTTTCGAGCGTGACCTTGTCGCCATGGAATTCGACCGTATCAGCGTGGACGAAGCCCGGGACATCGTGCCGATCCTGAACCCCGATGTCGTGGCAATGGCGGGCTATGCCACGCATGCCGAGGATGTTGATACCGATCTCCTGGTTCAGGGCTTCGCGCGCGAGGCCAAGGGCCGGGGCGCACGCATCCTGACAAAGGCGAATGTGACGGGGATCTCCCGCGAAGGTGCGGGTTGGCGGGTGGTCAGCACCGCCGGGTCCTTCACCGCCCGGATGCTGGTGAATGCGGCCGGGGCCTGGGTCGACAAGGTTGCGGCGATGGCAGGGGTCCGGCCACTTGGCTTCACCCCCTACCGCCGCTCGATGGCGCGGATCCCGGCCCCGGGCGGGCATGACGTCAGCCGCTGGCCGATGATGTTCGGGCCGGGTGAGGACTGGTATGCCAAGCCCGACGCCGGAGCGCTGATCGTCAGCCCGGCCGAAGAAGACCTGATGGAGCCGCATGACGCCTGGGCCGACGACATGGTGCTGGCGGAAGGGCTGGCACGTTATGAGGAAATGGTGACCGAACCGGTGACCCGGCTGATTTCGAACTGGGCCGGCCTGCGGACCTTTGCCCCCGACCGGGTGCTGGTCATCGGCCCCGACCCGCGCGAGCCCGGGTTCTTCTGGCTTGCGGGTCAGGGCGGCTATGGCTTCCAGACCTGCCCTGCGGCCAGCCAGATGGCGGCCGACCTGATCGGGGGAAGGACGCCGGACCTTGACGCAGGCCTGGTCGCGGCACTTTCCCCCGCCCGGTTCGGCTAGACCGGGCTCAGGCCTCTCCTGGGTCAATCGTCCCGGCGACCTGTTGCCTCGCCAGCTGGCCTGCTGCGCGCATCGCGGCCGGCAGGCTATGTGCGGATTCGGGCGGCCATCGGCGGTTCCTTGACCATCGGCGCGGAAGCCGCCTGACAGTCGGGGCGATCTGGTTCAGCATGGCGACATGAAACACCCGCTTGCCGCGCTGCTGTGCCTGATCCTGGCCGCCTGCGGTTCCTCGCGAACCGAGGCTCCGGCCGAGGCTCTGCAGCTGTCGGTCACCACCGCGAACTTCGATGACAGCGACCCGTCGGATTGGCCGGGCCGCTCACCCGACCGCTATCCGGTCCACGGGATCGATGTCTCGCGTTTCCAGACCCAGATCGACTGGCGGCAGGCCCGCGCGAACGGGGTGAATTTCGCCTTCATCAAGGCCACCGAAGGCGGTGATCTGGTGGACCCGATGTTCGCCGACCACTGGCGCAGTGCGGGCGCTGCGGGAGTGACACGCGGGGCCTACCATTTCTTCTACCATTGCCGCCCGGCGGCCGAGCAGGCGCGCTGGTTCATCCGGCATGTACCGAAAACCTCAGGGGCCATGCCGCCCGTGCTCGACATGGAATGGACACCGACGAGCCCCACGTGCAGGATCCGCCGCGACGGGGCCGTGATCCGTGAGGAGGCGCGCATTTTCCTCGACATCCTCGAGCGCCATTATGGCCGTCGCCCGCTCATCTACACGACCGTCGACTTCTTCGAGGACACCGAGCTTTGGCGCCTTCGCGGGGTCGAATTCTGGCTGCGTTCAGTCGCGGATCACCCGCACAGCGTCTATGACGGCAAGTCCTGGAGCTTCTGGCAATACACCTCGACCGGGCTGGTTCCCGGCATTGCCGGCCGCGTCGATATCAACGTCTTTGCCGGGTCAAGCTTCGCCTGGGCCGGATGGCTGAAATCTCGGGTGCAATAGCACATCTTGTTGCACGCCATGATTGTGTGGCAAAATCTGACACGATCTGTCCCCAAATCAGCACAAACCGGACGCAGCATTTGTCCTAGTATGCCTTAGTGCTGCCGCGCTTCAATTTCAAAACCGGGTCATACCGAAAGGATGCCCATCCATGAAAAAGACAATTAAGCTGCTTAAGAAGATTGGTCTTACACGGAGCAGGAAGGACGAGGAATTGTCCTCTTTCGAAAAGCGCCTGAAGAAGGTCACCCGCACGCGGATCGTCAACCACGCGGGGCTAGGTGGGCCGGTGTTCAAAAGCCGATCTGCAGAGCCGGAAGTTTAAGGCCGGCCATCAGGTCGCGCAATTCCTGGCGGGCAGCGATGTTCGACAGGTTCAACTGATCCACTCCGGTATCCTTCAAGTCCAGCAGCGTGAGACCGCGCGGAAAAAGTTCGCGAAAGATCACGCGTTCGGAGAATCCGTTCAACACCCTGAACCCGATGCGGCGGGACAGCTCTTCCAGCGCCGCGCCGACCTTTTTCTTGTTGTGCATGGCCTGCGCGCCCAGCCGGTTGCGGACCACGATCCAGTCGATCGGCGGCAGCTTTGCCTGCGCCCGCAACTGGCGGGCACCCCAGACCATCTCGGAATAGATCGACGGCCCCTTGATCTTGCCCGTCACGGGATCGACCCGTGCCAGCAGGTCGAAGTCGACGAAACTGTCGTTCAGGGGCGTGATCAGCGTATCGGCCAGCGTATGGGCGACCTGGCTTAGCCGCGTGTGGCTGCCGGGGCAGTCGATGACGATGTAGTCCATCTCCTTGTCCATCGCCTCGATCGCCCGCGTCAGGCGCTGGTCCTGCGGGTGTTCTCCGGTGCCAGATCCGGTTCCATCGATCTCGGGCAATTCGCGATAGTCCGGGGTCGGCAGCGACAGTCCGGCCTGGGCCAGATAGGCGCGGCGGTTCTCGATATAGCGACCGAAGGACTTCTGGCGCAGGTCAAGGTCCAGCGCCCCGACCTTCTGGCCCAGACGCGCCAGGGCGGTGGCCACATGCATGCAGGTGGTGGACTTTCCCGACCCACCTTTCTCATTCCCGACGACGATGATCCGCGCCATGGCTGCCCCTTCTTCCTGTCCCGGTTCCCTCTTATGCGGAAGGGGTTCGGGACGGAAGCGGGAAGCGGGTTCCCGGCCTCAGGAAAAGACCCCCTCGCAATACCAGCGGTCCGTGACCGCGCCCCCCTGACCATAGAAAAGCCAGAGCCGTTCGCCCCTCTCGGTCTCGATGCGCCAGTAGTCGCGCGCGCCGCCACGCCAATCGGGATCCTCGAACCACCATTCCGGCTGCAGACGTTCTGGCCCTGCCGCCATCCGTACGGTGAAGTCCCGCCGCCGCCAGCGAAAGCGGATGGGAAGGTCCGGCACTTCGGGCGCATCCACCGGTTCGGGCCGGAACATGACCAGCGGGCGGGGGGCGGGCGGGGCGGGCCAGGGCCCGTCATGCGGCTGGCTCCAGGCCGCCATGAGCAGCTGCGCCGATTTCGCCGGCACATGGCTTTCCGCCGGATGCAGCCGCAGGACCGCTTCGGTCCCCAACCGCGCGCCCAGCCGTCCGATCAGGTCTTCCAGGGCCTGGCCGGAACCGGCCCCGGCCATTGCCTTCGCGGTGGCCTCGATCTGCCCGCGATGCTGCAGCGCGCTGACCGCCTCGGTGGCAAGCGCCTCCAGCCGCAGGCAGTCGATCCCGAAACCCGCGTCGATCAGGTCGAGCTTCAGATGCAGAAGCGGGCGAATGCGGTCGGGGCTGTCCGCCGCCCGCGCCAGCCCCACTTCGACCGCAGCCACCCCGCCATCCGCCCGGAACGCCTGGAACAGCACCCGCCGCACCCCCCGCCCCTTGGCCCGCAACTTCTCGCAGAAGGGTGGCAAAAGCCGGTCCAGTGCCGCCTCGACATCCGAGCGCAGGCCTATCGGTTCCGGCAGCGTCAGCCGTACGGCGAAATGCATCGGTGGACGGGCGGGGCTGATCGGCTCCGGCTCCAGCCCCATGGCCTGGTCCAGCCGCCTCAGCGTATCGGCTCCGAACCGCCGCGCCAGCGCCGCGCGGGGCAGGCCCATCAGGTCGCCAACCCGGCGCAGGCCCAGCCGCATCAGGCGTTCGACCACATCCGGGGCCAGGCGCAGCGCGGCCAGCGGCAGTTCGGCCAGCGCGTCGTAAAGCCGCCCCGGCGGGGCCACCACGGCCCGTTCCGCCCCGCGCACCGGCACCGGACGCGGGGCACCGCCGCCCCGCTCCCAGCCCCGGCGCTTGGCGGCCCGCGACCGCGTCGCCCGCGCCTCCTGGTCGATGGCGTCGCCCGACCGCACCGGCGCAACCCCGTCACGGGCATAGCGCGCCAGACCCCAGGCCGCGCCGGCCGTATCGGCAATCGCCGCACGCACGGTCAGGCCCAGAGCCGTGCAATCCTCGGCCACCCGGTCCAGCACACCGTCCTCGCCGCCATGCAGATGGGCCGCTCCAGTCAGGTCGATCATCAGCCCTGCGGGGGGTTCCTCGGCCACCCAGGGCGAGAAGCGGCCGGCCCAACGGCGCAGGGTCATGAGGAACTGCGCCTCGCCCGGAGGGTCCGCCGCCACGGTCAAGAGCGCCGGACAGATCGCACTGGCATCCCGCAGGGGCTGGCCAAGGGCAAGGCCCGCTGCCTCGGCCTCGGGCGACAGCGACACCAGCACCTGCGCGCCGTTCCGCTCGCCCACCACGGCCAGCGGCAGCGGCACCGCATCACCCCGCCGCCGCGCGACGCGCTCTGCCGCCAGCCGTGGAAACCAGAGCGACAGGATGCGCCGACCTGCCATGCTGCGACTCACTTGTTCATGTTATGTTCTAACTGATGCCATCTGGGCGTGTTCCTGTCGAGTCCTCCATCACCGCAGATGACAAGTGCGTGAGTGCACAACTCCCCGGCTACCGCGACGGAATGTCGCGCCTATAGTGCCAATGCTAACCAGCACGGGAGCCACATCAATGAAACTCGCCAAAGCAGTCCTGATAGGCGCAGTCCTTGCCGCCGGAGCAGTCTATGCACAAGCCGAGCGGACCGACCCGAACTCGATCGCACGATCGGAACTCATGAAGATCAACGGCAAGAACGTCGGCATCCTTAGCGACATGGCAGGAGGCAAGGCCGCCTATGATGCCGCCGCCGCCGAAGCCGCAAAAGCCGCGCTGGTCGAGGCTGCCGGAAAGATCGAAGCGACCTTCAAGGATCAGGGCGCTGCCGATCCGGCCTCGCGCGCCAAGCCCGAGATCTGGGCGAACTGGGATGACTTCCTGATGAAGGCCAAGGCACTTGGCGATGGGGCCGCGGCCCTGGACGTGGCCTCGGCCGAGTCAATCGGCGCGGGCCTGGGTGCGATTGGTGGCGCCTGCAAGGACTGCCACACCACCTACCAGATGCCGAAGGAATAAGATCCGGCTGCGCCCCCGCCACAGGTGGGGGCGCGCCCTTTCCGGCTCAACCGCACCAGACGCGGGTAATCCGCCCCTTGGCATCCAGATCAAAGTTCAACCGTTCCGGCCGATAGTCCTCGGTGACCGCCATGCCCGGCTCTATGATACGTGTGCCCACCGGAAAGGTCATGGCTGCAAAGACCGACTTGTCCTGACCGACCAGGTCCTGCATTCCCCCGGCCCCGCAGGCCAGAGGGTCAGGCTCATCCGCCGCGACACAGGCCCCGAGCGCCAGCGCGCCAAGCAGAACGAACGGTTTCATCCTGCGCACCTCAGCCACAGGTCACCCGTTCGATCACGTCGCGACGATCCAGCCAGAAGTTCAGCCGGTAGGGGTTATAGTCCATCGTCACCGCCATGCCGTACTGGATCACCCGCACGTCCTGGCTGAACCGCATCCCGTCCAAAAGGACGCCCGGCTTGCCCACCAGATACTGCAGTTCGCCAGCGCCGCATTGGTCGACGGGGTCCACCGGCGGCGGCATCGGCATTGGTTCGACGCAGGCCGCCAGCAAGAGCGGCACGGCGAGAAGAAGGCCGGAAGCGTATTTCATGGGTCGTTTCCTGAATTGCTTTCGCGCCCAGTCTGGCACACCTTGAGGAAAACCATAAGGGAGGGAAAACCAGATGCGAACCCGTGCCGCCGTAGCCGTCGCCGCAGGAAAACCGCTGGAAATCATGGAAGTGAACCTCGATGACCCGAAAGAGGGCGAGGTCCTTATCGAGATCAAGGCAACCGGTATCTGCCATACCGACGAATTCACCCTGTCGGGCGCCGACCCCGAAGGCATCTTCCCCTCGATCCTTGGCCATGAGGGCGCGGGCGTGGTGGTCAAATGCGGCCCCGGGGTGAAGAGCCTGAAACCGGGCGACCATGTCATTCCGCTCTACACGCCGGAATGTCGCGAATGCCCCTCGTGCCTCAGCCGCAAGACCAACCTCTGCACCGCGATCCGCGCGACGCAAGGCCAAGGCCTGATGCCCGATGGCACCACCCGCTTCTCCATGCTCGATGGCACCCCGATCTATCACTACATGGGCTGCTCGACCTTCGCGCAGCACACGGTCATGCCCGAGATTGCGCTGGCCAAGGTCCGCGACGACGCACCCTTCGACAAGATCTGCTACATCGGCTGCGGGGTAACTACCGGCATCGGCGCCGTGCTGAACACGGCGAATGTCGAGGCGGGCGCAAAGGCCGTGGTCTTCGGCCTGGGCGGCATCGGGCTGAACGTCATCCAGGGCCTCAAGATGGCCGGCGCCGACATGATCATCGGCGTCGATATCAATGACGACAAGAAGGAATGGGGCGAACGCTTTGGCATGACCCATTTCGTCAACCCGAAGAAACTGGCCGAGGGCACATCGGTCGTCCAGACCATCGTCGACATGACCAAGACGCCCTTCGACAAGATCGGCGGGGCCGACTACTCCTTCGACTGCACCGGCAACGTCAAGGGGATGCGCGACGCGCGGGACTGCACCCACCGCGGCTGGGGCCAGTCGATCATCATCGGCGTCGCGCCCGCAGGCGCCACGATCGAGACGCGGCCCTTCCAGCTGGTCACCGGCCGGGTCTGGAAAGGCACTGCCTTCGGCGGCGCGCGCGGCCGGACCGATGTGCCGAAGATCGTCGACTGGTACATGGACGGCAAGATCGAGATCGACCCGATGATCACCCATGTCCTGCCACTTGAACGCATCAACGAAGGCTTCGACCTGATGCATGCGGGCAAGTCGATCCGGGCGGTGGTGGTCTACTGATGCATCGGCCGACGCTTGCGATTGCCGCGGGCATCGGCCTTTGCCTGACACCCGCTTTCGGTCAGGCCGTACCCGAGGTCTTTCCGGAAGGCGAAATCGTCGTGGGCCTGGATGTGGTGGATTTCACTGCCAGCGACGTCGTTTCGGCTACGGTGCTGGCTGACAGCTATGGCCACAGCGTTCTGGTCGAGTTCGACCCTCGACTTGACTCGGCCGTTGCGCTGGCGACGGCGGGAAAGACCGGGCTCTGGCTCGACCTCTTTCTCTGCGGGCGGCGGCTCTTTTCCGCACGACTTGGCGAGGATCTGACCGAGGCCAGCTTCCGCATAACGGCCCGCGATGCCCATGCCGCCGAGGTGCTGGTCGAGGCATTCCTGCATCCGGACTGCGTCAAACAGGTGTCCTGACCCATGTCCGCGACCCCCGCCCTCCGCGCGCTTTCTGCCCTCGGGATCGAGGTCACCCTGCATCCTTATCCCTATGATCCCAAGGCCGAAGCCACCGGCCTCCAGGCCGCCGAGGCCCTTGGGATCGATCCTGCCGTGATGCTCAAGACCCTGATGGTCGAGGTCGATGGCAAACCTGTCTGCTGTGTCATTCCCTCGAACTGCCAGCTCTCGATGAAGCGGGTAGCGGCGGCCTTTGGCGGCAAGTCCGCCGCGATGATGCCGGTGCCAAAGGCGGAAAAGCTGACCGGCTACCACGTTGGCGGCATCTCGCCCTTCGGCCAGAAGCGCGCCGTTCCGACCGCCATCGAGGCCACCGCCTGCAACACGCCGCGGGTTTGGATCAACGCCGGCCAGCGCGGACTGCTCCTCTCGCTGCCCCCCGATGCGGCGTTGGCCGCACTTGCCGCTCGGGCGCTGCCGCTGGTCAGCTAGACCTCAGCTTCTGCTCATCCCGCGCCGATAGGGCCGTTCGACCAGAAGGGTTGCGGCGACTGATACGAAGACCGCAAGGGCTCCAAGCGCGAGCATGGCCGCCAACGACCCATAGGGCGCTACTCCGACCATGCGCAGAAGGGTGCCCGCGACCGAAAACACCAGCAGGTGCAGCAGGTACGCGGCCTCGCCCCAGACCAGCCCTGGGCCGCCAGTGCCAGAACGGCCCCTTTTGCCCCGAAACGGAAGAAGGTCGCGGCGAAGACCAGATAGAACATCCCTTCGACGGTCAGGGTCCAGGCGACCCCCATCACATGGCCGGGCAAGGGCAGCAGCAAGGCCGACACCGCTGCCTGACTTGCCAAGGGCCATTCCGACCAGTCGCCGCGCATCACGGCCAGCGCGGCCATCGCCAGGAAGGTCAGGCCAAGCGCGGCCCAATAGGGGGGAACGATCCGCCAGAACCGCTGCCGCAGAAACCACCCGGCCCCCCGGTCTGCCTTTCCCTGAACCGCGTGAAAGATCACGAAGCCGCTCAGGACGAAGAAGACATCTACCCCGGCCTCTCCGCCGTGGAACCAGCCCAGGATACCGGGGTCGTGACCCTCGGCTACGGCGGCCGCCTGCAGATGGAAAAGGACAACCAGCGTCGCGGCCACGCCGCGCAACATCTGCAACCCACCGATCATCCGCAATGCCCCCGCCCAGTTCCGGGCGATGTTGCCCGCTGCCTTGCCCAAGTCAATCAAGCGATTGCGCTTTCCTTGCGGCACCGGCTGGTCCAGAAATGGGCTAACCCCCGGAGGCCCAATGCCCGACCCGCGTACATCCCGCCTCGCAGTCCTGATCGACGCCGACAATATCCCCGCCCGCCACATCGAGGCCGTGCTCGACGAGATCGCGGGTCTCGGCGAGCCCTCGGTCCGCCGGGTCTACGGCGACTGGTCCAGCGCCTCGCTTGGCCAGTGGAAGGAAAAGGCCCGCAGCCTGGGCCTGGTGATGCACCAGCAGTCCGCCAACACCAAGGGCAAGAACGCCTCCGACATCGGCCTAGTCATCGACGCGATGGATATCCTGCATGCCGGAAAGGTCGATGGCTTCGTCCTCGTCTCTTCGGACAGCGATTTCACCCGCCTCGCCAGCCGTATCCGCGAGGACGGGCTTCAGGTGATCGGCGTGGGCGAAAAGAAGACCCCAGAGTCCCTGCGCAACGTTTGCAACCGGTTCCTGTTCCTGGAGAACCTGACCGCAGTCCCCGAAGCCGTCACCGATACCCCGGCGCCTGCGAAACCGGTGAAAGAGGCGGCAAAGCCCGACAAGGACCCGCCGTCCAAGGCGATCCCGCTGATCCTGGCCGCGATGAAGAAGATCGGCATCGAAGAGGACAGCTATCCCCTGGGCCAGCTGGGCCAGGTGCTGACGCAGCTGTATCCGGACTTCGACAGCCGCAGCTACGGCAGCGCCCGGCTGTCGGACCTGTTGAAGCGCACCGGGCGCTTCGATGTCCAGAAGGGCGACGGCAACCAGCTGATGGTGCGCGACAAGGCCTGAGCGCGGCCTAGAACAGCGTCCTGACCCATTTGACGAAGGCATCCGTCTCGGCCCGCCGCGGACCGCTGGGCATCGTGACGTAGTAGTGCACCTCGGGAAAGGTCCCCACCTTGACCTCGCGCAACTGACCGCTGGCCAATTCGTTGCGGATCACAACCTCGGTCGCCAGGATCAGCCCCAGGCCGGTCAGGCCGGCGGAAACCTCCAGATGCGGGCTGCCGATCTGCACCCGCTGCGCTGCGGGAACCTCGATGCCGACCTGCCGCAGGATGTCGGAGTGATCATCGTCCGGCACGATCCACGGCAACTTGCGCACGTCGACCGGCCCCTCGCCCAGGAGAGACGGCGCCCCCGCCACCACCCAGTGCGACCGCGCAAGCGGTTCGGTCACCGTCCCCGGCGCATTGCCCTTCCAGGCGCGCAGGGCCAGGTCATAGCCTTCGGCCACCACGTCGACCAGCGCGAGGCCCGGCGTCATCGAGATCTCGATGCCGGGATGCAGCGCCCAGAATTCCGCCAGGCGCGGCAGGATCAGCGCCTGGGCCAGGAACACCGTCGTCGCCACCCGCAGCGGGCGCTGGCTCTCGCTCTGCCGCAGGGACTCGATCCCGCTGGCGATGGTGCCGAACCCGTCGTTCAGGCATCGCGCCAGCCGCTCGCCCGCCTCGGTCAGGCCGACCGTCCGCCCCCCGCGCCGGACCAGCGCCACGCCCAGCTCTGCCTCCAGCGCGCGCACCGCCTGCGTCACTGCCGCATGGGTCACGTTCAACGCCCGCCCCGCGCCGGTGAACCCGCCGTGCCGCGCGGTGGCGTCAAACGCCCGCAGCATCGACAGGGGAGGAAGGTCACGCCAGCGCGACATGTAAGTTCAGATTACGTCCCATGGATTTTCCTGATTCGGAATATCCCATGTTTCATGGCAATTTCAACGCATGATCCAGCCACGGGACGTAAGCCATGCACAGCGTCAACCTTGATCTTCTTCGTGCCGCGACCGCCCGCCCGGATGCGGCGCATGCCTATCACCGTGAGGAACACCTGGCCGCCCTGCGTGCCACCCGCCGTCAACGCTGGCAGAATCGCTTTGCCCGCCTGCTCGCGCTGTTCCCCCACTGCTCTGCCCCGGGTCCGCAAGCCTGCCCCGACCACCAGACCTGATCCGCCCTGTTCGCAAACACTGTGGCGGGACCCGGGGAAGTCACGGACGTCGCCGTCAGTCCACCTCGACCGTGACCCAGGTCTCGAAACAGACCCCGTTCGCCAGCGCCATCACCCCGATCGTCGCCCGCCCGCCCAAGCCGCGCTCCGGCCCGAAGACCTCGACGAACAAGTCCGACAGGCCCGAGGATACCTTGTGCACCTCCTCGAACTCCGGCGTGCAGACGACGAAGTTCAGGCTGCGGACGATCCCCTTCACCCGGTCCAGCGAGCCCACCGCCTGCCGGATGCCGCCCAGCACGTTCAACCCGGTCCGCCGTGCTGCCTGATAGCCCTGTTCCACCGTCACATCCGCGCCTAGGCGCCCCTTGTGGGTGATCTCGGTCCCGATCTGCGCGACATGGCCGGACAGGAACAGCAAGCTTCCGACCCGGTGATAGGGCTTCATCGTCCCGTAATCCGCCCCGTAATAGCCGTCCCGGTCAAAGTCCGGGATGTCGAGGCCCATCTGGATCGCCAGCTTTTCAGGTGAAGTCATGTTGCCCTCCTTTTCTAGCCATCCTGCCCCGCCCCGCTGATTCGTCGCCATGGTTAATCGACAGCTCCGGGCGCGCGCGTCGGTACGGATGCCAGACAGATGCCAGACGCAAAGCAGACATCGGATGGCCTTGGCCAGATGCCGATTAATGCAGCGTTCGCAAAGACTTGCGCAGAACGTGCATGCCTGAACGGCCCGTCTCTCGAAATCAGCATTCATTTGTCGTCAACCAATGCCTAGTTTCACCGCCAAAGGAGCCCCCATGACCCAGATCTCCCTCGGCCTCGATACGTTCGGCGATGTCACCCTTGGCACTGACGGCAAGCAGCAATCCATGGACCAGACCCTGCGCGAGGTTCTGGACCAGGCCGTGCTTGCCGATGAAATCGGAATTGATTTCATCGGTTTAGGCGAGCACCACCGTGCAGATTTCGTGATCTCGGCGCCCGAGATCGTGCTGGCCGCCATCGCCGGTCGCACCCACCGGATCAAGCTTGGCACCGCCGTCACCGTGCTTTCCACTGACGATCCCGTCCGCGTCTTCCAGCGCTTTTCCACGCTCAACGCACTCTCGAACGGCCGGGCCGAGCCGATCCTCGGGCGCGGGTCCTTTACCGAAAGTTACCCGCTTTTCGGGCATGACCTGCAGAACTACGACCAACTGTTCGAGGAACGCCTGGACCTCTTCGCCCGCCTGCTCCGCGAACCCCGGGTCACCTGGTCGGGGGAAACCCGCAGTCCATTGAAAAACCAGCAGGTTTTCCCACCTCTCGGCCAACCGATGACTGTCTGGGTCGGCGTTGGTGGCAGCCCGGAGAGTGTCGTGCGCGTGGTCCGGCAGGACTTGCAACTCATGCTCGCGATCATCGGTGGCGATGCCGGCCGCTTCGCGCCCTATATCGACCTTTACCACCGCGCATGTGCCCAGCTTGGCAAACCAGTGCGGCCAATAGGCGTTCACTCACCGGGCTTCGTCGCGGAAAGCGATGAAAAGGCACAGGAAATGCTCTGGCCGCACTATGCCGACATGTTCGGCCGCATCGGCCGCGAACGCGGCTGGCCTCCAGTCACCAAGGACCGCTACCTCGCCGAAGTCCACCACGGCGCGCTTTATGTGGGCAGCCCTGAAACGGTGGCCCGCAAGATCGCGAAGACGGTGAAAACGCTTGGGATTCAGCGGTTTGACATGAAGTACTCGACCGGCCCGGTGCCGCATGCCGAGTTGATGACCTGCATCCGGCTATACGGGGAAAAGGTCATCCCGATGGTGCAGGACATGCTGGCAAGGGACTTTGCCTGACCTGGAGAGGACAATCTGCCCGCGCGCCTTCACGCCCCCAGATGCTGTGTCCCTCTCTTGGCGGCCAACAGCATCTGGCGGTGCCTTTCCCGGAACCGGTCGCGATCGGCTGAAGAGTACTCCCCCACGCAGGCTGGGCAGCAGACGCCTTCCTCGTAGTCCGGCTGCGTCTGATCTTCGGCCGTCACCGGCCTCCTGCAAGCGCCGCAGACCTTGAGACCGCCGGGCACCAGCCCATGCCCAACCGAGACCCGGTCATCGAAGACGAAGCACTGGCCTTGCCACAGGCTCTCCGCCTCCGGCACTTCCTCCAGGTATTTCAGGATCCCACCCTTGAGGTGGAAGACCTGATTAACACCTTGACCCAGAAGGTAATTCGTCGACTTCTCGCAGCGGATGCCGCCGGTGCAGAACATGGCGATGCGCTTGCCCGCAAGGGCGTCGCGATTGGCCTGCCACCAGTCCGGAAACTCGCCGAAGGCACGGGTACCCGGGTCCACAGCGCCCTTGAACGTGCCAATCGCAACCTCGTAATCGTTGCGCGTGTCGATCACCACCGTATCGGGATCGGAAATCAGTGCGTTCCAGTCGCGGGGCGCGACATAATTCCCAACCCGGGCCAGGGGGTCCACATCCGGTTGGCCCATGGTTACGATCTCGCGCTTGAGCCGAACCTTCATCCGCCCGAAAGGCATTGATTGCGCAGAACTTTCCTTCCACTCCAACCCGTCGCACCCCGGCAGGGCACGCACTGCGGCGAGGGCTGCGTCAATCCCTTCCCGCGTTCCGGCAATCGTGCCGTTGATGCCCTCGGGCGCAAGGAGGAGCGAGCCCTTGACCCCATGGGCCTGACAGACCTCCAGAAGCCCCGGCCGCAGGGCAGTGGGATCGGGAAAACGGGTGAACTGATAAAGCGCGGCAACGATCAGCATGGCCCCCCTTTGCGCCGAAGCCCGGTGAATTTCAAGCGCTTCGCTTGACGCACCCCGCCCCCCGACTTACCCAAGGAGACAAAGCCATGGAGGCCGCGATGAAGCCTGCGACGGAAGCCCTGATCGTGATCGACATGCAGAACGATTTCTGCCCTGGCGGCGCCCTGGCCGTGGCGGGAGGCGATGAAATCATCAGCCGGATCAATGGCTTGATGCGCGACTTCGTGACAGTTGTGCTGACACAGGACTGGCACCCGGCCGACCATGCCTCTTTCGCGGCCAATCATCCGGGGGCAGCGCCCTTCAGTCTGACGACCATGCCCTATGGGCCCCAGGTGCTTTGGCCGACCCATTGCGTGCAGGGCACCGCTGGCGCGGAGTTTCATGCAGCGCTCAGGACTGACCCCGCGCAACTGGTTGTTCGCAAAGGCTTTCGTCCCGAGATCGACAGCTATTCGGCCTTCTTCGAGAATGACCAGGCCTCCCCGACGGGGTTGGAGGGTTACCTGCGCAATCGCGGTGTGACGGCGGTGACGCTTGTTGGCCTCGCCACGGATTATTGCGTCGCCTATTCCGCTCTGGATGCGGCGCGGCTGGGGTTCAAGGCGACGGTTCTGCAGGGCGCTTGCCGGGCCATCGACCTCAACGGCTCACTTGCCGAGGCACGGGACAAGATGCGCGCGGCCGGCGTCGCGTTGGAGGAATAGCCGATGGATATCGCGACCCGGGTCTGGAACCACAAGTGGAAAATCGACCCGATCGTACGGTCGCTGATCGACACGGACTTCTACAAGCTGCTGATGTGTCAGTCGATTTTCCGGAACAAGCCGGATACGACCGTGGTCTTTTCTCTCATCAACCGGTCAACCAAGGTCCGCCTTGCCGATCTGATCGACGAGGGCGAGCTGCGCGAACAGCTGGACCATGTGCGGACGATCTCGCTTGCCCGGGGCGAAAGCACCTGGCTGCGCGGGAACACGTTTTACGGCAAGCGGCAGATGTTCCGCCCGGATTTCATGGAGTGGTTCGAGGGCCTGCGCCTGCCCGCGTATCATCTGGAAAAGCGTGACGGCCAGTTCGAGCTGACCTTCGAGGGTCGCTGGCCCGAGGTCATGCTTTGGGAAATCCCGGCCCTGGCTGTGCTGATGGAGCTGCGCAGCCGAGCGGTCCTGAACGACATGGGCAAGTTCGAGCTGCAGGTGCTCTATGCCCGCGCGATGACCCGCCTTTGGGAAAAGATCGAGCGGCTGAAGCAGATCGAAGGCCTGCGCATCGCGGATTTCGGGACGCGGCGACGTCATGGGTTCCTGTGGCAGGACTGGGCCGTACAGGCGATGCAGGAAGGCCTTGGATCGAAGTTCATCGGCACGTCCAACTGCCGGATTGCCATGCGCCGCGATATCGAGGCCATCGGCACCAACGCCCATGAATTGCCCATGGTTTACAGTGCCCTGGCCGCAAACGACGCCGAACTGCGCCAGGCGCCCTATCAGGTGCTGGCCGACTGGCAGGAAGAGCATGACGGCAATCTGCGCATCATCCTGCCGGATACCTATGGCACCGAGGGGTTCCTCAAGAACGCGCCCGACTGGCTGGCGGGCTGGACCGGAATCCGGATCGACTCGGGCGATCCGGCCGAGGGGGCCGAGACCGCGATCCGGTGGTGGCGGGAGCGCGGCGAAGACCCGCGGCAAAAGCTTGTCATCTTCTCGGACGGGCTGGATGTCGAAAAGATCGAAGAGCTCTACACCCGGTTCAATGGCCGGGTGAAAGTGTCCTTCGGTTGGGGAACCATGCTGACGAACGACTTCCGCGGTCTGGTGGCCGACGACGGGTTGGCGCCGTTCAGTCTGGTCTGCAAGGCGCTTTCGGCCAACGGACGGCCGACCGTGAAGCTTTCGGACAATCCAGCCAAGGCGATGGGCCCGAAAGACGAGATCGAGCGTTACAAGCGGGTCTTTGGCGTGGGCGCACAGGTGGCGCAAGAGGTTCTGGTCTGACCCCTTGCCTTACATGAAGGTCGAGCCGAGCAGGGAGAAGATCGCCCCCATCGCTGCCGCGGCGGGGATGGTGATGACCCAGGCCCAGACGATACGGCCCGCAATCCCCCAGCGCACGGCGTGAACCCGGCGGGCCGACCCCACGCCCACGATGGACGAGGTTATCGTATGGGTCGTGGAGACCGGGATGCCCAGATATGTGGCCCCGAACAGGGTCATCGCGCCCGCCGTTTCGGCGCAGGCGCCCTGCATTGGCGTCAGGCGGGTGATCTTTGAGCCCATGGTGTGCACGATCCGCCATCCGCCCAGCATGGTGCCGATCCCCATGACGGTAAAGCAGGACAAGACCACCCAGGCCGGGACGGTGAACTCGGAATAATAGCCATTCGCGTAGAGGAGGACTGCGATGATGCCGGCGGTCTTCTGGGCATCATTCGAGCCATGGCCGATGGAATAAAGCGCCGAGGTCAGAAGCTGCAACTTGCGGAAGAACCCGTCCGTTCTGGCCGGGTTGGCGCGGACGAAGAGCCAGCTGATCAGCACGACCAGCAGGATCCCCAGAATGAAACCCGTGACAGGTGACAGGACAATGGCGATCAGGGTCTTTGACAGCCCCGCCCACTGAATCGCCGGAAAGCCCGCCTTCGCGACGCCGGCGCCGATGATCCCGCCGACCAGCGCATGGGAGGAGGACGAGGGAATCCCCAGCCGCCAGGTGATCACGTTCCAGACGATGGCCCCCATCAGCGCGCCAAAGATGACCGCGTTGGTGACCATGTCGGGGTCGATCAGGCCCTTGCCGACGGTCGAGGCCACCTTGGCTTCGAAGCCGAAGTAGTGACCGATGAAATAGGCCGCGAAGTTGAAGAAGGCAGCCCACAGGACCGCAAGGAAGGGCGACAGGACACGGGTCGACACGATCGTGGCGATCGAGTTCGCCGCATCGTGCATCCCGTTCAGAAGGTCGAACAGAAAGGCGATGCCGATCAGGAAAACCAGAAGGAAAGTGACGGTTCCGGCGTCCATGGCGGGCCTACACGTGCTCGATGACGATGTCGCTCATCACATGAGCCACGTCCTCGAACCGGTCGCAGACTTTTTCCAGGTGGTCATAGATCTCGGACCCGACGACGAACTTCAGCGCGTCATCCTTGGGTGTCGCCTTGAAAAGCTCTTTCAGGCCCACTTCGTTCAGCTGGTCCGACTGCTCTTCGATCCGGCTGATCTCTCCGACCATCTGGTGCAGGCGGCCCGAGTTCGCACCGATGTTGCGCATCAGGGGCAGCGCATCGGCCACGATGTTCGCCAGCAGAATGATCCTGTCGCCCATCGCACGCATGTTGGTCTCGAAGGTGGCGACATCGTAGAGGATCACGGTCTTGCCGGTCTTGTTCATCTGGTCGATGGCATCGTCCAGCGCGCTGGAAAGCGCCTTGATGTCGGACCGGTCGAACGGCGTGATGAAGCTGCGCCGGATCGACTGCATGACTTCATAGCTGATCTGGTCGGCCTCTTCTTCCTGAGAGGTCAGTCGGGCGCATTTGTCCGCGGTATCAGCCCCGCCGTCGAGGATCAGCCGAAGGGTCTGCGCGGCCTCCTGAGCCTTTTGGGCTTGAGCCTCGAAAAGGTCGAAGAAATTGTCCGACCGCGGCATGATCGCCTTGATGAGCTTGAACATGGCTTTCCCCCCGACTGTGCGGACCGGCAGGTCCAATCGAAAAGCGTTCAGGTCAGCCGAGTAAACGTTCACAAAAGCTTTGGCAATCCGTTACAAAACTGTGATCTTACCCGAGCACGCGTCTGGCGCAGACAAGCGCGCGATTCAGGTGGCTTCGGTGGATCGGATCTGCGGGAGAAAGCCGGGGCATCGTCCATCCGACGGATGCAAGGGCACGGGCAAGGGTGAAAGCCTCGACCAGTGCCTGGTCCTTCGCGCCATAGCCCGCCATCAACGCATCGCGCAATTCCGGGTGTTCGGGATGCTGCGCTGTCTGCAACAGCGCGGTGCCAAGATCGTAAAGCCGAAAGCCGAAGCCACTGTCATCGAAGTCGATCAGAGATACGAAACGATTGTTCACTAATACATTCTCGCGCAGGACATCGGCATGGATCAGGCCGATGTCGCCGGCCAGCCGTTCGCGCAGGGCGTCGCGGGCGCGGATCAAGATTGCGCGCTGGTCGGCGGTGGCAGCAGGGTGGTCCCAGAAGCGGCCCCAGTGCGGGGTCTCGCCAACAAGGCCCTCAAGGTCCCAGCGCGGGCGGGTGAAACCATCGGGAAGGGTCAAGCCGTCGGTTGTGCGATGCACGCGGGCGAGCAGTGCGCCAAGGGTGTGGTAGATGTCCAGCACCTGAGGCAGTGGGAGGGTGAAAGGCCTGTCGGCCTCACCCAGCGCGTCGCCTTCCATCCACGCAATGACCGAGGCCCGGCGGCCATCCGGAAGGTCCACAAGAAGCGCGCCATCCAGAGTGGGCAGGGCGGCGGGGACGGGCAGGCCGGCGCGGGCCAGTTCGGCGCACCACCAAAGCTCTGACTGGATCGCCTCGGGGCTTTGGTATCCCGGACGATGCAGGCGAAGCGCGGCGCGGGCGCCAGACGGAAGCCGCATCTCGAAGACGTGGTTTTCGCGATCCCGCAACAGCCGGACTACCCGCCCACCCCAATGGCTTGCCGCCAAATCCGCCGCAGTCATTCCTCGTCCCCGATCCGGCCGCGAAGCGCCTTGACCTCACCCCTCTGGGTCTTGGCCGCAATGCGCCGGCGCTGACTGCCCAGCGTGGGCTTCGTTGCAATCCGCCGCTTCGGCGCCACCAGCGCGGCGCGGATCATCTCGACCAGCCGTTCCCGGGCAATCTCGCGGTTGCGGGCCTGGCTGCGGGTCTCGTCGACCTGCAGCACGATGGCGCCTTCGGTCGTCCAGCGCCGCCCGGCAAGCTTCTTCAGGCGCGCCTTTACGCCCGGGGTCAGATGCGGCGAGCGATCGGCCTCGAACCGCAACTCGACGGCAGTCGAGACCTTGTTGACGTTCTGCCCGCCGGGCCCGGAGGCACGCATGAAGCTTTCGGAAAGCTCCCATTCGGCGATGGCAAGGGTTTCGGTGACATGCAGCATGACTGCGTTATGGCGCGATGCAGCGCAGGTGACGAGCCCAAATTCCCATGGCGAAGAAATTTGGCCAACAGCTGCGGGGGTCCAAAAACAGAGAAAGGGCTGCCCTGCTCAGGCAACCCTTTCCGAGATCCAAGGAGATGGGCCAGTTAGGCATCCAAATCCAATCGACGGTCTATTTTCCAGGGGCTGCCCTTAGAAAATACCCCCTCCGACTGTCCCGACACCTCTCTCCAATATCACTCTAGACACTGGATCACCTCCTTTCAAATGGTTGCCGATAGGGGGAGCGTGACACAGATTTTGTGTTTGTCAAAACAAATCACGCTACCCTTGCTGTGAGTTTCGCAACCGCCAGGCGGAACGGCAACAGCGCAACAAGGGCAAGCAGAAGCTTCACCATCCAGTCGCCAACGGCCAGGGAAACCCAGAACGGCATTGCCGGACCAAGCCCGAGAAGCGGTGCGTCGGCAGTGGCCCAGGACACGTCATTGCCGGGCTCGATCATCGATAGCGCGGCCGAAAAGGCGATGGTGAAGAAGATCATGGTGTCGAGCGTCGACGACACCAGCGTCGAGACCAGCGGCGCTTTCCACCAGCTGCCCTGACGCAGGCGGTTGAAGACGGCGATGTCCAGAAGCTGGGCCATGAGGAAGGCGAGGCCCGAACCTATCGCGATGCGGATCGTCACCAGTGGCCCGAATTCGCCGATGATCTGTGTGCCGATGAAAGAGCAGAGGACCCCCGTCAGGAAACCCGCCAGCACAACCCGGCGTGCGGCCGCGGGGCCTTCCAGGCGATTGGAGAGGTCGGTCACCAGGAAGGCAAAGGGGTAGGTCAGTGCCCCCCAGGTCAGGAAGGCACCAAGCGGGTATTGGACGAGGATGTTTGAGGCGACGACAATGGTCGCCATGGCGATGACGCCAGGAATCAAGATGCGCATGTTGTTGTCCGTTTTTACAAGGTCGCGGAGACTTGGCCCCGACCATCGGGGCGCGGGCGGCCTATACCCGCAGCGCGCGCCTGTCAACCGCAGCCTGTCCGTCAGTCCGAGGCCAGCACGCCTTTGCACTGCTTCGGCAGGTCCGCCAGAGTGAAGTCCCGGGCGCCCTTCTTCTTCGGCTCATCCTCGTCCTTGGGCTTCTTCTTCTTGGTGTCCTTGGGCGGGTTCAGATAGTCCGTCACCCACCAGGTCAGCGTGTCGTCGCAGCCATCGCCGTTCTTTGAAAGCTCCGCCACTGTGGGTTTCTGCGTCTCGCACAGGCGCGCGCCCTTGGGACATTTCAGGCGAACGTGGAAATGCGTGTCGTGACCCGCGACAGGGCGGATTTTTTGCAGCCATTTCTTGTCCGCTGCCTTGGCCGACTTGCACATCTCGATCTTGACCGCAGCCGCGACAAAGATGCGGTCAACGCGGGGATCAAGCGCCGCCTGTTTCAGCAACTCTCTGTGTGTCCTGGTCCAGTTTTCGGTCACCGATCTCTGGTCGGCCGAACGAACCGGGATCGAACTGATCTCTTCCCGCTCCGTCTCGGTCAGGTTCAGGCTGCGCGGGGGCAGCATCCAGATATCGGCATCAAGCCCTATCTGGTGGCTGG
>JAEULQ010000034.1 GCA_016792685.1 Tabrizicola sp. | reverse complement strand
CAGACGCACCTTGGCGACTTTCCGCATGGCCGAGTTCGGCTTCTTCGGGGTGGTGGTGTAGACGCGGGTGCAAACCCCACGCTTTTGCGGGCAGGATTCCAGGTGCTGGGACTTGGACTTGCGCGCGTTCGCTTCCCGGGGCTTCCGGATCAGCTGTTGAATCGTCGGCATTCACGTTCCTCGTTTCGATACTCGCCCCCCTAGCCGTTGGGGGCGCCGCTTCTCGACCGTGCCTTGCGCGAATCGCAAAACACGAACACCGCAACCACCGCCGTTTCCGGCGATGCCGCGGTGGAATTCCAGAGGATCGGGGCGTTTCACACCCGGATCATGACCACTTCAAGCGCTCTGAGCCCTTGTCCCGCACGCGACCCAAGGGTCGGGCGGGGGTTCGGGTTGGCGGGCGTATAGGGGGAATCGGCGGGGGTGTCAACATGAGCACCGGGGCGGCTCAGCCCGCGGCCTGACGCCGGAGCGACCTCTCGCGCCACAGGGTGAACAGGCCAGCCCCCACGACAATCGTGGCACCAAGAAGCGTCCAGCCGTCGGGCAGGTTGCCAAAGGCCAGGAACCCCAGTGCGATGGCCCAGAGGAGCGAGGTGTAACGGAAGGGCGCGACCATGCCGATGTCGCCGTGCCGCATTGCCATGACCGAGGTCAGGTAGCCGACGATGAGGAACAGGCCCGCGCCGAGGATGCGGGTGGCTTCCCAGGCGTCGGGCGCATGCCACCCCTGCAGGCTGGTGCCGATCCAGCCCATGGCGGTGACCCCGACAGCCGCGCCAAGGGCCACCAGGGCCGAGGGCACCTGACCCTGGATCGGCCGCACGGCCAGGTCACGAACCACGACACAGAGGACCGAGCCGATCCCGAGCAGGGCCCAGCGGTCGAAGCCCTCGGTCCCGGGCCGGATGATGATGAGGACACCCACAAGGCCGACGAGGATCGCTGTCATCCGCCGCCAGCCGATCCGGTCGCCATAGACGAGCGCGGCACCTAGGGTGATGAGGAGCGGCAGCGCCTGCAGGATGGCCGAGAGATTGGCCAAGGGCATGCGAAGCAGTGCTTCGAGAAACAGGATCGTTGCGGCCACATCGGCAAGCGAGCGCAGCAGGATCAGCCCGGCATCCCGACGCGAGGGGCGGAAGGTGAAGGCCCGGGTGGCGATGGCCAGGATCAGGAGGCCCGCCACGGCGATCAGCCCGCGCAACCCGATGGATTGGTAAAGCGGCAGGGTCTGGGTGACCGATTTCATGAAGGTGTCGTTGATCGTGAAGGCTGCCATCGAGGCGCACATCAAGAGGATGCCGCGGAGGTTTTCGGAGACGGGCAAGTTGGGATCCTTCACTTGGCAGGCCTTCGGTAGCAGGCGGCCGCAGGAAGGGGAAGTGGCCAAGGCAGGGGGGTTTCCCAGTCACCCGGACTTGGGGGGGGACCCGGGGTCAGGCGCCGGGCAAATGGTCTGGCGGTCGGGATCGTCGCATCGGTAAGAAGCAGGAGCGCTGCCGCGCAAGTCCATTTCTCGCCTCTGGCGCAAGCGCCAACCGGCTCGGGCATCAGGAGCGATTGGCCCGCCGGACCGCGGGAAAGCAATTCCGGTCAAGGGCAAGGTGGGCCCCGAGTTGCTCCGGCAGTGATTATCAGACCCCCAGAGTCGAGGGAGTGGGCGGTTGCGGGCCGCCCACTGGGTGTCGCGTCAGGCGGACAGGAGGACCGGCAGATCGCAGTCCCCAGCGAGGACCTTTTGCGTCACGCTTCCGAAGATCAGGTCATGCGCGGGCGAATGGCGGACTGCACCCGCGACGATCAGGTCGCAGCCGGCTTCGTGGGCTGCGGCGGTGAGGGCGTCGTAGACATCGCGTCCACCCCGGGTGATCTCGCGGAAGCTTGCCTGGATGCCGTGGCGGGCAAGGTGATGCGCGGCTTCGATGCCCGACTGGTCCATGCGCATTTCCTTGTCATCGGTAACGCGAGCGACGATTGCCTCGGCGCCCACTGGCAGCAGGGCAAGCGCGTCCTGCATTGCGCGGGCAGCAGCATGGGTGCCGTCCCAGGCAATCAGCGCGCGACGGGGCGGGGTGGGCGACGGGGCGCGGGGGACCAGGATCAGGGGACGCCCGGAATCGAAGAGCGCGGCCTTGGCCAGGAGGCGTTCACCGACAAGCGGGCCGCGTGCGCCGCGCAGGATGCCGATGTCCGCGACTTTCATGTGATCGGCAAAGACCTCGCCAATCCCGTAGGCAAAGCTCGAGCGGTCGACAACCGTGCAGGGCACCCCGGCCTTGTCGGCCAGCGCCGTCACCGCGGACCGTGCCTTGGCAAAGGCATCCGCTTCGTTGTCAGTGGGTGGAACCCCTGCCCCGACCACATCGACCGGGAAGCAAAGCGCCACGACGCGAGCACCCAAAGCGCCGGCCCAGCCAAGCGCAACTGTCAGAGCGGCCGGATCCCGATCAACTTCGGACGGTTGAACAAAGGTGACGATTGATCGAACGGGCATTCCCCGGCCTCCCCCATGATGACTTTGTTGTGAGGTAGGTATCGGGACGGGCTTACTCAAGGCCGGGCCTGCGGGAAGAGGCTGCGGCAAACTGACAAAGAAGAACCCCCGCCGGTCCTGCGACCGGCGGGGGTTATTGTCGGTTGACCTTGCCGCTTGGCTTAGTCGCGGCTCTCGATCGTGTCGACGAGGCCGGAGTCGAACTCGTGATCAAGGTCAGGCTCGACCACGGCGAGAGGTGCAGCCAGAGCTGCGGCCTCTTCGGCCTCGGAGCGGCGTGCTTCGATCACGGTCTGGTCACGGTCTGCAGCGATCTTCTTGACGCGGCTCGTGGCGCCACCGGTGCCGGCCGGGATCAGGCGGCCAACGATGACGTTCTCCTTGAGCCCCAGAAGCTTGTCGCGCTTGCCCTGAACCGAAGCTTCGGTGAGGACACGCGTGGTCTCCTGGAACGAGGCCGCCGAGATGAAGCTGCGGGTCTGCAGCGACGCCTTGGTGATCCCGAGGAGGACCGGCTCGGCCTTCGCCTCGCGGCCCCCACGGGCGACCGACTTGGCGTTCTCTTCGTCCAGCTCGATCTTCTCGACCTGTTCGCCCTTCAGAAGCGTGGTGTCGCCCGAGTCGAGGATCTCGAACTTCTGCAGCATCTGGCGAACGATGACTTCGATGTGCTTGTCGTTGATCTTCACGCCCTGCAGACGATAGACGTCCTGCACTTCGTCGATCATGTAGTTGGCAAGCGCCTCGATCCCCATGATCCGCAGGATGTCGTGCGGAGCCGGGTTGCCGTCCATGATGTAGTCGCCCTTCTGGACGAAGTCACCTTCCTGAACCGGAATGTGCTTGCCCTTCGGGATCATGTACTCGATCGGGGTCAGCGTCTCATCAACCGGTTCCACGGTGATGCGGCGCTTGTTCTTGTAGTCCTTGCCAAAGCGGACATAGCCATCGGTTTCCGCGATGATCGCGTGATCCTTCGGACGACGGGCTTCGAAGAGTTCGGCCACGCGGGGAAGACCCCCGGTGATGTCCTTGGTCTTCGCCCCTTCGCGCGGGATACGCGCCACCACGTCACCCGGCCGCAGTTCCTGTCCGTCTTCGACGGAAAGGATCGCGTCCACCGACATGGCATAGGTGATCGGGTTGCCGCTGTCGCCGCGCACCGGATCGCCCGTGGCCGGGTCCATCACGATGATCTCGGGCTTGAGATCGCCGCCCTTGGGCACCGAACGCCAGTCCGACACGATCTTCTGCGTCATGCCGGTCGCTTCGTCGGTTTCCTCGCGCACCGAGATGCCCGCGACGAGATCCTTGAACCGCGCCACGCCGGTCTTTTCGGCGATGATCGGCAGGGTGAAGGGGTCCCATTCGAAGAGCTTGGTGCCGCGCTTGACGGTCTCGCCTTCCTTGACGTGCAGCTTCGCACCGTAGGTCAGCTTGTGGGCGGCCCGTTCCTGGCCCGCCTCGTCGATGATCGCGATCTGCATGTTCCGGCCGACGACGATCTGCTCGCCGGTGACGTTCTTCAAGAGGTTCGCGTTGCGGAACTCGATCTTGCCTTCCTGGCTCGCTTCCAGGAACGACTGCTGGCCACCCTGGGCCACGCCGCCGATGTGGAAGGTCCGCATCGTGAGCTGCGTGCCGGGTTCGCCGATCGACTGGGCGGCGATGATGCCGACCGCTTCGCCGATGTTCACCAGCGTGCCGCGCGCCAGGTCACGACCGTAGCAGAGCGCGCAGACGCCCTCTTCGGCCTCGCAGGTCAGCGGGCTGCGGATGCGGATCTGGGCAATGCCCGAGCCGTTGATCAGATCGGCACGACGCTCGTCGATCAGCTCGCCGCGCGCCACCAGCACTTCGCCGGTGACCGGGACGACCACGTCATCGGCCGCGACGCGACCAAGGACCCGTTCGCCCATCGGCACGATCACTTCACCATCGTTGACCGCCGCCGAAGCGGTGATCGACTGTTCGGTGCCGCAATCGTGGACGCGGACGATGCAGTCCTGCGCGACGTCGACCAGACGGCGGGTCAGATAGCCCGAGTTCGCCGTCTTGAGCGCGGTGTCCGAAAGACCCTTCCGCGCGCCGTGGGTCGAGTTGAAGTATTCAAGAACGGTCAGACCTTCCTTGAAGTTCGAGATGATCGGCGTCTCGATGATCTCGCCCGAGGGCTTGGCCATCAGGCCACGCATCCCGCCAAGCTGCTTCATCTGGATGACCGAGCCCCGGGCACCGGAGTGGGCCATCATGTAGACCGAGTTCGGCTCGCGCTCGGCGCCGTTGGCATCGGTGCGGACGGCGGAGATCGTGGCCATCATGGCCTCGGTCACCTTGTCGTTGCACTTGGTCCAGGCGTCGACGACCTTGTTGTACTTCTCGCCCTGGGTGATCAGGCCGTCGAGGTACTGCTGTTCGAAGCCGGCTACCTGATCCTTGACCTCGTTCACGATGGTCCACTTGGTATCGGGGATCACCATGTCGTCCTTGCCGAACGAGATGCCGGCGCGGAAGGCTTCGCGGAAGCCCAGCGTCATGATCTGGTCGCAGAAGATGACCGATTCCTTCTGGCCGCAGTAGCGGTAGACGGTGTCGATGACGGTCTGGACGTCCTTCTTGCGCAGAAGCCGGTTCACGAGGTCGAACGGGGCCTTTGCGTTCAGCGGCAGGAGGTTGCCAAGCCGCAGGCGGCCCGGGGTGGTCTCGTAGCGCTTCCAGACAATGTTGCCGGTCTCGTCAACCTGACGCAGGCGGGCCTTGATCTTGGCGTGCAGGTGCACCGCACCTGCCGCAAGTGCGTGCTCGACTTCGTCGATGTCGGCGAAGGCCATGCCCTCACCGGTCATGCCCTTGCGCTCCATCGTGACGTAGTAGAGGCCGAGGACCATGTCCTGCGACGGCACGATGATCGGGCTGCCGTTGGCGGGCGACAGCACGTTGTTCGTCGACATCATCAGAACGCGGGCTTCCAGCTGGGCTTCCAGCGAAAGCGGGACGTGGACGGCCATCTGGTCACCGTCGAAGTCGGCGTTGAAGGCCGAGCAGACGAGCGGGTGCAGCTGGATCGCCTTGCCTTCGATCAGGATCGGCTCGAAGGCCTGGATGCCCAGACGGTGCAGCGTCGGCGCGCGGTTCAGAAGCACCGGGTGTTCGCGGATGACTTCATCCAGGATATCCCAGACCTCGGGGCGTTCCTTTTCGACCAGCTTCTTCGCCTGCTTGACGGTCGAGGACAGACCCTTGGCCTCAAGCCGCGAGTAGATGAAGGGCTTGAAGAGTTCGAGCGCCATCTTCTTCGGCAGGCCGCACTGGTGCAGCTTGAGCTCCGGTCCGGTCACGATGACCGAACGGCCCGAGAAGTCGACCCGCTTCCCGAGGAGGTTCTGGCGGAAGCGGCCCTGCTTGCCTTTCAGCATGTCCGACAGCGACTTCAGCGGGCGCTTGTTGGTACCCGTGATCACCCGGCCGCGACGGCCGTTGTCGAAGAGGGCGTCAACCGCTTCCTGAAGCATACGCTTTTCGTTCCGGACGATGATGTCCGGAGCGCGAAGCTCGATCAGGCGCTTCAGGCGGTTGTTGCGGTTGATGACGCGACGGTAAAGGTCGTTGAGGTCGGAGGTCGCGAAGCGGCCGCCATCCAGCGGGACCAGCGGGCGGAGTTCCGGCGGAATGACCGGAAGGACGGTCAGGATCATCCATTCCGGGCGGTTGCCGGATTCGAGGAAGCTTTCGACGATCTTCAGCCGCTTGATGATCTTCTTCGGCTTGAGTTCGCCAGTGGCTTCCTTCAGCTCCTCACGCAGCTGCTCGGCAGTCGCGTCAAGGTCGATCGCGGCCAGCATCTCGCGGATCGCTTCAGCGCCGATGTTGGCGGTGAAGGCGTCGGCACCGTACTGGTCCTGCGCGTCGAGGAATTCCTCTTCGGTCATCAGCTGGCCGTAGGTGAGGTCGGTCAGACCCGGCTCGATGACGACGTAGTTTTCGAAGTAGAGGATGCGTTCCAGATCCCGGAGCGTCATGTCGAGCATGAGGCCGATCCGGGACGGCAGCGATTTCAGGAACCAGATGTGAGCGACGGGGGCGGCGAGCTCGATATGGCCCATCCGCTCGCGACGCACCTTCTGGAGCGTGACTTCAACGCCGCATTTTTCGCAGACGACGCCGCGATATTTCATGCGCTTGTATTTGCCGCAGAGGCATTCGTAGTCCTTGATCGGCCCGAAGATCCGGGCGCAGAACAGGCCGTCGCGTTCCGGCTTGAAGGTCCGGTAGTTGATGGTTTCCGGCTTCTTGATCTCGCCGAAGGACCACGAGAGGATCCGCTCGGGCGATGCCAGAGAGATCTTGATCTCGTCGAAGGTCTTCACTGGCGCAACCGGGTTGAACGGGTTGGTCGAGAGTTCCTGGTTCATTTCATCTTCCCAAATAGAGGGCTGCGGTCAGAGGTTGAGGCCAAATTCCTTCGAAGGAATTTGCAAAAGTTTTCGAAAACTTTTGATCCTCACTCCTCCTCCGCATCCAGGAGTTCCATGTTGAGGCCGAGGCCCCGCACTTCCTTGACAAGGACGTTGAACGATTCCGGCACGCCGGCTTCGAAGTTGTCCTCGCCCTTGACGATCGACTCGTAGACCTTGGTCCGGC
>JAEULQ010000030.1 GCA_016792685.1 Tabrizicola sp. | reverse complement strand
CGTCCGCCGGTCGACAAATCGTTGCGTCAATGCCGCATGCAGGGCATCCGACAGGCGGTCTTCTACAGCGCGCGTTTCATCCCGCCAATGGCTTTCGTCTTCAACCCAGTTTTTCCGCTGAGTGACATAGGTCCAGGTGCGAATATAGGCGAGGCGGCGCGACAGGGCGTCGATGTCGCCTTCGGTCTTGTCGATGCGCTTGATCGCCTGCGCGAGCCAATCCGAGGGGATCCGGCCGCCGCCAAGTCCCCGGCCGACCAGGAATTCGAAGATCCGGGTCAGCAGCGTGGTATGTTCGGGGCCCGAGGAGGAGCGGAAGTCGGGGATGCGGCACACGTCCCAGAGCAGCTGGACCCGCTTAGGCTCGGTCAGCCTGTCGCGGACCTCGGGGAGTGCGGCGAGGGCCTTCAGCGCCAGTAGGTCATCCGCTTCCCGTGCGCGGGTCAGCCATTCGTTCGAGGTGGGCTCCTCAAGGCTGCGGATCAGACGGTCGACGCTGCCGAAGTCGAGCGATTCGTTGCGCCAGTGCAGTTTCTTGACCGGGGCGAAGCGGTGGTTCTCGATCGCCTCGACCAGGTCTTCGTCAAAGGGGCGGGCTTCGCCAGTGACGCCGAAGGTGCCGTCCTCGGTATGGCGTCCGGCGCGTCCGGCGATCTGGGCCAACTCGTTGGGGTAAAGCGCGCGCATGCGGCGGCCGTCGAACTTGGCGGTGGCCGAGAAGGCCGCATGCTTGATGTCGAGGTTGAGGCCCATGCCGATCGCATCGGTGGCCACCAGATAATCGACATCGCCGTTCTGGTAGAGCGCCACTTGTGCGTTCCGCGTGCGGGGGCTGAGCGCCCCCATCACGACGGCGCAGCCGCCTTTCTGGCGGCGGATCAGCTCGGCGATGGCATAGACGTTCTCGACCGAGAAGCCGACGATGGCACTGCGTGGCGGCATCCGGCTGATCTTCTTGGAGCCGGAATAGGTCAGTGTCGACATCCGCTCGCGCTTGAGGAAGGTCACATGCGGCACCAGCCCCGCGATGGCGCCGCGCATCGTGTCGGAGCCGAGGAACAGCGTCTCGTGCAAGCCCCGCGCGCGGAGGAGCCGGTCGGTGAAGACATGACCCCGGTCGGCGTCGGCGCAAAGCTGGATTTCGTCGACTGCGACGAAATCGGCACCGATTTCCAGGGGCATCGCTTCGGTCGTACAGACCCAGTACTGGGTGCGGTCCGGAACGATGCGTTCTTCGCCCGTCACCAGAGCCACGACCGAGGGGCCGACTCGGGCAACGATGCGGTCATAGACCTCGCGTGCCAAGAGGCGCAGCGGCAGTCCGATGACCCCGGTCCGGTGCGCTAGCATGCGCTCGATCGCGTGATGGGTCTTGCCGGTGTTCGTCGGCCCAAGGACCGCCGTCACCCGCCGGGGAACGTCCATGACTTAAAGCTCCTGACCCTCGGCCTCGGCTTCCAGGCGCTCGACGGCTTCGGTCGCGCCCTGAAGGTGGGGATGGATGGCGAGGGCGGCCTTGTAAACCTCCAAGGCGCGTTCGGGCTTGCCGCTTTGCTCGAAAATCATCGCCAGTCCCGACAAAGCGCCGAAATGGCGGGGGTTGAGAGACAACACTTGCGCGATGTCGGCGATCGAGGGTCCGAATTCGCCCGCCATGAAGTAGGCGGTGGCCCGGGCATTCCAGGCTTCGGCAAATTCGGGCGAATGATCGATGATCGCGGTGAAATGCTCGATGGCCTGCAGGTTGTCGCCCATCTCCATCGCATCACGCCCGCGCTGCAGCAGAAGGTCCATGGCCGGCGAGCCGGACTTGGACCATTCGATCCAGATTTCGGTCTCGATGCGACCAGCCTCGTCGGCGCCGGCGGACTTCAGTCGGGTGAAGAGATCGTCAAGCTTCGCCTGATCCTCGGCCATAGCCATGGCGCAAGTCAGGAAAAGCGGCAGAAGTGCCGCAACGATACGATTGAGAATGCCAGGCCGGACACGCATAACTTGAAAGTAACCGATCCGCGCCAGATTGCCAGTGGCGGCCGGGTCACGAAGGAGAGACTTGTAATGAGCGAAATGATCGATGCGGCCGTCAAGGTTCTGGCCGCGAAGGTGTCGGGCGGGTTCGACGGTGTGGCGAAGTTCGTGATCAATGGCGAAGGCGCGATCATGCTGGATGCCTCGGGTGTGCGGGCCGGGGACGAAGAGGCCGATGTCACGCTGACCGCGGATGCCGACGTGTTCCGGGCGATCCTGGAGGGTGAGATGAACCCGACGATGGCCTTCATGACCGGCAAGCTTTCGGTCGACGGCAGCATGGGAATGGCCATGAAGCTTGGCTCGGTGCTGGCGTGACGCCAGCCCCGTTCCATGCAGCCCTGGCCGATGGGCCGGACGGGGCGCAATGCGTCTGGCTGCAGGCTGGGGCGGCACGGATTCGCGTGGCCTGGTGGAAGGCGGGGCAGAAGGGGACGGTCCTTCTGCTGCCGGGCCGGACGGAATGCATCGAGAAATATGGCCGGGCAGCGGGTGATCTGGTGGCCAGGGGCTTTTCGGTCATCACCATCGACTGGCGCGGCCAGGGTCTGGCCGACCGGGCGCTGGCCGACCGGATGATGGGCCATGTCGTGCGTTTTGACGAATATCAGGAAGATCTGGATGCGATGCTTGCCGAAGCCGAGCGCGCCGGTCTGCCCAAACCCTATTACATGGTCGCGCATTCCATGGGCGGCTGCATTGGCCTGCGCGCGCTGATGCGGGGACTGCCGGTCAAGGCCGCTGTCTTCTCGGCGCCGATGTGGGGCATCAACATGGCGGCCTGGCTGCGTCCGGTGGCGATGGTGGTGTCAAGCCTTGCCCGGCCCTTTGGCTTTGCGCACCGCTATGCCCCGACGACCAGCGGCGAGGCCTATCTGCTGCAGGTGCCGTTCGAGGGCAATGTGCTGACCACGGACCGCGACATGTGGGATTACATGCGCCAGCAGGTGCTGAAGGTCCCCGACCTTGCGCTGGGCGGCCCGTCGATCGGCTGGCTCAAGGCGGCACTGCGCGAATGTGCGGAGCTGGCGGCGAAGCCTCCGCCAAAGGTCCCTGCGATCTGCGGACTGGGCACTGCCGAAAAGGTCGTCGATGTGCCGCCGATCCATCTGCGGATGGCGGGTTGGTCGAATGGACAGCTGGACCTCTATCCCGGGGCCGAGCACGAGATCATGATGGAAGGGCCGGCCGTGCGGAAGCGCTTCTTCGACCGGGCAGCGGCGCTTTTCGAGGCGAATCCCTGAAAGCTGGGCGGGTCGCGTGGGCTGATTGCCCACCCTGGCGTGCGCTCGGGTCAGTCAGCTTTCGGGCAGGTCGTGCAGACCGTAAGGCTGTTCATCAGGTCGACCACGAATTCCATGCTGCGGCCATCCGGCCCAAGAAGCACGAGGTTGCGCTCGCCCGTCTGTTCGGCCCGGGTCATGGACTTCAGGGCGCTGAAGAACGCCTGTTCCTGATCCAGCCTGTCGCAGGCACGCTTGGTGGACCGGATCCCCTGCAGGTCAAGTTCGGGATAGCGGGCAAGGTTGCGCGCGCCAAAGCTGTTGCAGGGCGCATGGCCGCTAAGGCTTCCGCTGGCCTCGATCCGCAAGGTGGCGGGAATGTCGACGACCTTGCCATCGATGGCGAGCAGCTGCCAGTCGATCCCGGTCGGATCCTTGGCCGATACGGGGCCGGTCAAGGCAGTAGCCACAAGCAGGGCAAGGGCGAGGCGACGCATGATCCGGGCTCCGTCATGAGGTCAGATATCCCTTAGACGCGTCAGAAAGCCTGTGGCTTGGCCTCGCGCGCCATGTGGTCAAGCACGGCATTGACGAATTTGGCTTCCTTGCCGTCGGGGAAGAAGGCCTTGGCCACGTCGACATATTCGGTGATGGCGACCTTGGGTGGGGTGGGCAGGTCGACAAGCTCGGCCCCGGCGGCACGGAAGAGCGCGCGCAGGACCGGGTCAATCCGGTCGATGGGCCAGGCCGCAACCAGGGCGCGGTCAGTCATCTGGTCGATTTTGGCCTGCCAGTTGACGGCGGCTCCTACGACCGCGCGGAAATGGTCGACGTCGCCTTCGGCAAACTCGCCTTCCTCATAGGTCGCGCCAAAGCGGTGGGTTTCGAACTCGCGCGTGACGGCTTCCACCGTCTGTCCCGAGGCTTCCATCTGGAAAAGCGCCTGCACGGCATAAAGCCGGGCGGCGGATTTCATCTGCCGCTTCTGCTGGCCCCGATCTTGCGCTTTTTCGGAAGTCATGCCCGGAAACCGATCCCCTTGGATTTTCCGGCCCATTTGCGCGAAAGCGCGATCAGGTGCAAGGCTGCCGCCGCGGCACCGCCGCCTTTGTTCTGGCCTCTGGGGTTGGCACGGACCTCGGCCTGAGCGCGGTTTTCCACCGTGAGGATCCCGTTTCCGATGCAGGCGCCCTGCAGGCCCAGAAGGCTGATCGCGCGGGAGCTGTCATTGCAGACCGTGTCGTAATGCGTCGTCTCGCCCCGGATGACGCAGCCAAGCGCAACATAGCCGTCATATTCGGCCAGCCGCTCGGCCATCGCGATGGCAGAGGGAACCTCAAGCGCGCCCGGGACTTCGACGACCTCGACCTCGGCCCCGCAGGACGTCGCCACGGCGCTGGCACCGCTGACCAGGTTGTCGGCGATGTCCTTGTAATAGGGGGCGACGACGATCAAGAGCTTCACCGGCTTGTCAAAGCTTGGAAGCGGCAGGGTATAGTGCGTCTCGGCAGTGGCCATGGGGTCAGTCCTTGATCGGGCGGGTGCCGGCGATGGTCAGGCCATAGGCATCAAGACCCACAAAGCGCGGCGCGGCGGAATTGGTGACCAGGGTGATGGCCGAAAGGCCAAGCGCCGAGAGAATCTGCGCCCCCAGCCCGTACTGGCGCAGCGTCTGGGGCGAGTGTTCGCCGGGGGTGACCATCTTCATGGTGGTGTCGCGCAAAAGTACGACGACCCCGCGCCCTTCGGTCGCGATGATCCGCATGGCGTGGGGCAGAGCGCCTTCGCCGCCGATGCCAAGGACATCCTCCATCGGGTTCAGCGCATGGACCCGGACCAGCACGGGCCCGGGTGCGGCAAGATCGCCCTTGGACAGTACGACGTGTTCGTCGCCATGGGTTTCATCGGCGAAGACCCGCATCAGCCAGTCGCCACCATGGGCGGAAGTGACCGATTTCACTGCCTTTTCCGAGATCAGGTTATCGTGGCGGCGGCGGTAGGCGATGAGGTCGCTGATGGTCCCGATCCTCAGCCCGTGCCGTTGCGCAAAGCTGATCAGGTCGGGCAGTCGCGCCATGGTCCCGTCGTCGTTCATGATTTCGCAGATCACGCCCGAGGGGTTGAGGCCTGCAAGGCGGCTTACGTCCACCGCGGCCTCGGTATGGCCGGCGCGGACCAGAACGCCACCGTCACGGGCGCGCAGCGGGAAGACGTGGCCAGGAGTGGCGATGTCGGCTGCGCCCTTGGTCGGGTCGATGGCGACAGAAACGGTCCGGGCGCGGTCGGCGGCGGAAATCCCGGTGGTGACACCCTCGCGTGCCTCGATCGACAGGGTAAAGGCGGTTTCATGCCGAGAGGAATTTTTCGGGCTCATCAGGGGCAGGCCTAGGGCCTCGATCCGTGCGGCTGGCAGGGCCAGGCAGATCAGGCCCCGGCCATGAGTGGCCATGAAGTTGATCGCCGAGGGGGTGCACATCTGCGCGGGGATCACCAGATCGCCCTCGTTCTCGCGGTCCTCATGGTCGACGAGAATGAACATCCGTCCGTTGCGGGCGTCTTCGATGATGTCCTCGGTCGAGGAAATGGCATCCGAGAAATCGGTCATGGTGGGCATCCTGCAGGCTCGTGCTGCCCATCTATCCCGACCAGACACCAAAGGCCAGAGGTCTGGCCCTGCGTGGGTGCAGAGCTATCGTGCCTGAGCCGAGAGAACAGCAAGGCAGGCGGCCTCGGCCAGTTGCTGAGTGGCGCCAAGGATGTCGCCGGTCTGCCCGCCGATCCGGCGGAGCGCGGTGATGGAAACGAGGACCCCCATCCCCAGGGCCGCGGCGACCATCGGCAGGGCGGCCCAGCCAGCGACGAGGACAGCGATGGCAAGGGCCATCGACGCACCGACAAGCGCGACCTGGGTTGTCGGCCGGCCGGTGGAATGGCTCAGCCCTTCGCCGCGTGCATTCGGAAGAAGTGCCATGACCAGCGCCATGGGCGCGCGCGACAACGCCCCGGTTGCGATCAGGGCAGCCCAGTGGCCGCCAAAGACCAGAAGCGCGGTCAGGGCCGACCAGCGGGCAAGCGTAATCAGCACCAGCGCGAGGACGCCGTAACTGCCCACCCGGCTGTCCTTCATGATCTCCAGCCGCCGTTCCCGGGTCCAGCCGCCGAAAAGGCCGTCGGCCGTATCCGAGAGCCCGTCCTCGTGCAGCCCCCCGGTCAGAAGCGCGAGAAGCCCAAGGACCATGACGGCGGTCACGCTGGGGGTCAGGCCAAGCCAAAGGGCCGCACTGGCCAACGTGGCCGCCAGCGCGCCAAGCGCCGCGCCGACCAGCGGCCAGGCCCAGGCCGAGGAGCCTCCGGTGCCTTTGTGATCTGGCAGCGGCAGCCGGGTCAGCAGCGCGAAGGCTGACAAGAGATCGGCAGGTAGCCGCATGGCGATGTCGCGAAGCATGGTCAAAGCGGCTGATCCCGGCTGGCGTTGGACTGGGCCATGAGGTAGCCCCAAGCCCGAGAAGGTTCAATCAGGGAAGAAGACAATGCCGTTCCAAACCCTCGCCGACGTCCGCGCTCTTCTGGCAAAGCTCCCCGCCCCGGATCAGGCAGCCATCGCGGCGGCCGAGGCGCGGAATGGCCAGTTGACCAAACCCCCCGGGGCGCTCGGTCGGCTTGAGACGCTGGCGATCTGGATGGCAGGCTGGCAGGGGACAGACAAGCCGAGCGCGGCCAAGCCGCAGATCGCGATCTTTGCCGGAAATCATGGGGTTACGGCAAAGGGTGTCTCGGCATTCCCGGCCGAGGTGACTGTGCAGATGGTGGCGAATTTCGCCCATGGCGGGGCGGCGATCAACCAGTTGGCAAAGGCTTTCGGGGCCAGGCTCGATGTCCATGCGCTTGAACTTGACCGTCCGACGGCCGACTTCACCGAAGCCCCCGCGATGAGCGAATTTGAGGTGATCGACGCACTCCGCAAGGGTTACGAGGCGGTCAATCTTGAGGCCGACCTGTTCGTCGCCGGGGAAATGGGCATCGGCAACACCACTGCCGCCGCCGCCATCGCCACCGCGCTTTACGGCGGGACCGGCTGGGCAGGGCGTGGAACCGGGGTGGATGACGCAGGGCTCCGCCGCAAGGAGGCCGCCGTCGCCGCTGGGGTCGAGCGCCACAGGGCCGTTCTGGACGATCCGCTGGAGGTGCTGCGCTGCCTTGGGGGCCGCGAGATTGCCGCGATGGCTGGGGCGATCCTCGGTGCGCGGATGGCGCGGGTTCCGGTGATCCTGGACGGTTTCATCGCCTGCGCCGCGGCGGCCGTGCTGGAAAAGGCGGTGCCGGGGGCGCTTGACCACTGTGTGGCTGGGCATCAAAGCGCCGAAGGGGCGCATGCAAGACTTTTGGAGAAGCTTGGCAAGTCGCCCCTTCTGTCGCTGGGCCTGCGGCTGGGCGAGGGCTCGGGTGCGGCGCTGGCGATCGGGGTGCTGCAGGGGGCAGTCGCCTGCCACTCGGGCATGGCGACCTTTGCCGAGGCAGGGGTGGCAGCGGGCTGAGGTCCGGGCGAGACCGCTCGAAGAAGTCTCCTGAAGCACTTCGTCCATTCGTCGGTGCCAGCAGCGGGGCATGCACCAAGGGCTTGACGGGCGGTCTGCGAAGATCGCGCGTCAGACCTTCGGCATCTTCAGGCTGACGAGCTTGCCACCTTTCTGGTAGCGGACCTCGGTTTCGGTGATCGCCTTCACGGTCCCGCCATCGATCTTGTCGCCGACCTTGACCTTTTTGTACTTGCCGTTCGACTGTCGGACCAAAGCGTAGCGGCGGGAGTCCGTGCCATAGGTGCCGATCAGAGCGATCTTCGACAGGTTGATCGCATTCTGGTAGGTCGCCTGCTTGGCGACGCTGGCCTTGGTCGGGATCGCAGGCGCGGCGCTGGCGGTCTCGGGCTCGTTGAGTTCGTCGATCTCTTCCGGTTTCGCCTCGGGCGCGGCGGCGACTTCGACCACCTGTTCTTCCGGCGCCGGTTCGCGGACCGCAGCAGCGACAGCAGCTTCGACCGCGCTGCTCAGATCGCGCGGGCGGGCGGCGGGGCGCATCGAAATTGCGACGATCGACGGGTTCTGCGCCTCAAGCGCGGCGGCTTCGGCAAGTTTGGCCTCGGCCTGGGCCGTCAGCGAGGCGCCCTGGGCCCCAAGGCCCGCAGTTTCTTCCGTTGCGGGTGCGGCTGCGGCTGCGGCCGTCGTGACGTTGGTCGGCCGGGGCAGGGGGCGAAGGCCTGCAAATTCGCTGGCCGTCTCGACGGGAAGCAGGGCACCGTCATTGCCGGAAGGGACCAGCGTTTCGGGTCGGGGCCGGGGCCGGAAGCCGGCCATGGCCGGATCGGAAGGTACTGGGGCTGCCTCGGTTGCGGTCGTGTCGGTCCCCGCCGTAACCAGCGACGCATCTGCGGGCGAGGCCGCCGTTGCGGCCGGAACTTCCGTCGGGGGCGAAATGGCTGCGGCCGCCAGGGCGGCGGCCGATGCGACTTCGCTGCGGGAGGGAGGGACGAGCGGCGGTTTCCCCGCAATCAGCATCACCCCATCCGGACTGACGATGCCTTCGGGCGTTGGTTTCAACAAGCCGGCAGCATCGAATTGATAGACGGATCCGGGAGCCGGTGGCGGCATCGGCGGATCCGGCAGGGCATCCCGCGTCTCGGGTAGGGCGGGAAGGGCCAGTGCGTCCAGCGCAGGGGGCGGCGCATCCATGGCTGACAGGAAGATCTCGTCCTGATCCTCGACCGGAGCCGCAGCCGCCGAGACATCGGTCGCAATCAGCGTGTCTGGCGCGGGTTCGGAAACCGGGGCGACTTCTGCCGGGACCTCGGCCGCTGCAACCTCGGCGCCAGGTTCGGCATCGGCAGCCAGTTCGGGTGCAGCCTCATCGCCGCCGATGTTCACCGGCAGGCTTTCGGTCGCCAGCGCCCCGGCGTCACCCTCGGCCAGAGCACGACCTTCGGCTTCGGGCAGGGGATCGGTCATCCCCTCGGGATCCTGCATATCGGCGAGCATTTCGTCATCGACACCGGGCAGGACGTCGGTCGCGGCAGCCTCGTCCGCAGGTGGTGCGTCGCCGCCGAGGTAAAGCGAAGACCAAAGCCCGATCAGCGCCAGGAACAGAAGCAGCAGCGCCACCAGCACCATGAACACAGTGCTCGTACGCTTTTTGGCCGGCGCAGCCGCACCGAATGTTCCTCCGGGACGGGCCGGTGATTTGACCGTGGTCGGACCAAGCTGCGTCGGCCGCGGAATCTCGGCCCCCTTGGCCTTGGGCTTGGCACGGGTGCCGGGAATGGAGGGCGCGGTCACCAGGCCCGCAAGGCCCTTTGCGGCACCGGATCGAGTCGCCACCCCTGTGGGCCTGCCAATGGACGGTCCGGGCGCGACGGGCCGGGCTACGCCTTCGATCGGGCGGGCAGCCGGGCTTCCGGCTGCGGCACGGCGGCTGGCGAAGGCCACCATCGCCGCCGACGGCGGTGCGGGCGGCAGATCGTCGTCAAGGTCATCGACGCTCAGCTTCCGGGCATTGGTCGGTGCGGCCGGTTCGTCGTCGGATTCCGGGAAAGCAGAGGAATCCGTCACATGGGCGAATGGGGCTTCGGCCTCTTCGGCCTTCACTTCGGGTTCCGGCGCCGGGGGGGTGACTGCCGTTTCGGGTTCGGGTTCGGCCGTTGCCGCCGTGGTTTCCGCGACCATGGGCGGCTCGACCGCGGGGCGGTCTTCGGGAAGCGCTTCGATCTCGGGCGTCAGCGGCTCCGGTACTGCCACCGGGGCAGGAACTGGCGCTTCCTCGGGCAGTTCGGCGTTCAACGCCTCGTCGAGGCCGGGCAGGGTTTCTTCTGCTTCGGGCTCGGCAGGCCGCGGTTCGGCTTCTTGGGGTTCGGCAGGCTCGGGCTCGGCCAGGGCTTCGACCTCGGCAGGCGGCGCCGCCACCGGATCTGGCGCCGCTTTGGGCAGCTCGCGATGCAGGATCGTGACCGGCTCGCGGTCGCGGTCTACGGTCTCATCCTCGGCCAGCAGGCTCGCCGCGGCTGCAGTCGGACCGAACCAGGGTTCGCCCACAAAGGTGCCCTCATCCGGAATCGCCACGAAGGAGACCGGATTGAGCCGATGCTCGACCGCGAAGGCCTCTGCCTCAGCCAGGGTTTCCTTGGCGACGACGGCAACCTTGACCGTTGCGCCCTTGCCCGACCAGTCGAACACGAGGTCAGCCACGTCGTAGGGCGTCCGGCCTTCCAGAGCTGCCGCGATCTGGCGGCGCTTTTCGTCGCGGCTTGGTCCCGGGGCGTGAACTTCGGTGTAGAGGATCTGGCTGTTCGGCAGGATCAGTTTGGTCGCCACGCCCAAGGGCGACAGCCCAAGCGCAGTCTTGCGCAGATAATCCAGCGCTTCGGCCAGATCGGGGGCGTCAAAGGCAACGTCGCCGATCGAGAGCCATCCCTTCGGCGTCCGGTGCAACAGCCCGATGGCGTCGCGGGTCAGGTCTAGAGCAAATGTCGGTTTCATGTCGCGGGTCTAGCACGGAACTTCGCAGCGCTGGAACGTGCCCCAGCCGGTTGCCGCATGATTAGAGCAGCTTTTCGCCGAAGGGAAGGAAAACACCCAAGGAAGTCATTGCGGCGCGCGTCACAACAGCGAAATGTCACGCCATTCCAAGGAGAATCCGCATGCGTGTGCTTTCCACCCTGATCCTTTCAACCGCCCTGGCCTTTCCCGCCCTGGTACCTGCCTTCGCCGAGGACGCGATGACCCGCACCATCAGTGTGACCGGGACCGGCACAATCGAAGCCGCGCCCGACATGGCAACGCTGATGATCGGCGTCACTACGCAAGGCGATACGGCCGCTGCTGCTCTGGCCGCAAACTCGGCCGCGACCGATGCCGTGATCGCCCGACTGACGGCTTCAGGCATCGAGGCGCGCGACATGCAGACCTCGAACCTGTCAATCAATCCGAACTGGACGGGCTACGACAGTTCGACCCCGACGATTTCGGGCTATGTTGCCAACAACATGCTGACGGTCCGTGTCCGCAAGCTCGATACGACCGGGGCGGTGCTGGATGCGGCCGTCGCGGATGGCGCGAACACGCTGAACGGCATGACCTTTGGTCTGGCTGACCCGGACCCTGCCTACAACGAGGCCCGCAAGGAAGCCGTGGCCGATGCCCGTGCCAAGGCAGAGCTTCTGGCCGAAGCGGCAGGCGTGAAGATCGGTGCGGTATTGTCGATCAGCGATGGTGGGGCGATGACGGATCCCGCGCCGATGTATCGCGATGCCGTCTCGGCGTCGCCCGTCCCGGTCGTCGGCGGCGAGTTGGGGCTGGTTGCAAGCGTCACGGTCACCTACGAAATCGGCGAATAAGCCCGTCTGACTGTTCGACAACAAAGGGCGGAATCTGCAAGGATTCCGCACCCCTTGGCCTTGTTTTGGCCCAAGTCGGACGGCAAAATCACCGAACGAACAAGAAGGCAGGAGCAGACCACCATGATCCGCGGACCGATCAGCATGTTGATCGTCGGATCGATCACGCTTGTCATCTTCCTGCTGGTGTCGCTTGGTCCCCGGGCCTTCGAACGCTTTCTGCCCGAGCCGATCATGGCCGCGCTGGAAGGCGGCATGATTTTCTCGACGTCGCAGGGCGTTTCCGGCGACGGCGACAGCCCGGACGATTTCCTGGCTGACTCGACCGACGGCCTCAAGGCCCGCGGGCCGATTGCCGCGCGCGAAGGCAATCATGCGGTCTACATCGACGATGTGATCTCGGGCTATCGGACGCGGATTGGCTCGGACGCGCCTGCCGAGGTGACGACGATCCGTCCGATCACCGGGTGCAAGCTGACCCTGCCGCAGGAAGGTACCAGGATCGGCCATGTCACCGCTGGCCAAAGCGGGCTTGTCCTGCCCATGTCCACCTACAACGACAGCCATCTTGCCGCTGCTGTCCAGACATTCGTGAACAGCTACCGTGACGGCAGCCCAGGCCTGGCTTCGGAAGCACGCGGGCCCAGCTACGAAGCCTATGATGTCGCCGTGACCGAAACCCGCGCGCCGGTCTATCTGGTCCTGGTGAACGGATACGGCAACCGGATCTGGAACATCCATCTGGCCGAAGGCGCAAGGATTGAACGGGTTGTCCTTCTGGGCGGCGATCAGGCCGGGGTTGCTAACCTTGATCCCGTGGTTCCTGTCGAGGTGATCCTTGAGGAAGGCCTTGCCGAATGCGGAATCCGGCCCTTCTACGGACTGAACCCCGGACACCAGTTCTTTGAAGCGCTGAACAACGGCCCGGAATCCTACAAGGCCGAGGGCGAGGCGAAACTTGCCGTCATGAACGAGGCAACCGCAGCCTATGACATCTGGTTCCGCGACAGTTTCGGCGTCACGGCCCAGGATACAAGGGCCGGTTTCGACGCTGGGACGATCTCGGTCGTCGGGCCGGTTCCGGGCGAGGCCGACCCCAAGGCGGCCTATGCGTCGATCCAGGGCGGACGCATCCGCACGACCCAGGACACCTATTTCGAGATCAGCGGCCAAGTTCCCGAAGGCGAGGATTTTGCCAGCCGCGTCAAGGCCATCGCGACGGCCTTTGCCTTTGGAGATCTCGCCTATCTGCGCCAGGGGGCGAAGTTTTGATGCTGCGTCTTCTGATTGGCACCGGGTTGCTGCTGATGGCCGTGGGGTTCGGCGCAGCGGGCTGGCAATACTGGCAGTCGATGCCCGTGGCCGAGACGGTCGAGATGCCCGAAACGGCACCCGAAGCCCCGGTGACGCGGCAAAGCTGGCTGATTGCGCCAACCGGTGGTCTTGTGGCGCAGCGTGATGTCCGCGCCTATCTGGTCCAGGAACGGTTCGTGCCGGACCGCACGGTCGAGATCACGCTGCAGGCCCGGCTTGAGGATCTGCTGGTCGAGGACGAAAAGCTGCCCGATACGACCTTCCTGCAAGTGTTGGCCGACATCCGCGCGCCAAAGGTTGCAGAAGGGCTGTGTGACGTCCTGCGGCAGGCCAATGCGGCAGACTGTGCGGTCAATTCGGCGCGTGTGGTGGAAGACAGCGTCGATCTGGCCGCTGGCACCGCCCGCTTCCGGGTGGAGCTTGTCTATCGCATGAACGACGAAGGGTCCGAATTGCCCGATCTGGCTGCACATGTGTTCCGGACCGAAGTTTTGCGGCTGGCACCGGAGGCCGGCGCCCAAGGCACGGCCGATGCCCGTGCCGCCCTGACAGTCGCCATGACCGCCGTCAGCGAGGCTTGCGCCGCCGAGGGTGTGGGTCAGATCTGTCGCCCGCTGCGGCTGCGGCTCGACTGGACCCCGGGCCAGCCTGTCGTGGTCGGGGCCGAAATCGGCTGGCTCGAGCCGCTGCCCAAGGGCATGTTCGTGGCGCCGCCGCTCGAGCCCGCTGTAGGGGGCTGAGCGGCGGCAATTCGGGTCAGGCCGTGGCCTTGGCCAGCGCCTGATCCAGGTCGGCGATGATGTCCTCGACGTTCTCGATCCCGATCGAGACCCGCACGACATCGGGCGCGGCGCCCGCCTTGATCTGCGCCTCTTCGGAAAGCTGGCGGTGGGTGGTCGAGGCCGAATGGATGATCAGGCTCCGCGTGTCGCCCAGGTTCGCGACGTGGGAGAAGAGCTTGACGTTGTCGATCAGCTTGACGCAGGCCTCGTACCCGCCCTTGACGCTGAAGGTGAACAGCGCCCCTGGCCCCTTGGGCGTGATCTTTCGCGCCAGGTGATGATAGGCCGAGGACTTGAGGCCCGGGTAGGTGACCTTGCCGATCCGCGGGTCCTGTTCCAGCCATTCGGCCACGATTTGGGCGTTCTGGACATGGCGGTCCATCCGAAGGGCCAGGGTCTCGATCCCCATCAGCGTATAGTGGGCACCTTGCGGGTTCATCGTCATCCCGAGGTCGCGGAGCCCGATGGCGATGGAGTGGAAGGTGAAGGCCATGTTGCCGAGCGTCGGGTGGAAGACGAGGCCGTGGTAGGCGGGCTCTGGCTGGCTGAGCGAGGGGAACTTGTCATCGGCCGACCAGTTGAACTTGCCGCTGTCGACGACAATCCCGCCGGTCACGGTGCCGTTGCCGGTCAGGTACTTGGTGGCCGAATGGACGACCAGCGTCGCTCCGTGCTCGATCGGGCGGCAGAGGTAGGGCGAGGCGGTGGTGTTGTCGACGATGAGTGGGATGCCCGCCTGGTCAGCCACCCGGGCGATCATCGGCAGGTCGGATAGCGCGCCGCCGGGGTTACAGATCGTCTCGCAGAAGAGGGCACGGGTGTCGGCGTCGATGGCGGCCTCGATGGCCTTGGGGTCGTCGAAGTCGACGAACTTGGCCGACCAGCCGAACTTGCGGATCGTGTTGGAAAACTGCTGAATCGTGCCGCCGTAGAGCTTGGTCGAAGCCACGACGTTCCGGCCCGGGGCCATGATCGGGAAGAGCGCCATGATCTGGGCGGCATGGCCCGAGGAGCAGGCGATGGCACCGGCCCCGCCTTCCAGGGCGCAGACCCGGTTCGCGAGTGCCGACACGGTCGGGTTCGTCAGGCGGGAGTAGATGTAGCCCACTTCCTGCAGGTTGAAGAGCTTGGCGGCGTGGTCGGCGTCGCGGAAGACGTAGGCGGTGGTCTGGTAGATCGGCACCTGGCGGGCCCCGGTGGCGGGGTCGGGGGCGGTGCCGGCATGAATGGCGAGCGTCTCGAAGCCAAGGGGTCTGTCGGTCATGGGATCCTCCATTGTTTGGGGGCGAGGGTAGGAGGGATCGGGGCGGCTGGCAACGGGGACGTGTCCACAGTGGACAGATCATCATTATATAAAGAAAACAACGTATTGCTTGCGAGCGTTTACGGAATCTTCATCTCTGCCCGCAAGATGCCGCGGAAGGATCGTTGCAGCCGGAAGGGCTTTCATGCTTGGATCAGCGCGCTTGAAACCGGAGCCCGCAGCATGCTGACCCCCTTCCATCTGGCCTATCACGTCACCAGCCTGGACGAGGCTCGGGCCTTTTATGGTGGCGTCCTGGGCTGCCGGGAGGGGCGATCAACCGAGACCTGGGTCGATTTCGATTTCTTCGGCCATCAGATCAGCCTGCACTTGGGTGAGCCGTTCAAGACGACGAATACCGGGAAGGTGGGCGACAAGCTGGTCCCGATGCCGCATCTGGGGCTGGTCTTGCACCTGCCAGATTGGAGGGTGCTCGCCGACCGGCTGACAGCGGCGGGGGTGGACTTCGTCCTGCCGCCTCAGGTGCGGTTTCAGGGCCAGCCGGGGGAGCAATGGACGATGTTCTTCCGCGACCCGAGTGGCAATCCCATCGAGGTGAAGGGGTTCGCTCGGATGGAAAGCGTGTTCGAGGGGTGAACCCGCGGCCCGATGCGCGAGGCCCACGGTTGACTTGCGTCAATGCGGGCTTGCGGAGTGTAACTACGCTTCCCGCTGACAGAATAGCCTGTCGTGCAAATCAGGGGAAAATCATGGCTCGGTTCATGACCATTGCGTTGTTGGCGGCGCTTTTTGGCCTCTCCGCCTGTTCCAATCCCGGAACCTACCCGCTGGGATCGGATCAGTGCAAACCGACCGATCCGGTGCTCACGATGGATGCGAACGACTGCATGGTGCCGGGAACCTGAGCGCGCACTGAGTTGGTCCCGGCAAACACTGTCGGAAACCGATTGCCATTGCCGGACAACCCGCCATTCTTGCCACCGAAGTGGCAGGAGCAGGTAGCATGGCAACGGAATCCGCAGGGGTCGATCTGGTCTCGGTCGTGACGCTGCTTGGCGCGGCTGTGGTTGCGGTGCCGGTGTTCAAGCGGATAGGCCTCGGGTCGGTCTTGGGATACCTGGCGGCTGGGCTGGTGATCGGGCCGTTTGGCCTTGGGCTCTTCTCGGACCCGATGGCGATCTTGCACGTCGCCGAGCTGGGCGTGGTGATGTTCCTGTTCATCATCGGGCTGGAGATGGAACCGTCGAAGCTATGGGCCATGCGGCGGGATATTGTGGGCCTAGGGCTCGTGCAGGTGCTCCTCTGCGTGGCTCTGCTTGGGCTGGTCGGAGTGGCCCTTGGATATCCCTACGCCGGGTCGCTGGTGGCGGGGGCGGGGTTCACGCTGACCTCGACCGCGATCGTCATGCAGATGCTGCAGGAGAGAAACGACATTTCGTCCCCGAAAGGCCAGCGGATCGTGTCGATCCTGCTTCTGGAGGATTTGGCCATCGTGCCGCTTCTGGCGCTGGTCGCGTTTCTGGCCCCGGGGGGAGAGGATGTGACGCTGATGGACCGGCTGCAGGGCGTGGCCATCGGTCTGGGGGCGATCGCGGCCTTGGTGGTGGCGGGGATCTACCTTTTGAACCCGATGTTCCGTCTGCTGGCGGCGTCCCGGGCGCGGGAGGTGATGACGGCGGCGGCGCTGCTGGTCGTCCTTGGAGCCGCGCTCTGGATGCAGCTTGGTGGGCTTTCCACGGCGATGGGGGCGTTTCTCGCGGGGGTTCTTCTGTCGGAGAGTAGCTTCCGCCACCAGCTGGAGGCGGATGTGGAGCCGTTCCGGGGCATCCTTCTGGGGCTCTTCTTCCTCGCCGTGGGCATGGCGCTGGACCTGTCGGTCATTGCGGACAACTGGGCCTTGGTCGCGGTTTCTGTCGCGGCCCTGATGGGGTTGAAATCGGCGATCATCTACGCGGTGGCGCGGGTAAACAAGGCGAGCCACCCCGAGGCCTTGGAGCGCACTGTCCTGATGGCGCAGGGCGGCGAGTTTGCCTTTGTGCTTTATTCGGCGGCGCTGGCGGTCGGGCTTCTGAACGCCGAGAACAACGCGATCCTGAATGCGATCGTCATCGTTTCGATGGTGCTGACGCCGTTGATGGTGATCCTGCATGACCGGTTCAAATCTGCCCCTGTCATATCGACCGAGGGGCTGGAGGCGCCGGACGGGCTCACCGGCTCGGTTCTGTTCATCGGCTTCGGGCGTTTCGGACAGGTGGCGAGCCAGCCGCTTCTGGCGCGGAAATGTTCGATCACCATCATCGACGATGACCCCGAGATGATCCGCGCGGCCGAGACCTTCGGCTTCAAGGTCTGGTTCGGGGACGGGACGCGGCTGGATATCCTGAAGGCTGCAGGCGCCGGGACGGCAAGGGCCATCGTGATCGCGACGGACAAGCGCGAGATCACCACCAGGATCGCCAAGCTGGTGAAGCACGAATTTCCGAATGCTGCGGTCCTGGCCCGGGCCTGGGACCGGGCGCATGCGCTGGAGCTGATCAAAGAGGGGGTGGATCACCAGATGCGCGAAGTCTTCCATTCTGCCCTGGCGCTTGGCAGCGAGGTGTTGGAAGTGCTGGGCATTGATCCCGACGAGATCACCGAGATCGCCGAGGGCGTGAAAAAGCGGGATGCCGAACGGCTGGCCTTGCAGATGACGGGCGACATCTATTCCGGCAAGAGCCTGATCATCGGCAATGCCGAGGATATCGCCAAGGCGCGGAGCTAGGTCTCGGGCCGGCTGACCGGGCGGTGTTCGGGCTCGGGCTTAGCCATCAGGCTTTCGAGCTTGGCTTTGACAGCATCGGGCCAGGGCATCGAAGTGTGCTTGTCCAGCCAGCTTGCGGCCAGGACCTGTTCGACCGACCAGCGGTGTTCGTCGCCGCAATGGATGGTGTGCCTGAGGCGGACCGAGGACTTGCCGACCTTCAAGATCGTGAGGCGGAAGGTGAGCGTGTCGCCGAAGAACGAGGGTTTGGAGAAGTCGCAAGTGAGGTGGACCGTGGGCGTGCCCCAGCGTTCGTTCCAGATGATCTCGTGCCAGGGCCAGCCGATATGTGCCCAGAACTCTTCGACCACGCCGTTCAGGATGTTGAGGTAGGCCGGGTAATAGGCCGTGCCCGAGATGTCGCAATCGCCGAAATGCAGCATGCGGTCGGTGGTATAGCAGACGGTCATCGTGGTCCCCCCTTTTGCCTGCAAGGTGCCGGGTTTCGGTCGCTTGTCAATCCAGCGGCACGGCGGTCGTGTACTTGGTCTGGCGCAGGACGAAATGGGTGGTCGAGGCGCGGACGAGGCCGAGTGAGAGCAGATCGCGCATCAGGAAGCGCTCCAGATCCTCGGGGTCTTGGGCCATGACCTTGATGACATAGTCGTCGGCCCCGGTGATCGTGGCGCATTCCACCACGCGGTCGTGGCGCTGGGCGAAATCCTCGAAGCGGCGGATCGTGGTTTCGGAATGGTCGACGAGGGACAGATGGATGTAGGCAAGCGTGCCCATCCCGACGCGGCGTCGGTCGATGAGCGCCACCTCGCCCCGGATCACCCCGGCTTCGCGGAGAGCCTTGACCCGGCGCCAGCAGGGCGAGGTGGACATGCCGGTGATCTCGGCCAGTTGCTGGATCGACAGCGTACTGTCGCGTTGCAGGGCGGTGAGGATGCGGCGGTCGGCGTCATCTAGGGAATAGGATTGCATTACTTTGGCTGTATTGGGGCATGATGTACCCTTATTGTGATCTGAATGGGCCAATTAAGAAATCAGAATCCATAGAATCCGGAAAATGCTTGGACATCTGGCGCAGGGAGGAGCCTCGATGCCGACAAGCTATCTTGCCAAGGAGCCCGATGCCGCCGGGCGGATTGCCTATACGGCCGAGGAAGATGCGGTCTGGACCGACCTTGTCGCGCGACAATGGCCAATGGTCGAGGCGCATGCCGCCGCGCCCTACCTGAAGGGGCTGGCCCTTCTGGACATGCCCCGGACCCGGGTGCCGCAATGTCCGGATCTGTCGGTGAAGCTGATGGCCCGGACCGGCTGGCAGGTGGTGCCGGTTCCGGCGCTGATTTCCTTCGGGCGTTTCTTCCGGATGCTTGCCGAGCGCAGCTTTCCGGCCGCAAGCTTCATCCGCAGTCGCAAGGATTTCGACTACATCGAAGAGCCTGATATCTTTCATGAAATCTTTGGCCACACGCCGCTGCTGACCGACCCGCGCTTCGCGGGTTTTTCTCAGGCGATTGGCGAGGCCGGCCTTCGGGCCGCGAAAGAGGATTATGCCTGGCTGATCCGGCTGTACTGGTTCTCGATCGAGTTCGGGCTGACGGTCGAGGACGGTGAGATCAAGACGCTGGGGTCGGGCCTGGCCTCATCGCCGTCCGAGCTTCTTTGGGCCGTGGGGCAGGGGCCGGAACTGCGGCCCTTCGACGTGATCGACATCCTGCGCACGCCCTACCGGATCGACATCCACCAGCCGGTATATTTTGTGATCGAACGGCTCGATGACCTCTTTGCAGCCGCAGACCGCGACCTCTTGGCCGATGTGGCCACGGCCCGGCGCCTGGGCCTTCATGCGCCGAAATATCCCTCGAAGCTGGAGATTGCCTGAGATGACTGCGTCCGTCTGCCTGCCCTGTTCCGAAGCCACGCCGAAACTGGAACCCGCCGCTTGCCGCGCCAGGATGGCAGCGCTGCATGGTGACTGGGTGCTCGATCCCCAAGTGACCAGCGTCACCCGCGCCTTCGCCTTCAAGGGGTTCGCCAAGCCCGTGCAACTGGCGAACCTTTGTGCCTGGTATGCCGAGAAGACCGGGCATCACCCGGACATCGCCTTTGGCTGGGGGTATTGCCGGGTGACCTACACCACGCATGAGATCGGCGGGTTGTCCGAAGTGGACTTTGCCGTGGCCGAGGGTCTGGACCGGCTGGTCGCCTAGGCCCGTTCGTCCTTGGGGCTGCCCATGACGACAAAGGTGGTGATCGACTGGACCTGCGGCAGAACGCCCAGAACCTCGGTATGCCAGTGTTTGTAGGCAGCAAGATCGGTGGTTTCGATCCGCAGGAGGTATTCCACCGTGCCGGTGATGTTGTGGCATTCGCGGACCTGGGGCGCCCGGGCGATGGCTCGCTCGAAGGCTTCCTGACTGGCTTTCGTGTGGTTGTTGAGGCCGACGGTCACATAGGCGGTAAAGCCGATGCCCAGCCGGTCAAGATCGAGGACGGCACGGTAGCCCTTGATCACGCCGATACGCTCCAGCGTCTGGACCCGGCGCAGGCACGCCGAAGGCGAAAGCCCGACACGGTCGGCCAGCGCGAGGTTGGACTGCCGGGCATCGCGCGTCAGTTCACGCAATATTCGGTGATCAATCTCATCAAGCTTGGTCATTTGTTGTGAAGATAGTTGATAAAGCGACATCTTTGCAATCTCTTGTCGCGCCAGGCAGCACAGGATTGCAGGTATGACATATGATCTGTTCCTTGCCCTGCTGGGCTTCGCCTTTGTCACCTCGGTCACCCCGGGGCCGAACAACATGATGCTGCTGGCAAGCGGAGTGAATTTCGGCTTCCGCCGGACGCTCCCACATATGCTGGGGATCAGCGTCGGGCATTCGGTGATGGTGTTCCTGGTCGGACTCGGGCTTGCCGGGGTGTTCAAGGCCTGGCCTCCAGCTCTCATGATTCTGAAGACGGTCTCGGTGGCCTACATGCTGTGGCTGGCCTGGAAGATCGCCAATGCCGGCAGTCCGGGCGCGGGGCAGGCGAAACCCGCCCCGATGACCTTTCTGCAGGCGGCGGCCTTTCAGTGGGTGAATCCGAAGGCCTGGGCCATGGCATTGGGGGCGGTGTCGGCCTATGTGAGCGCGCCTTCGGTCTGGGCCTATGCAGCGGTGGCGGGGGTCTTTGCGCTGGTGAACCTGCCGTCGATCACGCTTTGGGCCGGGGCGGGCCAGGGCGTGCGGCGCTGGCTGGAAGGGCCGGGGCGGCTGCGCGCCTTCAACTGGACCATGGCGGTTCTCTTGGTCCTGTCGCTTTGGCCGGTCGTCACGATGGAGTTGTGACAGAGGGCTTGTGACTACGCGGGCCGGAATTTTCGAAAATTCCGGTCCGGAGCCTTTGAAGGCTCCGGTGCGATTTCTTTGAAGAAATCGCTTTCGCCTGAGAGATCAGCGCACCCAGAGGCCTTCGCGTTTCAGCGTATTGCGGATCATCTGTTCGCGGCGCGGCAGGTTCGCACGGTCGAAGAGCGCGCGGGCCTTGGCGCCCTCGCCCTGAAGGACCATCCGTTTCAGCGCGCCCCAGTGCCGCAGAACGGGGCGGAGTTCGGCATCGTTGGCCAGGGTTTCCAGTAGCTCGACGGCGCGGTCGCTTTCCCTGGCATAGAGCAGCGGCAGAGTGCGGTAGTGGCATGTTGCGCTGCCATCCAGCGGGGCGAGGTCCGGCCCCGGGCGGCCGCCGCCGAAGGAATGGACCACAAGCGGCAGGGTGATCTGGTCGAGCCAGGGGTAGAGTTCCTGGCAGACCAGTTCCTGGGGCGGGTTGTCGCGGATGTTCTTGGCCCAGGCGAGGAAGCGGTTGCCGAAAGCGCGGGGGCTTTCATGGAAGAACCATCCGGCGTTGAAATAGAGGTAACGCTGCCAGTAGTCGTCGGGATGGGTCAGGTCGAAGGAGCTCGCGAAGTCCAGATCGAACCGGTCGTAAAGCGCTTTCCAGGTCTGGGTGAGGCTGGGTCCGTAAAGCTCGATCTTCGGCCAGGTGTTTTCGCGGCGCATCGACGCGGCAGGCCGGCTGAAATCGAAGGCAACCTCGCTGAGGGGACCGGTGATCAGCGTGTCGGTGTCGAGGAAGAGGAAGGGCGCCTCGGGCAGGGCGGCCAGGGCCTCGATCTTGTTACCATGCGGGTAATCCGACCCGAAGGCGCGGGTCTCGAAAGGCAGGATCGTGACGCCAAGCCCGGTCAGCACCTTGCGCGTCCGGTCCGACATCCGGGGGTCGTCGCGCCATTTCGGGCCTGGTTGCGGCTCGGCGATGAAAAGCGTGCCCCGGAAGTCGGGGTCCGAATGGCGGAGCGAGGCGGCAAGGAGGATTGCCTCGTGCTCCAGCCTGCCCGCCTGACAGATGGCGAGGAGGTTGTAGCTCATCGGGGGGTGAAGCGGAGCGACAGGCAGGACATGCCGCCGTCAAGCTTGGCGCATTCGGAATTGCCGATCTCGCGCACCGCAAATCCGGCGGCCTGGATCGCCGCGCGGGTCTTGGGGAAACCTGCGGGCATCAGGACCAGGTCGTTGAAGCGGATCGTGTTTGCGGCGGCTTCCTCACCCTCGGCCACGTCGATCACCTTGTAGCCGGCGAAGCAGCCTGAGGCGGACAGGCGCTTTGTGGAGAGCACCGTGTCCTTGTCGAGAAGCGAGCAGTCCGTCTTGAAATGCAGCACACCCGGGGGCGTGTGGACTTCGCGGACCTTGTGGCCCCAGGGGGTGACGAGGCGGGTGAGTTCGGCGATGCCCTCGGCGTTGGTGCGGGCGGAGCGGCCGACAAGGATTTCCCGTTCGGTGACCAGAATGTCGCCGCCTTCGATGAAGCTGTCCGCGCCGGTGATCGCGACCACCTGGCTGTACAGCGCGCGCAGATGTGGGGCCATTTCCGCAGCCTCGCCCAGACGCGAGGGGGCACCGGGACGCATGATCACGGCGCCCTGTGGCAGGCAAAGTGCGGTGTCCTCGACAAAGACGCTGTCGGGATAGGCGTCAAGCGCGGGAAGTTCCACCACCGTCGCGCCGGTTTCCCGCAGGGTAGCGATATAGGCGTCGTGGTGCGCCTGCATCAAGGCAAGGTCGGGATTGCCGGTATCGACCGCCCGCAGGCCCTGGATGATCGAGGCCGCCGGACGGCGGGTGATGGCGTGGGTAAAATGGGTAGAGAAGGACATGGCGGTACCGCGTGGTTTCGCCGTTGGTGTGGCATCCCGATTGCACCTTCGCAAGAGGGGCAGAGCTGCGCGGCCAGGGTCGAAGCGTGGATTGGTCCGGCCTGGCAGGAATTCTTTGCAATCATCCCCTCGCCCTATGCGATAGCCGACTGCCCGCTCTTGTGACGTCCCGCAAAGCGCTTAGCTCTGTTCTATCCGCAAGGTATTTCCCTGCGGTGTGATGGAGGGTTCCTTGATGAACTCCGACAAGCCGACCAATCCCGATATGGCGCAGCAGACCGACAAGATCCTTCCAATGCCGGTCGAAGACACTGTTTCCGGTCAGCCTGACGTACTGATCACCCCGGCCCCCGTTGCCGAGACGTCCCCTGCTGGCGAAAAGAACTGAACGGGCACCGTCGCACCCTTCAACGCTGGGAGGACGAGGGGGGAGCGATTGAACGAGGCGAGGCTACGCAGCCTTTCCGTTCAGCGCGGTCTCTTGCTCCCGTGTCCTTGATCCCGGGAATTTGGCGCACGTTTCTTGTCCATACGTCGGATCGCGCCCCCAAACTGCTTTACCGCCCTGTGCCTCTCCATGTTCAAGAGTGATGTGTTTAACGCCGAAGTCCGGTGACCGGCAAGGGCGATTCACCGGGTGATGCGGCCCAGGCGTCTGGGGAAAACAGGCGTTGCGGCCAAGTGTCATCCGGTGCGGAACGGCGGGATCATTCCCGCCGTTTTCGTTTTCGTGGCACGTATGGGCCGCCCGGCCGCGCGCCATTGCGATCAGATCGTGGCGATGCCGGCGAGTGCGGCCTCGAACCGGGCGAAGGGCATCAGCTTGAAGGGTTGGTCGTCCTCGACCCTTGCGCCGGTGATCCGGTCGCAGCGAAAGGTTCGGGTGTCGCCCCGAAGCTCGTCCCAGGCAAGGACGTACCAGACCGGGGCGCTGAGCATCAGGTAATGCGGATGTATGACCCGATGCGAGTGCTGACCATCCGGCGCACGATATGTGATCGCAAGGCAAAGCTGGCTCAGGAAAGCCTGGTTAAGCGCGGCGGTGACCTCGGGCAGGGGAGCTGCAGCCGCGGTGACGAGCGACGGGACTGCCGGTCTTCCCACGCGGATACGCGCCTTGAGCCCGGCGATCTGCGCTGTCATCGTGGGCGAGAACGAAGCAATCAGCTTGCGCCGGGTGCTGGCGAGGTTCGACAGGAGGAGGGGCGAGCCCATCTGTTCGGCGATGGCCAGGCTGATCAACAGGTCGACAGCCTCGGCATAGCTCAGCGCCAGCCGCCCCACGCCCCAGCGCTGTGACAGGCGCAGACCGCCACCGCGACCGCGATCGGCTTCGATCGGCAGGCCCTGTCGGCGCAGAAGTTCGATATCGCGGCTGAGCGTGCGCAGGCTGATCCCGAGGCTTTCGGCCAGCCCGTGCTGGGTCAGCCGTTCGCCCGACTTCAGCGCGGCGGTCAGATGTTCCAGCCGGTCAAGCCGGTCGAGGGTGGAAAGGCGGGGCACCAAACAAATATGCCATTCAATGACATATATGTCGATAGAAGGGGCTGTCCGTTCAATCTGGAGCCTTTGATGACTGTCACCCTGCACCGCTTTTCCTGGCTGGCCTTTGGCAGAACGCTAGCCGCGCCGGTCGTGGCAAAAGGTCGGGGTTAGGTTGCGATGGAGCCGCTCAAGTCCCTGTTCTCGCCAGAGCTCGTCGGCTGGATCGGATTGAATCTGGCCCGGCAGTTGCCCGATTTCGACCGTGCCGGGTTTGAAGGGGCGGTCCTGGCCGAGCTGCCGAAGCTGGAGTTGAAGGAACGCTCGAACCTGATCGCGCGGCATCTGGATGAGGTTCTGCCGCGAGAGCTTGCCGCGCGTTTTGCGGTGATCCGCGCGATGCTGCACCCGGACGAGGATGCCCAGACCGGGAAGCGAAGCGACGCGGAGGGTCTGCGCGGCTGGGCGATACTGCCACTTTGCGCGGTGGTCGGGCAGTGCGGCCTGCCAGAGTTCGAGGCGGCGCTTCAGCTTCTGAAGGAGATGACCAAGCGCTTTTCGGCCGAATTCGACGTGCGGCCATTTCTGCGGGCGGATCAGGACCGGGCGCTGAGGCTGATGCGGGGCTGGGTCCTGGACCCGAACCCGCATGTGCGGCGGCTGGTCTCGGAAGGGACGCGGCCGCGCCTGCCCTGGGCGATGCGATTGCCTGGGCTGATCGCCGATCCGACGCCGCTTTTGCCGATCCTGCAGGCATTGCGGGACGACGACAGCGACTATGTCCGCCGCTCGGTCGCAAACAGCCTGAACGACATCGCCAAGGATCATCCCGATCTGGTCGCGGACCTGGCAGCGGACTGGCTGCGGGGCGCGGGCCCTTCCCGCCAAAGGCTAGTGCGTCATGCCTGCCGCTCGCTGATAAAGTCGGGCCATCCCGGTGCGATGCGGGCCTTTGGTCTGGCCCCGCCACAAGTCGAGCTGGTCGCCCTGCGGCTTGGGCCACCCCGGCTGCGGCTGGGGCAGGCGCTGGAGTTTGAGGTAGAGCTGCGTTCGACCAGCGCGGACCGGCAGGATCTGGTGATCGACTATGTGCTGCATCTTTGCCGCCAGCGCGGGCCGCGTTCGCAGAAGGTCTTCAAATGGAAGCGCATTGTGCTTGCCGGGGGCGAGACGGTCACGCTGACACGGACGCATGGGATCGTGCCGGTGACGACGCGGCGGTACTATGCGGGTCTGCATGGCCTGTCGCTGCGGATCAACGGCAAGGACAACGGGCTGGCCGAGTTCCAGCTTGAGATCTGAATGCGTGGCCCGGTCTAGCCCGCCCAGGGCAGGGTCAGCGCGGGATGGAAGATCCAGCGCCACCAGGCATGGTCGAGGAACTGACCAGCAAGGATCAGGAAGGCAAGGCCAAGGGTGATCGCCATCGCCGACCCGTACCAGACCGCTGTCATCAGCCTGGAGCGCGCCCTGGCCGGCATGGCGGCTTCGGCGGCCTGAGCGCCGTCCCAAAGGCCGGGCTTCAGGCCTGCGGCCAGGGGTGCCGCCGTTGCATAGATGCGGGTGGCCAGAGCCCGGATGATCCAGGCGGTTGCAAATGCCAGAAGGGCCAGCGCCAGCGTGATCCGGCTCTTGAGGGCGGCCAGTTGGTCTGGGGTCAGATCCTCGATCCAGGGGGCCCAGTCGGTCGCGGTGGTGATGAGACCGCGTGCGCCGGCGAAGGGCAGGGCAAATCCCGCGACCAGCAAGGCCAGAGCGGGGACACGCCAGCCGGATTGCGCGATCAGGGATCGCAGGCGGCGCAGTTCGAAGGCTGCCGAAAGGCGGTCTTCGGCGGCAAGATGGCTAAGCATCAGCGGCAGGGCGGGCAGGATCAGGGCAGCGACCAGCGCGCCGAGCAGGAAGACCGAGGGCCCGACAAAGGCCTGCTCGTAGCCCTTGTTGAACGAATTCTCCCACCCAGCCCACCATGCCCCGAGCCACAAGAGCGAGAAGGGCAGGGTCCAGGCCAGGAGCGCGACAAGGGCCAAGAGCCCGGAGCGGATGTTTGCCGCAAGGCCGCCGAGATACCGCGCGGTGCGGCTGCTGGGGCGGCCGCCGGTCTCACGCGGGCCAAGAAGCCAGCCGGGGGCTTCTTCCGCGGCGCCGAACCGGCTGCGGGCGACATGGCCGGACCGTCGCGTCAGCCAGCCAAGCGCGACAAGCGCAGTGACCGGCCCGGTGCAGAGCAAAGTGCCGAACACGGCATTCCGCACGAGATGGCCAAGGCTGACCAGGCGACCCGGGCCATAGCTTGCCGGGGTCAGGATGGGCTTTGGGAAATGGGTCACAGGAAGGCCCCCTCGATGGCGCTGCCCTCGGCGCGGGAGGCCATGAAGCCCATCGCAGCGGCAATGGTGGGTGCGATGGCGGACTGGTCGATGGGTTTGTCGATTACGCCTTTGCCGATGCCCGGGCCGAAGATCACGGCCCAGGTCTCGTGCGCCGAACGAGAGTTGAAATGGTGCTGGAACGGCACTTCGGCCAGCGGGTTGGCGTCGCGGCCGCAGTCTGGCGTGATCACGAAGATTGTGTTGTCGCGGTAGAAGGGGCTGGCGTCGACAGCGCTGACCAGCCGCTGCAGGCCCTCGTCGATGATGGCGATGGCCCGGGTATAGTGGCTGGGATTGCCCCAGTGGACATAGTCCGGGTCCTGATAGTTCACCATCAGCAGGCGAGGCTGCAGTTCACGCAGGGCGCGGATGCTGAGTTCAGTCAACAGCCGGTCGCCCCGGGGGTTCTTGAACCCGCTGTCGCCGAAGTCACGCCGCCAGCGCGCCCAGAAGGCCTCGACCTCGGCCGATGGCTCGGGCGTGGCACCGCGCGGGTCGATGGTCAGAAGACGCGTGCGCTCCGCCTCCAGTGCCAGGCGGGCTTCATCCGTCAGCCCCCCTTCGGCGAGTTGCATCCGCGTGCGATAGAGCTTGTAGCGATGCAGGCTGAGCATTTCCGACCGGAAGTCGATGCCGAAATGGTCACCGGCGCCGAAGGTGAAGAATTCTTCCTGCGGGCGGTCCTCGCCATTGACCAAGAGCACCTGGTGCGAAGGAATGTCGAAGGCCCGGCGGAGGTATTCAAAAAGCGTGGGCTCGGTCGGTTCAAGCCGGTCGTTCAGGAACTCACTGGCGTCACGATAGGCCAGGTAGCGCCCGGTCAGCAGGTTCAGCGTCCCTTCGGCATGTGAGGTGTTCACCCCCTCAAGCCGGTCGATGCGGAGGTCGGGAATGAAGGTGCCGCGCGGGGCGAGGACGTGGCGCAGATAGGGGGCCCAGGTTGTGGCCTCGTCGATAGTTTCGGCCCGCCGGACACCGCCGCCAAAGCGGACGAGGATGACATTGGGTCCGCGATAGGAAGGTGTCTGGGACAGCGCTGGCATGGGGGTTGCCAGACCGGCGGCCAGGCCAAGCGAGCCAAGGGTGAAGCTGCGACGATCCATGTGACCTCCGGGCTTTGTTAATGGCATTAACATTGCATGAAAGCCCTGTTCTGGCGAGTGATTCCTTTGCCTGGGCTTGCGGAGCAAGCAAACGAACGCCGATCCACCAGAAATGCGGAACCGCGGACCAGGGGTCCGGTTCTTCGTTTGCACCATCGGGAAAATGGTGGGCGACCCTGGAATCGACGCGACCGCAAAACTCTCAAGGGAAATAAGTTTTTAAAATCATACTACTAGAGATTCCGTGGAGGCGTCAAAATCCACTCTTGTGTCCAAGACCCCGAAAATTGTGTCCAGAATGACATCCCTTGGTGACCGATTTTGGTGGGTGATCCCGCCATAGGATTGCCCACAGAGAATCGGTCAACCAGGGTCTTTCAGGAATGGCCCTCAGTATGCAACCCAAGTGACTTAGGCTCCGAGATAGCGGCCTTCATCCTCTTGGCCACACGGTCCAGGTCTTCCTTCAAAGCCTGAACCTGACTGTTGATTTCCTTGGCAGATAGGGAAGCGGTCGTAAGTCGATCCGACAGAGGAACGACGGTGACCCCGGCACTGGTTTCGATGAAGTCAAAGTATTGCATGCTTGCTCTCCGTTCAGGTGACACGCCAGCATTCGCTACCGCTGTGCCATCTTCTCTAAGAGGGCTATCAGCAGCAATAATACGCTGAAGAAGGCGATGCTCCCAACAACAGCAAACACCCCGGCAACATGCGGTCCAAACCTCTTGTCCAGGCGTTCCATGGTAGCAGGTAGACCAGTCTTCTTCCAGACCGGTGCCAGCCACAGGAACGCAACCGCCACAACGGCTCCAATCAGTCCCATGATCAAACTGAAACCGATAGCGCCACCGACAAAGGTTAGGACCAGGTGCCCGATGCTCCAATCCAGCACGTGCTCCGTCGCAATCTCAGTAAGGTAGGCATCCCACCGGTCCGTTATCGACTGCCCGAGTTCGCGTAGTGTCACCGTCTAACGCTCCCAGTTTATAGATCGGCTGGACCACTCAGCCTCTGTGCCTCTTTCTGCTCATGCCACTCAGCGACAAGTTTGCAGAACGCGCCGATCCACGGCGACCAGATTATTTGCTCTGTCTCGCCGAGCGGGATGAATCCCGGATGGTCTTCGGGGTCCAGAACCCACGTGCCAATGACTTCGCCATCCTTCGTGATCATATCGCCGGTGTGCTTTTCCCGGTCCCCGTAGCCGTCCATTATGATGTGCCAATGGTCCATATCATCGCTCCGGTAGATCGTAGGGGTGTGGCGCTTGGTGAACCCTGTGGCACAAAAACGGCGGGCCTGTAGGGCGCTTCGCCGCTTCCTGGCTGTCAGGCATCCACGAAACTAGCACCATCGATCCGAACGCGATTGTATCCATCCGCTACCATCATCCTGGCTACACAAACAGCATCATCCATGTCACGGCAGATGTGCAGGACAGGGTGGGTCTTACGGCCAGAAACAGTAACTGTGTTCTCAAGCATGATCTACCTCCTATGCTCTAACCAAAGCATACAGGAATCTATAGGTTGTGGCGATACCCCTGATGGACCCAGATGTAGAGTTGTCCACAGTTTGCATCGGCCAATCTCACGATCAGGCTGGAGTCACGCTTGTTGTGTCGTTGCTGTGGTAGATGCTTGGCTGATATAGGACTTCTGACCAGGGTGTAGGGACCATTCCAGGATGGGCTGTGAGAGGTGCAGCACCCCGTTGTTGCTTGGTGTCAGGGGTTCCTCCTAACCTTCGATCAGGAACTGTGGCCCGCTTTTTACCGCCACCCATTCCACGATGTTGTCTAGGGGAAGCTTGAAGTTCCTTTTCACGAGTGCCGCAGCGTCGTCGGGATGAATCCTGCACTTCATCCCATGACTCGCGGTTCCGTCCAAATTCACGACTCCGTATTGGTCACCGTTGCGGGCGAAAAGGTGCGCATGTGTCTTCCCATTTCCCTGCATATGTGTGGGTTGATCGATACGAATACTATTGTCAAAACGACCCTTGACCCATTTCCCTTCTACAAGAAGCATGGCAATCTGATCGGGAGGCACAAGAACAAAGGCTGTTAAAAGGGGTAACCTGTTGTAGGTCATTTCTGAGAGATACTGTTTGAGGCTCTTCATTCTTACCTTGCCTAAGTCTGTTTAGCCTTCGCTCAGGGTGAATCTGACCGTCTATTGAGGTGCAGGGCGAGGCGGGATGTAGGAAACTGGCCCCATCGACCCTCCCCCAACGTGGTAGAAAAGCCCATACTCTTCGGCTAGCTTTTTGATCGCAGGTGATTTCCAGATTGACTTCGGTCCCCCGTGGTTGATCGCCCACGCGACCATATCGGGCTTCTCGTAATCAATCATCCGTTCGAACCAGACTTTTTCTTCGGCCTTCCAAACCACGTTGTCGGGAAGCAGTGCCTTCAGGAACGGCGCACATCTAGCAACGTCACACCAAATTTCTGCAAGGGTATCCCTCAGGCCAACGTCACCGCTGGCAATTGTGACAAGTCGATACACAAGCGCAGACCACAGAAACCAAGCGTATCGCCTGGTGTTGATTTCATCTGAAGTGGAGTCCAGTTTGTCGGAACACTCAATGATGAAGTCATCTAACGAAAATGCCGAATCCTGCTGCCGTGCAACGGTCTGCATTGCCCCGATTATCGGGATGAGGTTCTGGTATGCTACCAGCACATGCGCCTTTGTGGCGTTGTCCAATCCATCGAACAGTTCACGGATGAAGTTAGCATAATCGGCATTTCCGCTTCGAAGTATCGCCCTAAACGGGTTCTCCTTCCTTTTCTTCAGAAAGCCGAACATTGATCGCCCTCAATCCACAAGAAGCCAGAGGCTAAGGACTAAAGCTGTTGCCACAGGATATCAAGTTGAACGCGCTCCAAGAAGCAGGACGATCACCAGACGAAGGTGGCTGAGTCAGAGCGAACCGGTCAACCGTGCTGACCCCCTAAATACGTCAACCAGGGGACACAGGGCGTAACTCTCCCATAGACTGCTGAACGGTTGATCGTTCTCCGACAAGCGCAGAAACCCTTCGTGGCCGCATTCGCAGACTATCCGGTCTTTTGATCGCGTGGTCATCTTCCGTCCTCGAGCCTCAGTGGCTGAGTAGATCATCATTCGACTCCCCTGGTTCAAGACGCCACGAACCGCATCGAGTCTGTCGGAAGCCCCAACTCCTGATTGGGATTGAGCATCAGAATCAAGTGGCCCATCGGGGCTGTCGTGATGATGGAACACGGGCCAACATGAGATCGACCCATCGAAGGCTTCGCCAGTCTGTGGCATCCAGAAGTGGTAGAGGCCACAACATTGGCTGTGTTCTCCAACCTGGGCGGTGGGGAGTTGACAACCACCTTCATAGATGGCCGCATCCGCAGCGAGGACGCCATCGCTTCCGGCAATGGCCCCGTGCCACCAATGGACATGTATCATTGAGCCATCCTGACGACCGGATTGAACCCGAAACAACAGAACCGGGCTACTAAATTGACTGATCTGAGATGGGTTGCTGTTCATGAAGCCGGTCATGGCGTTGCGCGGTTTCGACTGTTTCCCGACCAGTATTTCGAGCACATCTCAATTGAACAAGAAGAGGACAGCCTTGGACGGGTCCGGCTGTCGTTCGACACAACTGTCGTCCCGAAGTCCTCCAGCGACCAGGAAGCAGAAGATGTATTCCTGAACGATGCAATCTGTGCTTGTGCCGGATATGCCGCATGTATCGTTGCCGGATTTTCACTAGAGCAGGCACTGACCGGATGCGAATCGGACTTCGAACGGGCCGGTCATCGAAAGGAACTTGCTTGTGAACTCGCGTTGGAACTCATGGGCCGTGATTCAAATGCCCGCGCTGTGCGGCTGATCGCCGACAAACTACTCGAACTTACGACCGTAGATCATGACCACATCGGCGTTCTGATCGAGATCGCCGACGGGGAGTGTTCTGAGGAGGAGTATCGTGAGTATCTTGACCTCAGAGCGATTGGATAAGGGACTCTATGTGATGGGATGGCGATGAGTGACCTGAAACTGTTCCGGATCACCGGCCCCAACGCGGTAGAGGTGCAGGGCTCCGGCCTGGCCCTGGAAAGATCACTCCAGACCCTGATCGAGCGGAACCTTCCCACATTCCTAGGTGTCACCTTCCTGGCGTCTGAGTTTCCAACCGGGCCGGAGCACGGCGGGCGAATGGACACGCTGGGACTGGATGAAAACAAGTGCCCGGTGAACATCGAATACAAACGTTCGACCAACATGAACGTCATCAATCAGGGACTGTTCTACCTGGACTGGCTGGTCACCCATCGCGGTGACTTCGAAATGCTGGTGTTGAAAACGCTTGGGGTCGAAGCGGCACAGGCGGTGGAATGGTCCAGCCCCCGGCTGATCTGCATCGCCGGGGATTTCAGCAAGTTCGATGCTCACCCCATCAAGCAGATGAACCGGAACATCGACCTGATCCGGTATGTGAAATTCGGTGATGATCATGTGCTGTTGGAACAGATCAACGCTACTGTAGCACCGGCCACCGGCGTGGTGAGCCCTACACCGCCAGAAACGCCTGCTGGGAAGCCGAAATACACTACGGTCACTCTCTGAACACCTGGAAAAGGCGGATGCTGCCCTGACGGACCTCTACGAGGCTGTGAGGGACCATCTTCTGGTCCTGGGAGACGATGTGCAGCACAAGGTGTTGCAGTTCTACTTCGCGTTCAAACGGATCAAGAACTTCTGCTGTGTTGAGATCAAGAACACCGAGAAGAAGGTGGTCCTGTATCTGAAAGTCGATCCCGACACGGTGGACTTCGTTGCCGGGTTCACCCGAGATGTGCGGAAGATCGGCCACTTCGGGACTGGGGACTTGGAGGTAACAGTCCGTTCGATGGCTGACCTAGAGAATGCCAAGCCGATGATGGAACGCAGCTATGAAGATGCGTAGAAAACCCTAAGCGGCCATGATATCAGACAAATTCGTCAGGGTGGAGTCACCCCTGCGCTCGAACGTAGCTCGAAACCTGCCTGTCAAACGCTTTGGACGCAACCGAAGACGACTCAGAACTAATGGAGATGCTATGAACAACTCGGCGGAGATGGTCACTCAACTCGAACGAACCCGGCTTGACAACATAAGCTTCTGTTTTCGTTTGATTTTCTTGTGACACGTCATGTTCTCCCGTTGATTTGTTTTCCTATATCCTGAACCGCTTGACACGGGCAAGCAACAGAATTCTGATCGGCCTATAAATTGTTACCCACAAAGTTATCCACAGGACGCGCATGTCACCTAACGAATCATCCCAACCCGAACTCGTGTTTGGTCTTGTCGGCCCAATCGGCGTGGACATGACTTCGGTTCAGGTGACCCTTGAGTCTTCCCTAAGGAGTGTTGGTTACACTCCGCATACAATACACCTCACTAAGATCGTTCCCGCTGCCATACCCGGGTTTTTGCCGTATCCGAAGACATACGACGACAAGATCGATTATGTTAACAAGCTCTGCGAGGCTACAGATAGGAATGATATACTTGCAAGATTTGCGATCTTGGAAATTTGCGGTATCCGTCAGAAGATTAATGAGAAAAACGAAGTCCCGGATGCGCCCAACCTTCCCGTTCCCGGGACTGCGTTCATAATACGGCAGCTAAAGAGAGAGCAAGAGATCGAGTTTCTTAGGTCCATATATGGTAGAAGATTCATACAAGTATCCGCGACAATCGATCACCAAACCCAGGTAAAATCGGTTGAGTCTATTGTAACGGGTGAGAAGCCCGAGTTATATGGTTCATTGCTCCGTAAGAAGGTCGATGAGCTTATAGAGAAAGATCAGGAGGAGGGTGGAAACGACTACGGACAAAGACTGTCAAAAACCTTCCAGCATGGCGACTTCTTTGTCGATGCAAGCCACACGCAAACTTTGAGTCAGCAGATGAACCGATTTGTTCGAGCCCTCTTCGGTGCAAACGAAGTTAGCCCGACAATAGATGAATTTGGCAGCTATCTTGCGAAGGCGGCGGCAATACGAACGGTGGACCTAAGTCGTCAAGTCGGTGCAGCGATACTGACTTCACAAGGTGACATAATTTCATTGGGATGCAACGAGGTTCCAAGGGCTGGGGGCGGTAACTATTGGGCATCGGACAGTAACCCTCAACGGGATATCGACCGGAAGTTTGACGCAAACAAGTTGGCCACCAGTCAGATAATCAGTGATTTTGTGAAGACCATCCATATCCATGGCTCTCTGAAAGGAAGCCCGGATGATTTGCTGGCTGATGAGAAATTCCAAAAGCTGTTAAAGAAGAGCTTGGTTTCCGACATTACAGAGTTCGGTCGGATGAATCATGCAGAGATGTCAGCTTTGATGGATGCTGTTAGATTGGGGCGATCTGTAGAGGGATCAACAATCTATGTAACGACTTATCCATGTCACAATTGTGCGAAACACTTGATTGGGTCTGGCGTAAAAAGAATAGTCTATATTGAGCCATACCCGAAGAGTAGGGCTATGGCGCTTCACGATGATGCCATCACGGTTGATCAGCAATCCACTGAAAAGGTGGTTCTCAGTCACTTCCATGGGATAGCACCACGAAGATATCGGGACATATTTGAGAAGGGCAGTCGAAAGACCAAGGAAGGACGTGCAAAGGTCTGGTATGAAGATGATCCAAAACCTCTAGTCGGAGATAGATTTTCTCTGCATGTGTTGTTTGAACCAGAAGTAGTAAAGCAGCTTGCCGAAGCACTAGAAAAGATAAACGACACGGCAGCCAAAACTCCAACCGAGACCTGAGCACACAGTCAAGGCCACTAGCGGTGGGGATATCCGGGTTCGTTCAACACCCGGTATACGCTGGCACGTCCAATCCCCATCTTTTTGGCAATAGCTGTCGCACCGACGCCATCCTTGTGCATCGACTTAACCCGACCCACGTCTATCTTTGCTGGACGGCCACGGTATTTTTCAGGGTTCTTGGCTTTGGCGACCGCGATCCCTTCAATCTGGCGGCGTTTCGAAATTGCCCGCTCCCATTGGGCGAACGCCGCAAGGCAGTTCAGTTGCAGACGGGCCATGGGATCATCTTCACCAGTGCCGAACCGCAGACGCTCGGTAACGAACTCGACCACCACACCCTTGCGGTTCAGTTCCTCGACAACGTTCAAGAGGTCACGCAGGTCACGACCCAATCGGTCGAGTGAATGAACCAGCACGGTATCACCATCACGGACGAATGCGATCATCGCTTTCAGGGCCGGGCGTTCTCTCACCGCTCCGCTGATTTTCTCTTCAAAGACACGCTCGATCCCGACCACTCCATCAAGCTGTCGGTCTAGGCTCTGATCGTCCGAACTAACTCTGCGGTAGCCCACATGCATCGACCAGACCTCCTGTATTGGATGGGTCTAGACCATTACCGGGATATGTCTCGAAAGTCAAGTAAGGACCCATATGAGGCGGCATATCCGTTCCATCGTGTCGTCTTGTCTGGGGATACCCGAACGACACACGACCGCCGTGGAGATGGCCATTGGCCCTACCGTTGAGGCGGCGACTACTGCGGTGGGGATGGGCAGGGGATGCCAGCTTCCCGTCCGAACGACCATGATTTTACCGACAGCCCAGTTGTCCAGGTTGATGTCACTGCATTGCCTTCAGTGAACTAAGCTCGCGTGCTGAACTCACCAGTTTCGTCCACGTCGAAAATGTCGTGCCAGTAGGCATAAATGCAGTCTGCCAGGATCGCACCGAGTTCACGGCGCTCTTCGGCTTTGATATCGGCCAGCATCTCGATGGCATCCTCATCCAAGTTTCGAACAGAAAATCGCTTCAGCATGGGGACACCTCCTGTCGGTATTTAGCGTTCGCTGACAGAAAGCAGCACCAGGTCTGACATCTAAAACCGCCTAGAGAATCGCTGTCGAAATTTGTCTGACACATGTCTGCCTAAATAGCTTCGTCATGGCGGGAACGGGAACAGACCGCCGACGCAGTCATTCGTTCATCAACTGTTCCACCATGCCATCGAGCACCTGTTTGTGGTTGTTCCAGTCTGGCACTTCACGGTCAAGGACCCGAAAGAACTCTCGGCCATGGTTGTGGTGGATCAGGTGGGCGAGTTCATGGATGATCACGTAGTCCACGCTCGCCCGAGGTGCCTTTATCAAGTGAGGGTTCAGAATGATCCGGCCGGATGGAGAACATGAACCCCACTGTCGGGTCATCTCCAACAGTTTGAACGGAGGCGTCGTGTCGACCCATGTAAGCCTCGCTGACAGCATGTCCAAGCGTTGGGCAAGGTAGTCGCGGGCCTTGGAGCGATACCACCCCCGCACACGACCCTTGATATCGTCCGGGTCACCCGTGCGGGATTCGACCTCCAGCCGATTGCCACGCAGCCTTGCAGATTTCGACGGCTTGGCGGCGATGACCACCTTCAACAGATAGCGACGGCCCAGGTAAAGCACCTGTTCGCCGGACACGTATTCGCGTGGCCGCACATTGGCAAATCGCTGCATCGCGTCGGTGACATTGGCAGTGATCCACCTGGCCCGTTTCTGGACGGCATGCTGCACGACCTCGTCGGTGTAGCCGAGCGGTGCATCGACCATCACTGTTCCGTCGGGCTCGACATGGATGGCAATCCGGGTGGACCGTGCAGGGTCCTCCTGCACCTGATAGGGCAATCGGGCATCGCCATAGATCAGAACGAAGGATTTCGTCATAGACGGCCCCGGGCACTGCCAGCACGGACGATAGTGATAACCCGCTCGATCAGGTCACTCGCCCGATCCAGGCCACCCAGGAACTTGAAGTATCGCGGCAACAAAGCCCGGCGTATCTCGGCTTCGATGCTGCCCGGGTTGATCGAGTAGGTGAGGATGGCGTTATCTACCGCAGCTTCGATGTGGTGGGCTTCGGCTACAAGCTGTTCTTCCGAGATTCCATCGGGGCCACCGGCACCTATCGTATCGAGGAAAGCCCCGAAGAAGGACTGCGCCATCGGATGATCGGCAAACTGATCAGGCACCCCCGGCGTGGATCGGCTGGCCACCTGAGCTTCAAGGTCTTTGAACAAGGTGAACTGTTTGCCAGGATAGTCGAACAGAGCATCAGCCTCCCGGATGGCCTCTTTGAGAAGCTCTGAGAAGACACGTTGCGCATAGGGATCGTCGATCAGGTCTTGTTCGATGGTCTTTCGGATACGGGTCTTGATCAGGTCAGCCTCAGTCCGGGTTTTGTCATCGGACCAATCTTCTGGGTCATCGGGCTGGCCGAGATCGCCAACGAGGATGACGCCATCGGGATCAATGATCTCTTGTCCGATCACCTGTTTGTCCACCAGCCGCCGTATCTGGGCTTCGTATTCGGAGAAGTCCACGACCTCTTGGGCATCACGCTTGGCCTGGATGCGAACCTCGGTGAAGAACTTGAGGTCCCGCTTGTAGGTTCGGATCAGGTCTTCCGAAAACGCCCCGTCCTCGAAAAACGCCCGCGATGACAAGGCCAGCTTCAAACACATCCCGAATGTGGTTAGGGCTTCATAGAAATCCTCCCGCACCTTCTGGTTGGCATCGACGCTCAGGCCAGAACCGTCATCCGCCAGACGTGGAACCAGAACCCGCCGGAACTGTTCACGGTCGGCACGGTTGGTCACATCCGCGAAGATGGCCCATAAGGCATCATGCAGGGCGGGTAGGCGCTTATACTCGGTCGAGACGTTGGAGATGGTCCCGGCTAGATCATCGATGTCGTAGCCGCCTTGGGTCTGGGCGGCGAGGTCCTGATAGTCACGGATGGACGTGTCCAGTTCCGTCAGAATACCCCGGTAGTCGATCAGGAACCCGTGCTTCTTTGCGTCATGCAGCCGGTTCACGCGGGCGATGGCCTGGAGCAGGTTGTGGCCTTTGAGGTTCTTGTCGATGTAGAGAACCGCATTCCTGGGCTCATCAAAACCCGTCAGCAGCTTGTCCACCACGATCAGTATATCTGGGGCTCCATCGGTGCTGAAATCTTCGATCACTCCGGTCTCATAGGCTTCGGGATCATTCCCGACGTTGGCTTTCCACCACGCCTGAACCTCTGGCGCTTTCGACTCATCGGCCTCTTCGTGACCTTCACGGGTATCCGGCGCGGATATGACCACGGCGCTACTCACCAACCCGGTGGCGTCGAGGGCATTCTTGTAGCGGATGGCGGATAGCTTGCTGTCGGTGGCTAGTTGGGCTTTCAGGCCCAGGTCCAGCTTGGCGAAGTTTTCGTTGAAGTGGGTGGCGATATCGAACGCGATTAGATCGATCCGGTTTGCGGCACCGTAGACCTGTCCCCGGGTAGCGTATTTTTGCTTGAGGTCGGACCTCTGGCTATCCGATAGGCCCACCGTGATCTTGTCAAACCAGGCATCTATCGCGGCCTCGTTGATATCGATCACCGGCCTTCGTTCTTCATAAACCAATGGTGTGACTGCCCCGTCATCGACGGCCCTCTGCATGGTGTAGGCGTGGAGGATGGGGCCGAACTTGCTCCGGGTCTTGTCCTCTTTCAGCAGCGGAGTCCCCGTGAACGCGATGAAGGCCGCCTTGGGCAGGGCCTTGCGCATCCGCTCATGGTTTTCACCACCCTGGCTGCGGTGACCTTCATCGACCAGCACGATGAGCTTGTCCGAGGCGTTGTGACATTCCGGCAGTTTGGTGGCTGAGTTGAACTTCTGGAGAAGCGTGAAGATGATCCGTTCCGACCCCGCTCCGATCCGCACCGCAAGGTCACGGCCAGATTGGACCTTGGCCTTTTCCCCATCCTTCTTGGTCGCCACATCTGACCCGAACGCCCCACCGGTCAGGAATGTCACGCTGAGTTGTTTCTCCAGATCGACCCGATCTGTCACCACGATGACCCGCGCCCCGGCAAGCTCCGGTTCCAGGAGCAAAGCCTTGGTCAGGAACACCATGAGGTTGGATTTGCCTGACCCGGTGGTATGCCAGATAACGCCACCTTCCCGGCTCCCGTCAGGCTTGAACTTGCTGACTTGGGCGATGATTGCCTTGACGCCTTGCACCTGCTGGTATCGGGCCGCGACCTTCCCGGTCTTCTTGTCGTAGAACAGAAACCGCCGGACGAAATCCAGAAACCTGTCAGGACGCATCAGGCTGACCAGCAGGCGGTCTTGATCGGTTACCAGCACACGGGAGCCATGGAGGCGGTCGAAGGCTTCCAGTGCCCATCTGGGGCGATCTACGAAGATGGCCGACCGATGTGCTGCCGTTAGAGGGGTGGCCTTGATCCGGGCCATCTCGACTTCGGGGATTTCCTCTTCCCGCCAGGACGACCAGAACTTCTTCGCCGTGCCGGTGGTGCCATAGCGCCCATCGACGCCCGAGATCGACAGCAGCAACTGGGAGTAAGCGTAAAGGTCCTGGATACCATCGCCCATCTGGTTCCGCAGATGCTGGCTGATCCCCTCTTCCACCATCGCGGTGGGCTTGGTTGATGACACAGGCCGTTTCGCCTCGATCGCCACCAGCGGGATGCCGTTCACGTAAGCGACGATATCAGGGCGGAACCGACCCATCCCGGCGGTGCGCTCTACGCTCAGTTCTTCGGTGACCTGGAACCGGTTGGCGGCGATGTCAGTCCAGTCGATCAGCGGCACGGTGATGCTGGCACGAGAGCCATCCACGAACTCGGTGACAGTGATCCCCATGGTCAGATGTTGGTAGATCGCCCGGTTGGCCGGGATCAGCCCCAGGGACAGACCGGTCTGGGTGATCTCTCGCATCACCTGAGCGATCCCTGCGGTGGAGAGCGGGTAAGTCTTCCCCTTGTGGTCGAACCGGTGCCGAGTGAGGTGCTCCCGTAGCACATCCTCCAGCACTACAGCCCGCTCAGAGCCCCGTAGGGCTAGGCAATGGGCTGGGGAGAGGTAATCCCACCCCAGCACCGTCAGGAGGTGCAGGGCGGGCAGCTTGGCCGCAGCTTCCTCGCGAGTGTCAGGGATATGGCGGCCAGACATATCAGGACCTATCCAAAGCGAACTGATTGAGTTCGACTTTCATACCATCAAAGAGAAAGCGGTTCTGCATCGCTTGCCAACGGCCTATGATCTCATCGCCCGTTGAGATTTCGTCGATCTTCGCCAAGTCCAGGGTTTCCTCTTCGTGGAACGGGGCTTTCAACCCATTCTCAGTGTCGGCATCACCCACGATCACGAAGCCAAGTCGCTTGCAGTCAGATGGTATCACGTCGAGGATTGTGCCCCGGATCGGCAGTGCTCGACCTGGTTCAACAGCTATGCGAAACACCCTGGGGAGAACGATCTCGTAATAGGTTGCGTAGCCTTCGGGCTTGTGCAGCCAGAGGTGATTGGGAGCAATCACCTCAAGGTCCACCCAAAACCGCAACGGTCGGTTTCGATCCGATCTATCTTGCTGGTAGACGTTCAGTGCATGCGCAAATTGTGCGTCAGGTGGGGCATTGGTTGGCAAGAAGTGAGTGAAGCCGGAATCCGACATCGCGATTTCCCAGAGATCGAAAGTCGATCTAATGCGAGGAAGACTGGTGAAGTAGCCATAAGCCACATTTGACAGTTTCCGGACCCCCTGGATGTTCCACGATGAACTCCAAATCTCTTTGGATGCTCGAATTCCGGCCTCACCCGCCGCGTCGGTATGATGAAACAGAGCGATCTCGAACCTGTCATCTCTTCGACGCCACACGCCTTGCGATATAGGGGCTTCACCGCCGTTGACCGTTCTGAACGCGCATTTATAGATCAGGGAATTGTCCGCACATTGCTTTACGACGCCCTTCCGAAAAAACGCAACGTTGACATCGACGTTGCCGCCAAGAGTGATCACAAACCGGCAGAAGTCGCCCGAGCCATCCCCACCAAACCACAGGATTTGATTGGGTTGGAAGAACTTGGGCGAGAAAAACTTCTTGTGGAGCCCACTTGCCAGCAGGATATCTGGGATCACAAAGGACTTGTCCGCCAAATGGACAAGACGGCACTTGATATAGCCTTGGCGAAAATCCGTCGCCCCGAGGACATCGGCATATCCAAGTATCGGCGGTTCCCCAACCTGTTCATCGTCTGGATGAACCTGATCCATGGTCATACAGCAACCCGCCGTTTGCCAGTCAGGAGTTGCTGCATCAGGGACTTCTTCTCGCTGCGGAGGTGGCTGAGGTCGTCGTAGATGGATGTTTCTTCATCATGAATGCACGATATCGCAGCGGCAATCTTGGATTGTTCCTCTGCACACGGGACAGAGACCGGGAAGCTGGCAATGGCTTTTTTTTGAATGTTTGGAAGCCCTGATCCGACGCGGAGCCGCATGATCGCTGCTTCCTGATACTTTAGCCAATGGAAGAGATAGTCGCGGTTTATCCGCAGGTTTTCCAAGGTGTAGCAGTGGCCACCGCTCCAAAAAGGAACATCGATGAGATTGGCAAACCCACACGAGTTCCCCCCTTCACTGATGGTAATGGTTCCGGCTTCTGTGTTCCAATCATCCGAATAGCCTGAGGGCGTAACGCCACCGTTGATAACCGGAAACTGACCACCTGAACCAAGAGTGCTCTTCGATTTCTGTTCACCTTTTCGAATCTCACACACATCTCCCAACCGCACCTCACGCCATGGGTGATCCTCAAATCCTGGAAACCGGCGGGTGCCAGTGAGAAGGGATTGCATCAGGGCGCGTTTCTGGGTGCGGGTGTTGGCCAGCAGGGCCTCTGTCGTCTCGATGGCCTTGTCCCAGGTGCCCAGGATTTCCGCGATCTTTTGTTGTTCGGGGAGGGGTGGCAACCATATCGTGGAAAGCCGGATATTGCTCATGCTCAGAGCGGGCTGTCCCGTGGAGCTTGCAAGCGACCAAAGCACCGATTGGTAGAGTGGCCCCTGCATGTATTGAAGTAGGTAATTCGAATCCACGTTTGTTGTGGGCCGAATAAGTGCCACGTTTGGTGCAAGATGAAAGCGGTTGTCTTCTTCGATCTTGGCCAAGTTTCCAAGTTGAGAGCCAACGTAGCCCAAAACGATGTCACCGGCCTTTAGCTTTGATCGCGGGAGCGCATCGGAAATTTCGGACGGCATTGTCCTAGCATCAGTGAGGTCCAATCGCCCATTTCTGATGTTCATGCTGCGGAGCAGAATAACATCACCGCCGACTTCATAGTCAAAGTGCTTAGTGTATTCGAAGCCTGCAAGTTTGGTAATTTACGTGACCTCGCCAAGTGCCGCATATGGAGCACTACTCATACCCAAGCTCCCGCAAATACCCGGCCATTCGGGTCTCCAGACCCTCCATCGCGGATTTCAGCCGCAGCCGTTCGGCCCGGATGGCCATCAGGTCGATCTGGCCTTCCTCTTGGTAGGTATCGACATAGCGGGGCAGGTTCAGGTTGAAGTCGTTGGCCCGGATGTCTGCCAGTGTGGCCCGGAAGGCGAATTTCTCCACCGTGGTGCGGGCCAGATAGGTGGCCACGATCTTGTCCACCTGGGTGGGGCCAAGGCGGTTCTGGTTGGTGCCTTCCTCATACTCCCGGCTGGCATCGATGAAGATTACTGAGTCGTCGGATTTGCGCTTGCGGAATACCAGGATCGCCGCCGGGATGCTGGTCCCGAAGAACAGCTTGTCGGGCAGGCCGATGACGGCATCGAGAAGGTTCTCCTCGACCAGCTTCTGGCGGATGGTCCCCTCGGTCGATCCCCGGAAAAGAACCCCATTGGGCACCACCACCGCCATGCGCCCGGTGCGGGGTTTCAGGGTTTCGATCATGTGCAGAATGAAGGCATAGTCGCCCTTGGTCTTGGGCGGGACACCCCGGCGGAACCGGCTGAACTTGTCCTTCTCAGCCGTCTCGACGCCCCACTTCTCCAGACTGAACGGCGGGTTGGCCACGACCACATCGAAGTGCCGCAACAGATCATCCTGGGTGCGCAGCTTGGGGTTCCGGATCGTATCGCCCCATTCGACCTGGTGGTTCTCTTCGCCATGGAGGAAGAGGTTCATCTTGGCGAGGGCCCAGGTGGAGCCGATGGCCTCCTGTCCGAACAGGGCATAGCGTTTGGTTCCGGTCCGTTCCCGGATCAACCGACCGCATTTCATCAACAGCGAGGCAGAGCCACAGGTGGGGTCACAGATGTCATCCCCCTCCTGTGGGTCCACCAGCCGGGCCATGAGGTCCGAGACCTCGGCAGGCGTGTAAAATTCACCTGCTTTTTTGCCCGCCGTGGCCGCGAACCGGCTGATAAGGTATTCGTATGCCCCGCCGATGATATCGAGTTGACCCACCCGGGACGGGCGAAGATCGAGGGCGGGCTTGGCGAAATCCTCCAGCAGGTGGCGGATGATGTCGTTCTTCTGTTCCTCGTCCCCCAACTTGTTGCTGTTGAAGCTGATGTCCTGGAACACATCTCGCAGCTTGGAGATGTTGGCATCCTCGATGGCATGCAGAGCCTTGTCGATGCGTTCCCCATTGCCAGCCTCATGCCGCCGCTTGTGTAGGGCATCGAAACTGGCGTGGGGTGGCAGGACGAAGGATTCCTGGAGCATCATGGCATCGACCAGTTCGGGGTGCTCGGGGTGTTCGGCCTCATACCGGGCGCGATGATCTTTCCAGACATCGCTGAGGTATTTCAGGAACAGCAGCGTCAGCACGTAGTCCTTGTAAACTGACGGATCGACCACACCCCGGAAAGTGTCGCAGGCCCCCCATGCTGCCTTGTTGATTTCGGTCTGGGTGACAGGGTTCATTAGGTCAGTCCTCAAAAATCGCTTTGATTAAGCCCGTGTAGCGCGTTGGGTCGAAATGTGCATCAGTGGTGCGCAAGGCGTCCTGGCGCGAGAGGCGCATGGTTTCCACCACCGCTTTCCGAACCTTCTCGGGGCGAGGCCGAGTGTCGAGAGCGATGATGATGCGTTCGACCATCTCCACGACCTGTCCCAGGTGATCCAGGTGATCCAGGTTCATATCGTCTTGAACCGGGACGATCTGGCCATCGAAGAGATCACCAGCACGGACGCCATAAGCGGTAGCGATGACCTCCAGTTTGGTGGCCGTGATTGGACTGTGGCCGTTCTCCAAGCGCGACAGATCGCTTTTTGATAGGCCAGTGCGAAGTGCAGCCTTGTCGAGGCTGAGGCCAGCTTGAAGCCGAATCGCGCGGATGTTGGCGTTGAGCACGGACGTAGTTCCACGGTTACTCCCTATAGTGTTCCATATTACGGAACAGTTGGAAAGAAAAATCGCGTAATCGGAGATAAACACTAGCGAATCGTTCCATATCCCGGAATACAAGGCAACATGAAACTCGCCGAATTCCTCGCCACCAATCACCTCAGCCTGCGGGAGTTCGCCCGGCGATGCGGCACCAGCGCATCATCGATTCTGCGGGCTAGGGACGGCTTGGCTGTGCCGAGCCGTCGCATCCTGAACGCTATCCATCGAGAGACGGCGGGCCAGGTTGGTCCTGCTGATCTGATTTTGGCCGGGGAGCCGGACCACACTGGCGAAGAGGATGGGGAGCATGCCTGATTCCAACACTTCAGACCATGTGGCTCTGATCCCTTGTCCAGCCTGCGGTCGCTCAATCTCGACTGACGCTCAAGCCTGCCCAGGATGCGGGCGGGTGAACGATTGGCTGCACCCAAAGCTTGAGCGCGTCATCGAACATCTACGAGCCCATCATCCTGATGCCGCCTACGAAGCCCTCGGTCACCGGATGGCAATCGAGACGAAAACCTACAACATGCGGCAGAAGTTCGGTTCGGCCTGCCTCGCATTCAGCATGCTGTTCTTGATCGTTGGACTCTTCATCCCAACCTTCATGGGCTTGGCGATCTTGCTGTTGGCGCTTGGTGGCTGTCTGATCGCGTTTGGCCTCTCGGCATTCACGCGCCACGATATCCAGATCGACATCCGACTTGCCAACCCGGTCGTTGCCGTTTCGGACGCAGGTGTTTGGGCAAGCATCATAGGGCTGGTTAGGTGAAGACAGCGCCGTCACGCCGAGCTTACGGAGACGGTTCGACCTGCAGATTAGGGGGGATCGATTCATGACCAATGAAGCGAAACATGCGACCCAGTCCACACAGGCCACCCGGGAGGATCGGGAGCGCATCCTCGGAGCTATCTGGCACCGGAATGCCGTCAGACGTCATGCCTCGCTGCCGCTGCTCGACGTCAGGAGCGAGTTCGAGCGGGAAGTTCGGAGGATGGCAACCGCCCGGTATCTTGCGCTTCTGCAACCGTATCTTCACCAGGCAATGTTGGAGATTGGCGGGCACCCGGGGATCGCCGGGAGGTTGGTGCAGCGACTGCGGGGCACTCAGATCGCCCGGCGACGCCTGCGCGAGGAAACTGGACTCGATCATCCGGATCACGGCCTATCGATGGCGACAGGGTCGGCTTGGTATCTCACGATCCTGGAAATCGAGAAGGCGGGAGAACGCCCGGTCTTCGGCCTTTATGACGCGCCTTACCGGTCCTGCTGACCGATCCGACCGCTGCCAAAGGCTATTCGTAGATACACACTTTTCAGCCCCACACGTGAACAGGGCAATATCCTTCGGAGTTGACCCAGTATGGCTGATGAGGCGAAGCCATCGTGTCATGCCAGCGCAGCGCCCCTCTCCGGTGCATCGCCACAGCGCACCACCGCAGACATGAATCAATCCTGGATTCAAATTCACGCTCAGGGCCTGACTCTCTCTGGCCGCAACGCGGCCAGAGAACTCCGGGTTGCTGGTCTAACGACCACGAGCGGATAGGCTCACGCGATGAGCAAGAAGATGAGGAATCCCTGAATGTCTGAATCCTAGAAGCGAAGCACTATCCGCCTGCCCGCCGTCAGGTGGGCAACCCGGACGCCGAAGGCGTTCGGCCCTGGGAGAGTTTAATTCCTGGGTAACTCATGATTGAACCCCAAAAATGGTTGTTTGAACCTGTATTGAGGTCTGCTTAGACCCCATATAAGTGGCTGTTTTTCCTAATTTTTCTATGATTTAGGGTCTAAGGGTTTAATAGTATGGGGATATAGTGACGAGATAGCTACTACATGGGTATCCTATGTATAGGGTGGTATCCCTCTACAGTAAAGGTTGGGCCGCATTTTGCGCCTTTAGACCCCAAACCTGAATTGTCATTCAAGATCAATACTTTAAGGTGTGGCTTAATCGCAATTTCTATGCCCTGCATTAGACCCTAGTAAGCTTCCGAGGAATGCCGTGACCGGATAGACCCAGGAGAAGGGCGCTGCGCTGGCATAACACGATTGCTTCGCCATCCCTCACCACACAATAGTTCGCCCATCCTCTTCCCTTCCGGAACTTTTGACCTAAAGCACCCTTAACGAAAGTTCCGGAACCTGTGCGGGAATTTGGAACACTTTGCTAAATAGGTGTGTGGGATGAATAGGAGCAACTGAACATGAACGCGAAGAAGGAATTTCCAAGCAGCTATTCCAGCCGTCGCCGTGAAGGCATGCAGGAGATACGGTTTTGGGTCGATGTGCAGCATCGGCCTAAAATTTTTGCTGCACTACGCGAACTGATCAACAATGTTGATCACCAGGCACTGGTATTGGGTCTTTTGGAACTCCGCCTGGTGCTTGAACAGGAAGCGGCTGAAAAGCAGAAAGCCGCCTAAAATAATTGGGCCGCACGGTTTGACACCCGCACGGCCCCTGAGGAGAACTAAAATGATCTATAAGCTTATTTAGTCATCCTCATCGAAACTTCAACACCGGCAAAGACCGGAGAGATGAGAATATCATGGCAAGACTTCAACTAGCTGCATTGCGGTCCCGTCCCGCAGAGACTGAACAACGCGACATCGTGGGATCGGCAGAAGCCTCGGCCACCAAGACACTTTCGATGGAACACTTGAAAGATCGGACAGCACGAGCGTTGGCCAAGAAAGAGGCCCATTCCCGGCCCGTAGAGCCTGTTGCAGCGCAAGCCACCCCAGCACTCGTGGAACCGGCCATCCGCTCTGTAGCGCCCGCCCATGTGCCTGTGCCTGATACCTCTAGCACAGAGGACTGGACATCCCTGCTGAAGCTCAACGGTAACGGCTATCCGTATGCCAACACGGGAAACATGCTGGTGACGATGCGCCACGCACCGGCTCTGGCCGGTTCGGTCGCTTACGATACCTTCCTGCACTCGTTGGTGCGGGTTCGCAACATTGATGCAGACGCTTGCTCACCGGCTACCTGGACATCTGCCGACACGACGGCAGTTGAAGTCTGGGTTCATCAGAACACAGATATGACCAGCATGTCGGACAAGGCCGTAGCAAAAGCCGTGGCCCTGGTTGGGCAGGAGACCCATATCGACACCCTGCAAGAACACATCCAGGGCCTTCCAAAGCATGATGGTGAAGGCCGGTTGGATAGCTGGCTGATTGACTACGCCGGGGCTGAGGACACGCCTGAGACCCGCGCAATCGGTCGGAAGTTCCTGATCGGGATGGTCGAACGTGCCATGGACCCAGGATGCGAGTGCAAGCGGTCGCTGATCCTGTTCGGCGAGCAGGGGGTAGGAAAATCGAGCTTGTGTCGCATCCTGGTAGGTGATCCGTCCTGGATGGACTCCGGTCTACGCGACATCAACAACGAAGTGACCACCGGTAACCAGCTTCGCAGCAAATGGCTGGTAGAAATCTCCGAAGGGGTTGGGATCGGCAAGGCAGATCAGAACGCGCTGAAGTCGTTTCTGTCGCGTAGGGAAGACAAGTTCACGCCCAAGTTCTCCAATGACGAAACGGTCATCCAACGGCGGGTCAGCTTTGTCGTCACGACCAATGACGATGAAATCCTGAACGATCCTACCGGACACACACGCTGGATGCCCGTGCGGGCTCGACAAGTGAGGTTCGATCAGCTTGAGGCAGACAGGGACCAGCTATTTGCCGAAGCTTACGCTGCATATCTGGTGGGTGAGCGGAACCAGCTTCCTCTGGACATGGCAGAAGCAGTGAACCTGTTGTGTGCCGAATTCACAGTAGTTGGCGCACACGAGAATGCAGTC
>JAEULQ010000011.1 GCA_016792685.1 Tabrizicola sp. | reverse complement strand
GGATCCGACTGCCCTTCGGCCTGTCCCTCGTGGCTGTGGTCCAGAAGGCCTGAGGGAATGTCGGGCGACCGCATCGGGCAATCCGGCTTCATTGGTCTTTCAGGCGCAGCGGTTCGTGGGGTGGCAACGGGCCTTTTCGTCGCGCTTGCGATGCTGGCCCTGTTCTGGGGCCGCATGGCCAATCATGATATCGCCTGGTTTCTTATTGCGACGCGCAAGTGGCTGGATGGCGCAACGCTTTATGTTGACCTGGTCGAAGTAAACCCGCCGCTCAACTTCTACCTGACGTTACCTTCACTGCTCTTGGCCGACATCTTCGGGACGAGCGACACGAATGGACAATACGTCGCCGTGGCACTGCTTTGCTTCGGGTCAATCGTCTGGTGCAGTGCGATCCTCCAGTCTGCCTATGATTTCTCGCCAGCAACACAGGCCTTGCTACTCTTGGGGATCGGTGCCGCTGTTACCCTGCCGTCGCTGAACGGCGTCGGTCAACGTGAGCAAGTCATGGTGCTTTGCTTTCTTCCCTGGGCCCTGCGCGAGGCATCGTCAGATGGCGGCTCCACAGGCCAACAGATCAGAAGCGCGGCCTTTGCAGCTGTAGGGATGTGCCTGAAGCCCTATTTTGCCGTCTTGCCTCTGTCGATAACCCTGCTGAACTGTCTGCAGACCCGAAGCCTAAGGCCTGTCCTTTCACCCGCCAATCTTGTGTTCCTCGTCATCGGTCTGGCCTATGTGTTTCTTGTCCGGGCTGTTCATCCAGCATATTTCTCCCAGATCGTCGACTATGGGCTTGAGGTCTACGGAGCTTACGGCAAACCCGCTCCCGAGCTGGTCGCCGAGATTGGAGTGGCTCTTGCGCCAGTGATGGTGTTCATTGCCGTTTCTGTCCGCACGCAGGTCGCAAGCCGCCCGGTTGCCGTCTTTATCGGGCTGTCGTTGAGCGGGTTGGTGTCATACTTCCTGCAAGCCGCCGGGTTCAGCTATCACAAGGTCCCCTTTTTTGCCTTCGGCATGATCGCCTGTCTGCTGGTTCTCGTGCAATCCAAGAGACATTGGGCCTCGAGCCTTGCTGCGATGGTCGCGGCCTTCACTTTGGTGGGAGCGGGCCTCTATCAAGGCTTCTACAAGAATGCGGCCATTCCGGAGATTACCGAGACCATGGCCAAGTTTGGCCCCATAGATGGCGTCATCACGCTATCGAGCCATGTCTACAACGGCCCCCCGGTCGCAATTGCCTTGAAGACGCACTGGGCAAGCAGTTATCCGGCAAACTGGTTGGTACCTGGTGCGTTCAACCGTTTGGACCACCTTGATTGCGCGGCTGAGCGGCAGCTTTGTGAAAAGCTGAACGGCATCGCGGCGAGGAATCGCAGCGACACCATTTCTGACATCACAAAGTCCCGGCCCGACCTGATCATCGTGGATCGTCGCTCGGGCTACTTTGACAAGCCGAACTTCGACTGGCTTGGGTTCATGGCCGCTGATCCCGGCTGGGCCCGGGTCTTTGCCGACTACGCCCATGTCGCGACGTCAAATCGCTATCTCTACTACAAACGCCAACCCTGACGGGCCGCAAAAAAACCCCGCCGTGACATCACGGCGGGGCAAGGTGTCTCCGAGGCGGTCCCGGAGACAGGCGTGTTCCAAATCTCAATGTGGGCGGGTGCCGTCCGCTTCCATTTCTGCGCGGATCTGCTGGCGCAGGATGTCGATCGGCACCATCTTTCCGTCGCGCTTGAAGTGCCAGTAGGTCCAGCCGTTGCAGCTCGGCGCCCCCTCCAGCGCCGCGCCGACCTGGTGGATACTGCCTTTTACGTCATTGCCGATCAGCGTCCCGTCGGCGCGTACCTTGGCCTTGAAGCGGTTGCCCAGGCTGAAAAGCTCTTCCCCCGGGCGGAGCATCCCGCGTTCGACCACCTGGCCGAAGGGGACCCGCGGTTCGGCCCGCCTGGAGCCCGAGACCTCCAGCGCGCTGGCGTCAAAGCGGCGGACGCGGGCGATCCGTTCGGATGCGGCGTTGCGATACTCGGCCTCGCGTTCGATCCCGATGAAATCGCGGCCCAGCATCTTGGCCACGGCCCCCGTCGTGCCGGTGCCGAAGAACGGGTCCAGCACCACATCGCCGGGGTTTGTCGTCGCGACGATCACCCGGTGCAGCAGCGCTTCGGGCTTTTGCGTCGGATGGGCCTTGTCACCGTTTTCGTCCTTCAGCCGCTCATGCCCGGTGCAAAGCGGGATCACCCAGTCCGACCGCATCTGCACGCCGTCATTAAGGGCCTTCAGCGCCTCGTAGTTGAAGGTATATTTCGCGGCTTCGTCCCTGCTGGCCCAGATCAGCGTCTCATGCGCATTGGTCAGGCGCTTGCCCTTGAAGTTCGGCATCGGGTTCGACTTGCGCCAGACCACGTCGTTGAGCAGCCAGAACCCCTGATTCTGCAACTCGGCCCCCAGGCGGAAGACGTTGTGATAGCTGCCGATGACCCAGATCGCTCCGTTCGGCTTCAGAAGCCGTTTCGCAGCCGCCAGCCATTGCTTCGTGAAGGCGTCATAAGTGGCGAAACTGGCAAACTGGTCCCAGTGGTCATCCACCGCGTCGACCTTGGAATTGTCCGGCCGATGCAGCTCGCCCTTGAGCTGAAGGTTGTAGGGCGGATCGGCGAAGATCAGATCGACAGACCCCGCAGGAAGCGAGTTCATCACCTCGATGCAATCACCTGCAAGGATCTGGTTCAGCGGAAGCAAGCCTTCCGCCGCAGTCATTCTGGTCGTCATTCTCTGCCTCTGTCCCCGGCATCTTGGTCGTGCCGATGTTGTCTGAATCATGAGTCAGAGGTGATTCGCCGTCAAATTCTTTTTTGAATCAACGAGTTATAGAATTCTCTTGATACAATATGTTGTGGACGGGCCTGAACGAACGTCTATGCCAAGGGGTCACACCAAGATTTAGGAGCGCCTCGAGATGCGCCTTTGTCGGGTAGCCTGCATTGGCTTCCCAGCCGTAGCCGGGGTGCTGTTGCGCCAAATCCACCATGATCCGATCGCGCGTCACCTTGGCGATGATCGAGGCCGCCGCGATCGACAGGCATTTCGCATCGCCCTTGACGATGGCGGTCGCGGAACACCCCAGGCCACGCGGGATCAGGTTTCCGTCAATCAGCGCATGATCCGCGTCCAGGCCAGCTACGGCGCGCTCCATTGCCAGATGACTGGCGCGCAGGATGTTCAGCCTGTCGATCTCTTCCACAGTGGCATGGGCGACCGACACTTCCGCAACCGCCATGATCTCGTGGAAAAGTGCTTCGCGCCGGTTTGCCGTCAGGACCTTGGAATCCCGCAACCCCGCCGGAATGCGATCCGGCTGCAAACGCACCGCAGCGGCCGTCACCGGCCCGGCAAGCGGCCCACGGCCGACCTCGTCGACACCGACGACGCGCCGCACGCCCCGCTCGAGGGCTTCGGTCTCACGCAGAAAGTCGGGATAGAGGTCGGCCATGTCCAGGACCTAACCGGGAAGTGGCCGTGAAGAAAGGGGGGCGGGAGCTGCTCACCCTCCCGCCCCCCGCCACGAAACGGGGACAAGGGCGTTCCCCGTTCCACTCGGGCCACCTCAGCGGCCCGAGACCCGAAACCCGGCATCGCGCAGGCAGTGCGCCGAATAGACACGGTCACGTTCACCGAAGATCGTGGCCCCGTTGGCGCAGCCGCGCGGCAGGCGATAGTCGAACCCTTCCTGGCGCAGGCAGCTTTCCGGGAAGATCGTCACCGTCCGGTCGGCTCCGTCGATGGAAATGGCACAGACGGCCGGCACCCGTGCTTGTTTCACCGGCTCCGGAACCGGGGCGGGCTTCTTGTCGTCCTTCAGCTCATGCGCGATGGCGCCGACGACCAGTGCAGCGATCAGGGCCTTTGCCAGGTCGTCCTTCTTGTCGGCCTTTGCCGGAATGGCCGTGGCCAGAACAACGGCGAGCGCGGCAGCTCCACCAGTCAGCATTGCCGCAAACCGACGGCCGGACAGGCTGCTCTCGGTGATACCGCGCGATGCGATTCGGTGCGACTTGCTGCGGAATTCTACGGACATGGATGCCTCCTGAAGCGATCTTCTTGGTCTTGCCGGACCGCTGCCGATGGCATTGCGGACCCGATGTCCAAGCCTCGCCCCCTCCTCTGTCCGTAAGCAATAACGCCCGCCTGTTAGGTCATAGCGGTGCGGCAGAACGGACTTGCTATCGGATAACAGGCATCGAATCTGTCGGCTGATATTGAATATCAACGCGCCCCCGCGCATTGTCTGACGATCAATCGAGCAGCTTCCTTCCGGAGCAGGAAAAATGAAGATACTACTCAGGGCCACATGTATTGTCGCCATCGTAGCAGGACCAGCATCAGCGGAATGCTACGCTGACTTCAAGATCAAGCGCGACGACCCCTTGACACTGCGTTACGGCGTCTCGCAAGTTTCCGACGCTAACTGCTCAATTGACGCCGCCTTCGCCGAATTGGCACCAAAACTGGCAGCCGATGGGTGGGAACTTATGGTTGTACTGTCCACATTCGGGCCCGAGGGCCTTGTGGAAAGGAAAGCGAGTGCCGGACCTCTCTTCCTCCGTTACTGAGAGCCTGAAGGCCGGCAACCGTGTGGTTGCTGTGGGAATTTCCGCCATCGTCCTCATCCTGCTGGGTGCGGCGCTTTTCCTGTTTTTGAACCTGCCCGACGCGAACGCCTTCAACGCCCGCGTCGAGCGCATCTTTGTCGAGAATAACGACCTGACCGCAGGGGCCGAGATCAAGCTTCTCGAAATCCTTGCCCAGTCGGGCACTTCGTTCTCCGAAGTGCTGACCAGCTATCGCAGCGTGATCTTCGTGCTTCTGGTCTTCTCGACCGCGCTTCTGATCGCGGCGCTGGTCTTCCTGGTGATGATCATCGCTTTGAATCGCCGGATCTCGGCGATCCAGCGCTCGGGCATCCAGGTGGCAAGCCTGATGATCAGCCGCGAAGCGAGGGCGGTCTACATCAACGATCTGGAGTTCGCCCTGACCGAGGCCGCGCTTGAAACGCTTGCGGTCCTTGCCGAAGCGCGCATGGACGATGAGGTCCTGACCGGCGCGCAGATCGAGGCGGTTATCTCGGGCCGGAACGAAGCCGACTGCGACGAGGCTGCAGGCGCAACCCGGGTAAAACGTCTGCGCGACACGCTGGGCAACCAGCTGGTCAGCGAGCTTTTGGTCAAGACCATCGCGCGACGCGGCTATGTGCTTGCGGTCGGCAAGGAAACCATCCGGATGATCTGAAACGACAAAGGCCCGGACCTTGCGGACCGGACCTTGTCAGGTGGGTGGTGAGCCGGACAGGATTCGAACCTGTGACCCGCTGATTAAAAGTCAGCTGCTCTACCAACTGAGCTACCGGCCCCACGAGGCGGCTGATTAGGGAAGCCGGTCTCGGGGGTCAAGGGCAAAAACGTGCGGCTCTGGCAAATCTTGCAGGTCAGGCGTATATGCCAAGCCATGAAGGACACCGCCAATCCCTCCGGCCTGCCGTTCATGAAAATGCACGGTGCAGGCAATGACTTCGTGGTGATCGACTCGCGCGGGCGCGGGGCGCTGGTGACGGCTGGCCTCGCGCGGGCGCTGGGCGACCGCAATCGCGGAGTTGGATTCGACCAGTTGGCCGAGATCACCGATTCTGCCGAAGCGGATTTCGAGCTGGTGTTCTGGAACAGCGACGGCAGCAAGGCGGGGGCTTGCGGCAACGCGACCCGCTGCGTGTCGGATTATGTGATGCGGGGTCTCGGGGCCGATACGGTCTCGCTGGTGACGGAACGGGGTGCGCTGCAGGCCGAAAGGCTGCCCGATGGCAGGGTTGTCGTGAACATGGGCCATCCGCAGCTTGACTGGCGCGAGGTTCCCCTGTCGCGCGAAGTCGACCCGCTGCATCTGCCACTTGCCGGGGACCCGGTGGCCGTTGGCATGGGCAACCCGCATTGCGTGCGATTCGTGCCGGATGCCGAGGCGGTGGAGCTTGCCCTTGTCGGGCCGGGGCATGAGCACGATCCCTTGTTCCCCGAGCGGACGAATGTCGAGTTCGCGTCGCTGATCGGCCCGGACCATCTGCGGATGCGGGTCTGGGAGCGGGGGACGGGAATCACGCTGGCCTGCGGTTCCGGCGCCTGCGCGACGGCGGTTGCCGCGCATTTGCGGGGCCTCACCGGGCGGCATGTGGTGATCGAGGCCGATGGCGGCACGCTCGAGGTCGACTGGCGCGAGGACGGCGTCTGGCTGACCGGCCCGGTCGCCCGGGTCTTCGACGGGGTGCTGACCCCCGACTACATCGCGGCCAACAGATGAACGCGCCCTCCCGTCCTGTAAAGCCGCCGGTCTTCGCGACCCTCGGCTGCCGCCTGAACGCCTACGAGACCGAGGCGATGAAGGAACTGGCGGCCGCGGCCGGGCTGCAGGAAGCGGTGATCGTCAACACCTGCGCGGTGACCTCTGAAGCGGTGCGGAAGGCCAAGCAGGAGATCCGGCGGCTTGCCCGCGAGAACCCCGGCGCGTCCATCATCGTGACCGGCTGCGCGGCGCAGACCGAGCCCGAGACGTTCGCGGCCATGGCCGAAGTGACCCGGGTCGTGGGCAACCATGAGAAGATGCAGGCCGAGACCTGGAAGGGCATCGCGGCCCCTGACCTGATCGGCGAGACCGAGAAGGTGCAGGTCGATGACATCATGTCGGTCCGCGAGACGGCCGGGCATCTGATCGACGGGTTCGGGCGGCATCGGGCCTATGTCCAGGTCCAGAACGGCTGCGACCACCGCTGCACCTTCTGCATCATTCCCTACGGCCGCGGAAACTCACGGTCGGTTCCGGCGGGGGTGGTGGTCGAGCAGATCAACCGGCTGGTGGATCGCGGCTTCAACGAGGTGGTGCTGACCGGGGTCGATCTGACCAGCTGGGGGGCAGACCTGCCGGGAGAGCCCAAATTGGGCGATCTGGTGCGGCGGATCCTGAAGCTGACCTCGGTTCCGAGGCTGCGGATCTCGTCGATCGATTCGATCGAGGCCGATCCGGCGCTGATCGAGGCGATCGCGTCGGAGGCCCGGCTGATGCCCCACTTGCATCTGTCGCTGCAGGCGGGGGATGACCTGATCCTGAAACGGATGAAGCGGCGGCATTTGCGGGACGATGCGATCCGGTTCTGTGAGGAGGTGCGCGCCTCGCGGCCGGAGATGGTCTTCGGGGCGGATATCATCGCGGGCTTCCCGACCGAGACGGAAGGGATGTTCCAGCGCTCGCTGGATCTGGTGGGGGATTGCGGGCTGACCTTCCTGCATGTCTTCCCCTTCTCGCCCCGGAAAGGGACCCCTGCGGCGCGGATGCCGCAGGTTCGGGGGCCAGAGATCAAGGAACGCGCGGCGCGGCTGCGGGCGCGGGGGGATGAGGTGCTGGTCGCCCATCTTCAGGCTCAGGTCGGGCGGGTGCATCGGGTGCTGACCGAGGGCGCACGCGTCGGGCGGACGGAAGGCTTCGCCGAGGTCGCCTTCGGGGCGGATCAGCCGGAGGGGGCGATCCTGGAGGTCGCCATCCGGGGGCACAATGGGGCGCGGCTTCTGGCCTGATCTGTCCACAGTGGACAGAATCGGTTTTCTATTTTTCTTTCAATGTGTTGCTCAATTCTGTTAGGGGTTTCTAAAGGATATTGCCGTGTCGCGGGATGACGGGCGCCTATTGAATTGAGCGCCTGAAGGCGCAAGTTTTTTGTCTCGCCTCTGCGCGCGAAGAGCGCGCAACTGGCTCGGAAGTTGGGGGCGCTTCGCCCCCCAAACCCCCTGAGGATATTTGCTGCAAGGTGAAAGCTGGTAGCAGTCAGGTCAGGGCGACGAGGTGATTGTCCCATTGTGCCGTGCCTGTCGCGAGGGGGGTGAGCCCCGCGTCGTCTGCGGTCCAGATCGCGCCGTTGCCATCCGTGAGGACAAAGCCCGCGGGCGTGGTTGCAGCGCCGCAGAGGTCGGCCCGGCGATGCGTGGCGAGGGCCTTGCCCGAGCCATCGAAGAGCATTGCCGCGCCGCCCTTTGGTGAAGTGATCAGGATGCGGGACAGGGTCGCGGCGACGGAACCGGCGTAGCCCTGCATGGCAAAAGCATCTTTGGCAGAGGGCTCGCAGAGGATTGGCGCGCTGCCGGGTGTCCAGAGACCGAGTTGCGGGACAGGTTCTGCCTGATCGCCCTCCCATTGCATGGCGAAGGCGATGGCATCGCCCGAAAGCGCGAGGTGGCGGATCGAATTCTGCCGCAGATCGGGAAGCTCGATCTGGTCGAGAGGCGCGCCGTCCTCCGCGAGAAGCGTCAGGTTCGGGCGCATGTCGGGGATGTTCAGTTTCGTCCGGTCGACCGGGTCGGTCCTGATCCCGCCATTGGCAACGGCGAGGCGGCCGTCGGGCAGGCGCTTGATCTCATGCGGGCCGATGCCGTGGCTCGGCCAGTCGGTCAGCCGGGTGTACCGCTGGGTGTCCCAGAGGCCGATGCGGCCTTCGGAGGTTTCGGCGATCACTTCCGAGGTCATCAGGAGCCCGCCATCCAGCGAAAATGTGCCATGGCCGTTGAACTGCATTCCCTCGGGCGGGGTCAGGCGGTGGGCGATTTTGCCGGTGAGGCAGTTGATCACCAGAGCGAAGGTGCCGGGGCGGCGGGCGAAGGCGACGGCTTCGGGGCGGGTGGGATGCGCGGCGGCGGCGTGGCCTCGGCCGGGAAGGGGGACTTGGAAGAGGCTTCCCCCCGTGGCGGAAAGGCCGTGGAGGAAGAAGGCCTCCCCCTGTTTTCCGGCGGCGAAGAAGGCGGGGCTGCCGACATCGGCCCAGCCGAGTTTCGGGGCAAGGGCGGCAGCAAGAGTGCCGAGGAAAGCGCGGCGCTGCATCAGTCACCATCCTGCGAGTTGAAGCCGAGGGTGACGCCCAAAGCCGCGGCAAGCTCGGCAATCGCGGCTTGGCGGGTCGCACGGACGGCTTGTTGCAAGATCTCAACCTTCAGGCGGGTTTGCGGGTCCGCAACGCCTGCGAGGGTCGGATCATCCAGCGTGTCGGCCAGCGCGATCGCCTGGTCAAACGTGGCTTCGGTCTTCGGGATCGTCGGGTTCAATGCCAGGGCGAGGCTGCGGAGCGCCTTGAGTGAAAGGGTCACGTTGCGGAGGGAGCGTTCCGAGGCGCGGGCCTCGGCCAGTTCGGGGCGGGGTTTGTCGAATGTGCCCAAGGGGCGGCCAAGGCGATTGTCGGCGATATGTTCGAGGCCGCCGGCAAACTGGGTGAAAAGCGCCTGTCGCGCCTCGGCTGCGGACAAGAAACTGGTGTTTCCGGGCTCGCCTGCGGTCAGGAGGAGATCGCCGAAGGGGCCCCAGGCGCTGGCCAGATCGCCGGTCATGTCGGACAGATCGGCGGCGGTTGCCTTGATCAGCGGGCAGGCGTCGGCGGGCAGGGGTTCGGCAGGGTAGAGCAGGCGTTCCAGCGCGGGCAGGCCGCGGGCGGCGACGGATTGCTGACGGAAGGCCTGTGGCTGAAGCGCTGCGGGATCGCCGGTCAGGAGAGCGCTCTGCGCTTTCCGGCCAAGGCCCTTCGGGTCGGGCCAGAAGTGGATGGCAAGGCTGCGGCCCTCATCCTCGGCGGGTCCGAGGTGGAGATGCCCGACCGAGAGCCAGGCGTCATAGGCGGCATGGAAGGCGGGGCGCAGCTGGTCGGGGTCGCAGCTATCCAGAGCGGCAAGGGCCTGGGCGGCTTCGGCGAAGGCGGCATAGCCGGGGCGGATCTGGTCGTGCACCGCTTCGGCCGTATCGGCTGCGGCGGGGGTCGTCAGAAGGAGTGCGAGGAGAAGGGCGCGCATCAGAGGCTTCCCAGGAAAGCGAGGAGCGCATCGCGGTCCTCGGTGGACATGGCCGCGACGGTATCGCGCTGGGCCTCGGCTTCACCGCCGTGCCAGAGGAGGGCTTCCAGAAGGCTGCGGGCGCGGCCGTCGTGCAAGAATGCGGTATGGCCGGAGACCTGGGAGGTGAGGCCGATGCCCCAAAGCGGCGGGGTTTTCCATTCCGTGCCGGTGGCGCGGCCTTCGGGGCGGTTGTCGGCCAGGCCTTCCCCCATGTCGTGGAGGAGGAGGTCGGTATAGGGCCAGATCAGCTGGAAACTTTGCTCGGGTTGGGCGTCAAGCCGATGGGTGACGAATTTCGGCTGGTGGCAGGACTTGCAGCCGGTGGCGTAGAAGACCTCTTTGCCCTTCAGCACCTGGGGGTCGTCCACGTTGCGGCGTTCGGGGACGCCGAGGTTGCGGGAGTAGAAGGTGACGAGGTCGAGGCTTTCGGTGTCGACTTCGAGCCCGTCACGAATGCCGGGTTCCTGGCCATGGGGGGCGTCTTTGCAGGTGGTCTGGTCCGTGGTGCAGTCGCCCCAGGGGTCGGGGTGGAGAGGTGTGGAGAGGCCCATGTCTCCGGAAAAGGCTCCGGCGGATTGTTCCTTGACGGTGGGGGCGCCGGCTTTCAGGCCGAAGCGGCCTAGCATGGGGATGCCGAATTCGACGGAGGGGACGATCTGCGGGCGGCCGGAGATGCCGTCTTGGTTGGAGTCATCGGGGTCGGCGAGGGCGAGGATATCGGCGGCGGGGATAGCTTCGAGGAGGCCGAGGCCGATCATCTGGGGGGCGACGCGGGGTGAGATGAGGAGGTCCGTGGCCGGTGCGCCGTAGGCCGGGTTGGTGAGAGCGTAGGTCGGGGCGCGGAGGGAGACGATGGTGCCGTCGGCGAGGGTGATGGGGGTCTCGGTCCAGGTCACCTCCATCCGGCCCTCGGCGGCGTGGCCGGGGGCGGCGAGGTCCTGGAGCTGGCCGCCGTAGGTGGGTTCGGGGCTGGTGGCGATCCAGTCGGCGATGCCTGCGGGAGAGAGGCCACCGGGGACGGAGAGGCGGAGGAACATCGAGACGCGGGAGGCGTCGGGGGTGGCGGGCGTATGGCCGCGGCCGTCCTTCAGGTGGCAATCCTGGCAGGCGCGGGCGTTGTAGAGGGGGCCGAGGCCGTCGGAGGCCTTGGTCGAAGCTGGGGCGGCGACCCAGGTCTTGTGGAAGAGGGCGTTGCCGAGCTTGAAATCCATCTCGCGGTCGAAAGGCATGTTGGCGGAGTGTTGCGAGAAGGCGTCGGCAGTGTCGGTCGCGCGGACCGTGGCGGCACCGGCGGGGTTGGCCTCGAAAGGTTCGGGCCTGGTGAAGTCGGTGGGCGGGGCGAGTGCGGCGGCGATCCTGGCCTGATCATCGGCGGTGCGCGGGATCACGGGCAAATGGCGGTCGTCCAGATCCTGCGCGAGGACGGGGGCGGCGGCGAGGCAGAGAAGAAAGGCAAGGCGCATCGTGGCCTCCTTCGGTCGAAGTGATAGCGCTGGGTCGCAGCGTGTTTCAATCTTGATGCCGCCCGGATTGCCGGTTGGGTCAAGTGCCCAAGCGATGCAGGGGTCGGGCCGGCTGCGAAGTAGCACGGCTGGCGCCCGCCTCAGGCCGGAGTCTGCGGCCTATTGGAAAACCGCGCCCGGGTTATCGAGGCTATCCGAGCCCTCGAACTCGACCTTCGTCAGGCCAAGCGCGGTGACGGCGCGGTCGATGGAGACGGTCTGCGTCACGAGTGCGGTGACAGTGGTCAGGATCAGCGTCTCGCCTTCGGCATTGCCGGGTGCGATGAGCGTGTCAAAGGTCTGCCCGGCATCGCCTGCGGCTTTCACGGCGCCCAGAGCTGCGACCGAGGCGTCCAGTTCGGCTTTCAACTGGGCGTCGATCGCCGGATCGACCGCTGGGACAAGGGCGGAGAGCGACGGGCCTTCGACCTTGGTGCCATCCACGCGGGTGTATTGGCCGAAATAGACGTTCCGGATGCCGAGGCCATCGTAGTAATGGCTGTTGTGGGTGTTGTCCGAGAAGCAGTCATGCTCTTCCTCGGGGTCGTTCAGCATGAGACCGAGCTTCATGCGCTCTCCACCAAGCTCGCCATAAGAGAGAGTGCCCATGCCGGTGAGAGCGGCAAGAAGCCCGGCCTTCGGGTCGGCCGTCACTGCACTGCGGCCTGCACCGCCTTCGGACCAGGCGCCGACCATTTCCTGCAGATCAGCAACGAGGAGGTCGGTCGCGGCCTGCAGATAGGCCGCGCGGCGGTCGCAGTTGCCGCCCGTGCAGGCATCACCAAGGGCGAAGTCGGTATAGGGGCGGCTGCCTGCGCCGGGACCGGTGCCATTCAGGTCCTGCCCCCAGAGCAGGAATTCGATGGCGTGATAGCCCGAGGCGACATTGGCCTCGATCCCGTCGGCTTCGTGGAGGGTCCGGGCGATGAGGTCCGGCGTGATGGTGGTGGCGTCGATCTCGGTCCCCGAGAGGGTGAACTTCGGGGTGGCGATGACGTTCAAGGTCGCGAGTGCGTTCTCTTCATTGCCGTAGTCGGCCGAAGTGTAATCGATCAGGCCTTCATCCAGGGGCCAGGCGTTGACCCGGCCTTCCCAGTCATCGACGACCGGATTGCCGAAGCGGAAGGCTTCGGACTGCTGATAAGGCACTCGGGCAGCCAGCCAGGCGGTTTTCGCGGCGGCAAGGGTTTCGTCCGACGGGTTGGCGACCAGCGCGGCAACGGCGACTTGCAGGGTCTTGGCGGTGGTCAGGCTGTCTTCATAGGTCGCGAGGGCAATGTCGGCATAGGTCTCGACGACCTCATCCGGTGTCACCGCGAGGGCGGGGGTGGCAAGGGCGCCGGTCAGGAGGAGCGGGGCGAGGAGGGAGCGCATGGTCGGACCTTTCGGCTGGGGGTGCCGATTTTCTGACTAAAACACTCTGCTTTGTAAATCCCGATTCTTTTACTTGGATATGACTGCCCGGCACGTCCACGATTTTTCTGCGAAAAATCGAGGGGTCCGGGTCAGCGGTCCAGCTCTGCGATGACGGCGCGGGCGGCAGCGGCCGGGTCTTTCGCCTGCCAGATCGGGCGGCCGACGACGATATGGTCGGCCCCGTCGCTGATGGCCTGGCGCGGGGTGGCGATGCGCTTCTGGTCGCCTGTCGCGGCCCCTGCGGGACGGACGCCGGGGGTGACGATGAGCTTGCCCTTCGCCTCGGGCAATGCACGGATCATCGCGGCTTCCTGGGGGCTTGCGATCACGCCATCGGCCCCGGCCAGAAGGGCACGGGAGGCACGTTCCAGGGTGATCTCGTGGATGTCGCCGGGCTTGATCAGGTTCGCGTCCAAGTCGGCGCGGTCAAGCGAGGTGAGGACGGTCACGGCGAGGATCTTGAGGCCAGTGGCCCCTTTCCCGGTGGCGGCGGCACTCACGACCTGGGGGTCGCCGTGGACGGTGAGGAAGTCGAGGTCATATTGCGCCAGACCTCGGACGGCGGCCTCGATGGTCGCGCCGATGTCGAAGAGCTTCATGTCGAGGAAGATGCGCTTGCCCTGTTCGTGCTTGAGCTCGTTGGCGAGCGCAAGACCGCCGCCGGTCAGCATGCCGAGGCCGATCTTGTAGAAGCTCGCCGCATCGCCGATCCGGGCGACAAGGTCGAGGCCCTGCACCACGTTCGGCACGTCCAGGGCGACGATCAGGCGGTCATCTGCGGGCATGGCTTCCTCCGGCAAGGGTCGGGGCGGTTTGACGGGGCGGGGAAGGGCTGTCAAGACTGGCGGAAAAAGGGGGCAGGATGATCCTGGCATTCGATATCGGTGGCAGCCGGATCAAGGCGGCGGTCTGGGATGGGGCGCTGCGGCCGTTTGGCGAAGTGGCGACCCCGGTCGGGGACACGGCCGCTTTCACAGCGGCGATAGCGGGCTTTTCCCGGGGCCTCGCGCCGAAGGGCATCGCGATTTCCATTGCCGGTGTGGTGGATCTGGTGACCGGCGTGGGCAAGGTCGCGAACATTCCGGCGATCGACGGGCTGGCGCTTGGGCCTTTGGTCGAGGCAGCGACCGGCCTGCCGGTGCTGGTGCTGAACGATGCCGATTGCTTTGCCCTGGCCGAGGCCTCTCACGGCGCGGGGCGTGGGCATGGGACGGTCTTTGGCGTGATCCTCGGCTCGGGGGTCGGTGGGGGGCTGGTGATTGGCGGCCAGGTGGTGACGGGTGCGGGCGGCTATGCCGGAGAATGGGGGCATGGGCCGGTGATCCGGGGCGAGTTTGCGTTCCAGTGCGGCTGCGGGCAGGTGGGTTGCGTGGATACGGTCGGCAGCGCGCGGGGGCTTGAGAGGCTGCATCGCAAGCGGACGGCCGAGCTCCTGGGCTCGGAGGCGATCATCGCGAACTGGATCGCGGGCGAGGCCGAAGCGGGAGAGACGATGGCGCTCTGGCGCGAGCTGGTGGCGGGACCGCTGGCGATGGTGCTGAACGTGTTGGGCGCGGGTGCGGTTCCGGTCGGCGGTGGCCTGAGCAAGGCGCCGGGGCTGGTGCGCTATCTGGATGAGGCCGTGCGGGTTCGCATCTTGCGACGGACAACAGGGCCCTTGCTGGTGCCCGCGGAATGCGGGGCGGATGCCGGGCTTCTGGGGGCAGCGATGGCGGGGATCGGGAGATGGGCGTGAGGCTGGAGGTCTGTGTCGACACGGCCGAAGGGCTTGCCGAAGCGGTCGCGGGCGGGGCGGACCGGATCGAGCTTTGCGCGGCACTTGCGGTGGGGGGGCTGACGCCCGCGGCCGGACTGATGGATCTGGCGGCAGGGTGCGGAGTGCCCGTGGTCGCGATGATCCGGCCGCGTGCGGGGGATTTTGTCTGGTCCGAGACCGAAGTCGCCATGATGGAGGCCGAAATAGCCGCCGTTCGGGCAGCGGGGCTGCAGGGCGTGGTGCTGGGCGCCTCGTGCCCGGATGGGCGGCTGGATCTGGCGGTACTGCGGCGTCTGGTTGCGGCGGCGCAGGCTGAGGCGGGAGGCCGATTTCTTGGAAGAAATCGGCTCGGAGCCTTGGAAGGCTCCGAGCCGGAATTTTTGAAAATTCCGGCGCCCTTCGAACTGGTGCTGCATCGCTGCATCGATCTTGTGCCGGATATGGGCGCTGCGCTGGAAGAGGCGGTGGACCTTGGGTTTCATCGCATCCTGACCTCGGGTGGCGAGAAGACGGCGGAGGCCGGGGCGGAGCGGATTGCGGCGCTGGTGGCCCAGGCGGCGGGGCGGATCACGGTGATGCCGGGCTCTGGCGTCAATGTGGGCAATGCCAAGCTGCTGAAAGGGCTTGGCATTGCCGAGATACACGCGTCATGTTCGGCTTCAAGGCCCGCGACCGGCCGCGTGGTCGAGATGGGTTTCGGGCCAGCGGTCATCCGGCAGACCTCGGCGACCGAGGTGCGGGCTTTGAGGCAGGCATTGGCCTGAGGAAGGACGGCGATGGAGATCAACTTCACCTTTGAGCGCCCGGAAGAGGGGCCCGGCGCCGGTCCGCTGACCGTGGGCTGGTTCCTGGCCCAGGACAAGGGCGCCGTCCTTTATGATCCGCCCGAACGGGTGATGATCCGGCCGCCGAACAAGGCTCACGCGAAATCGGCCAGCCGCTGCCCGGCAGTGATCCAACTGGAAAGCCGGTATTTCGTGGTGAAATGCCCGTTCGACCTGCACATCGGCTTTCAGCGCGACGAGAAGGGCAAGCCGGTGCTGGTCAACCGGGCCGGGGCATCCTCGCCCATCCGGACATCGAAGCTGAATGAGGTCCTTACGCTGGTCAACGAGACGGAATGGCGCTTCCCGGACCGCCCTACGATCCAGCTGCATCTGCCTTACTGCTTCATCGCCGACGAGATGGTCTATCTGTCCCAGCTTGCAGCCTTCGCGCATTACCGGCCCGATCCGCTGCCCGGCACGATCTTCGGCGGGCGGTTCCCGGTCTCGGTCTGGCCGCGGCCGTTGATGTGGGCCTTTGAATGGCACGAGCCGAACAAGGACCTGATCCTGAGGCGCGGAGAGCCGCTTTTCTATGTGCAGTTCGAGGGGGTGGACCCGTCCCGGACCGTGCAGGTCGTCGAGGCGGAGAAAACACCGGAGCTGACGGCCTATCTGGAGAAGCTTTCCGGTGTGGTAAACTACGTCAACCAGACCTTCGGCCTTTTCAAGGCGGCAGAAGCGATGCGGCCTTCGAAGCTGTTGGTGCCGAAGAAACGGGACTGAGGCGCTTGCGGCTGGATGTCGGGGGTTTCACACCCCCCATGCCAGCGGTTTCTTGAACCGCTGGCGAAACAGCTGGCATACCCCGTCGGACATTTTGGCGAAGATGAACGCAGAATTGAACTAAATTGAAGGAGTTGGCGGGTGCGCAGCATCATCGAGACCTATCAGGTTGCCTCGGGCCGCGTGACCGAGGTGCTGGCGGTGGAGGGGCGCATCGAGGCGCCGAACTGGGCGCCGTCGGGTGACTGGCTTCTGGTGAACGGGGACGGGCGGCTTTTTCGGGTGCCGCTGGACAAGCCCGCCTTGGTCCCGCTGCCGTCGGGCGCAGCGGTGAAGTGCAACAATGACCACGGTATCAGCCCGGATGGGCAGACGATCATCCTGTCCTCACATCACGAAGGGGCGGGGTCGCAGGTCTATGTGATGCCGGTGACGGGGGGCGAGCCGGTGAAGGTCTCGCCGGAGAGCCCGAGCTGGTGGCACGGGGTGTCACCAGACGGCAAGGTCCTGACCTATGTCGCGGCGCGGGAGGGGCGGCGGGTGATCGACGTCTACACGCTGGTGCCAGGGCAGCCGGAGACACGGTTGACCAACGGGGAAGGCCATTGTGACGGGCCTGACTTCAGCCCCGATGGCCGCCGCATCTACTACAACTGCGACCGGACTGGGCATGCGCAGATCTGGGTGATGGCGGCGGATGGGTCGAGGCAGCGGCAGCTTTTCCAGGATGAGTTCGTGAATTGGTTCCCGCATCCTTCGCCCGATGGGCGGCATCTGGTCTATCTGGCCTACCCGCCGGGGACCGAGGGCCACCCCGCCGATCTGGAAGTGGCGCTGGTCCTGTGCGATCCCGAAGGCGGAAACCGGCGCCGGGTGCGGGCGTTCACGGGCGGGCAAGGGACAATCAATGTGCCCTCATGGGCGCCGGACAGCAGCGCCTTTGCCTATGTTCGCTACACGCCTTAGGCCGGCCGGAGGCCACTGAGGCCTTTCGGGGCCTTGGGTTTCGGGCCCTCGGGCGGGGAAGCGGGCAGGCCGACCGCAGCCAGGATCGGCTGGAGATGGCGCGGGTCGCCCCAGACCGAGATGTAGACCTCGGGCGGGTAGCCGTTGGCGAGGTGTTCAGGCGTAAGGTCGATAATCCGCACGCGCAGATCGTCGCCATGGGCAAGCGAGGGGGCGATGATCTCTTCCGCCACGGGGCCGAGATGGCCGACCAGTCCTTCGCGGTGATGCGGGATCAGTCCGAGGATCGGCTTTCGCAACCGTGCGAAGACGCCGATGCGCCCGTCGGACAACCGGTCAAGCCGGGCACTGTCGCCGATGGCAAGGCCGGTGCGGGCGACGTGGATCGTCAGGCCCTCGACCGGGGCCTTGTGGATCAGGGGAAGCTTGGCGTCGCTCATGGCTGGGGCCCTTTCAGGTTCCGAAGCATCGAAGATGGAGACCGGGCAGGCCGGGATGCAAGGCAAGGTTGCGGGCCTTGGCATGTGCAGGCCCGATGCCGCCGATAAGGCCGGGCGAGATCGGCGGGATCAGGCCGAAGGTTCCGGTTTTCGGCCCCTGTGGTTTTTGCGCAAGCGGGGATTGCAAAGCTTTCGCTGCGCGCCCAGATCATGGGCAAGGCCCTTTTCGGTGTGCTGGAATGCCGGGCACCGCAGGCAGGGCGCTTCACGAGAGGAGAATGACCGATGAATTTGGAGAAATTCACGGAACGGTCGCGCGGGTTCCTGCAGGCTGCGCAGACCATCGCGATGCGGGACAGCCACCAGCGCGTGCTGCCCGATCATCTGCTGAAAGCCTTGATGGACGATGACCAGGGCCTGGCCGCGAACCTGATCCGCAAGGCGGGCGGCTCGCCCGAGCAGGTCAATGCCGCGATCAATGCGTCGATTGCCAAGCTTCCCAAGGTTTCGGGCGGGGACGGGCAGACCTATATCGACCCTTCGCTGGTCCGGGTGCTGGATGAGGCCGAGGCCGTAGCCAAGAAGGCCGGGGACAGCTTTGTGCCTGTCGAGCGGCTTTTGACTGCGCTGGCGCTGGTCAACACGCGGGCCAAGGATGCGCTGACGGCGGGGGCGGTGACGGCCCAAGGGCTGAATTCGGCAATCAACGAGGTCCGCAAGGGGCGGACGGCGGACAGCGCATCGTCGGAAGACACGATGGAGGCGTTGAAGAAATACGCCCGTGACCTGACCGAGGCCGCGCGGGAGGGCAAGATCGACCCGATCATCGGGCGCGACGAGGAAATCCGCCGCGCGATGCAGGTCCTTAGCCGCCGGACGAAGAACAACCCGGTGCTGATCGGCGAGCCGGGCGTGGGCAAGACCGCGATCGCGGAAGGCCTCGCGCTGCGGATCGTCAACGGTGACGTGCCCGAGAGCCTTCGCAACAAGCGGTTGATGGCCTTGGATATGGGCTCGCTGATCGCCGGGGCGAAGTACCGCGGTGAGTTCGAGGAGCGGCTGAAGGCGATCCTGAAGGAGATCGAATCCGCGGCCGGTGAGGTGATCCTGTTCATCGACGAGATGCATACCCTCGTCGGCGCGGGCAAATCCGAAGGCGCGATGGATGCGGCGAACCTGATCAAGCCGGCCTTGGCGCGGGGGGAACTGCACTGCATCGGCGCGACCACGCTGGACGAATACCGCAAGCATGTGGAGAAGGACGCGGCTTTGGCCCGTCGCTTCCAGCCGGTCTTTGTGAGCGAGCCGACGGTGGAGGATACGATCTCGATCCTCCGCGGGATCAAGGAGAAATACGAGCTGCACCACGGGGTGCGGATCGCGGACTCGGCGCTGGTGGCGGCGGCGACGCTGTCGCATCGGTACATCACCGACCGCTTCCTGCCGGACAAGGCGATCGACCTGGTCGATGAGGCCGCCAGCCGTCTGCGGATGGAGGTGGATTCCAAGCCCGAGGAACTGGACGCGCTGGACCGCCAGATCCTGCAGTTCCAGATCGAGACCGAGGCGCTGAAGAAGGAAGACGACGCGGCCTCGAAGGACCGGCTGGAGAAGCTGGAGCGCGAGCTGGCCGATCTGCAGCAGAAATCTGCGGAAGTGACTGCGAAGTGGCAGGCGGAACGGGCCTCGCTAGAGGCTGCGCGGACGCTGAAGGAGCAGCTCGACACGTCGCGGGCGGAACTGGAGCAGGCCAAGCGCGAAGGCAATTTTGCCAAGGCCGGGGAGCTCCAGTACGGTCGCATCCCGGCACTGGAGAAGGACCTGGCCGAGGCGGAAGCCAAGGAAGGTCAGGCTCTGGTCGCCGAGGCGGTGCGTCCCGAGCAGATCGCCGAAGTAGTCGAGCGCTGGACGGGCATCCCGACCACGAAGATGCTGGAAGGCGAGAAGGAAAAGCTTCTCAAGATGGAAGAGGAGCTGGGCAAGCGCGTCGTGGGGCAGCGGACGGCGGTGGAAGCCGTGTCTCGTGCCGTCCGGCGGTCGCGTGCCGGGCTGTCGGATGAAAACCGGCCGCTGGGCTCGTTCCTGTTCCTTGGGCCCACCGGCGTCGGTAAGACCGAGCTGACCAAGGCCTTGGCCGAATACCTCTTTGACGACGACTCGGCGATGGTCCGCATCGACATGTCGGAGTTCATGGAGAAGCATTCGGTCGCAAGGCTGATCGGCGCTCCTCCGGGTTATGTCGGGTATGACGAGGGCGGGGTACTGACCGAAGCCGTTCGTCGCCGCCCCTATCAGGTGGTGCTGTTCGACGAGGTCGAGAAGGCGCATCCGGATGTCTTCAACGTGCTTCTGCAGGTGCTGGACGATGGCCGCCTGACTGATGGTCAGGGCCGGACGGTCGACTTCAAGCAGACGCTGATCATCCTGACCTCGAACCTCGGGGCTCGGGCGCTGTCGGAGCTGCCGGAAGGCGTGGATGCCAGCGGCGCGAAGGCCGAGGTGATGGAAGCGGTCCGGCAGCATTTCCGGCCGGAATTCCTGAACCGTCTGGACGAGCAGATCATCTTCGACCGGCTGAACCGGGCGGATATGTCGGGGATCGTCGAGATCCAACTGAAGCGGCTGGAAGCCCGGCTGGCGGCGCGGAAGATCACGCTGGATCTGGATGCGACGGCCAAGGCCTGGCTTGCGGATGAGGGCTATGATCCGGTCTTCGGCGCGCGGCCCCTGAAGCGGGTGATCCAGCGCCAGTTGCAGGATCCTCTGTCCGAGATGCTGCTGGCGGGCGAGGTTCTGGACGGCTCGGTCATCCGGGTGACGGCAGGGCCGGAAGGCCTGATCATCGGCGACCGCGTGGTGCAAAGTCGACGCGAACGTCCGCAGTCCGCCGTGATGCACTGACGACGGGCAGGGTGGGCAGCAGTGCCCACCCTGCGAACCGTTCAGGCTGAACGCAGGATGACCAGGTTCTCTTCAACCGCGGCCGCAACCTCGTTGTAATGAGGCGTCCGGCGGGCCGGGTCGCCACCCGAGCGGATGATGATGAGCTCGGTTTCCTCGACCACTCTGGCGGCTTCGGCGGCGGCGATTTCGGCCAGTTCCTCTTTGACCGGACGCACAAGAGGCATCCGCTTCGCGGCCGGCTTGTGGCCTTCGCGCGGCCGGATCGGCGGGGTCCGTTCGTCGAGATTGGCCTCGACGATGGCTTCCAGCTTGGCGGCGGCGTCAAGCATGGCCTTCTTGACCGGCACGTAGTCTCCGGTGTCGGGCAGGCGGTCGGCGACCTTCAGATAGTAGATACGCAGGCAATCGATCCGGTAGCGCAGTTCGATCCGGTCGTCCGCGCAGGTGTCGTTCGCACCCCGCAGGATCTTTGTGATTTCCCGGGTCACGCCGGTATTCAGGCTTTGCCCCGTCGGCCCCGGATCATCGCCGGGGCATTCGACCTCGGTTTCATTGTCATCGGCATAACAGGCTGCCTGGGCAGCCGATCCAGGCAGAAGGCAGAAGAGACCCAGTGCAATGACGGTCAGGCTTAGAAAGGTTCTCATGTCTCAATCCTCCGTTTCAAAAATGCCGTAGGCCGCCAGGACTGCCCGCCGGGTGCCGGGTCCGAAAGAGCCATCCACCGCGCCTTCGTAAAGGCCCTTATCGGCCAGGATGGCCTGCAATTCGGCCCAGGTTTCTTGCGGGAATTTGTCCGCGTTGTTGATGAGCGCATCCAGAGCGAGCTCGCTGCCGCCGCGCAGTGCGCGATAGAGAAGGTCGGCCGCATCCTTTGGCCCGAGTTCCGGCACCAGCCCGTTGGCCGCAAAGGAAGCGACGTTGAACATCGCTTCGGTATGACCCTGAGCCGCAGCCTCGCGGAACAGGGCCAGGGCCTGGTCACGGTCTTTCGGCAGGCCAAGTTCGCCCGAAAAGCTGAAGTAGCCCATATCGTTCAGTGCCGCCGGAATCCCGGTCTTGGCCGCTTCCCGATAAAGGACCAGGGCTCGCTCCGGGTCCGGGTCGACGCCCAGCCCGCCTTCGAGAACCTTTGCCAGCCGATACTTTGCATCCGGGTCGCCCGCTGCCACCGCCTTTTCCAGCAGTACAAGGGCGGCAGCCGGGTCGTATTCGGTGCTTTGCCGGTCAAGCTTGGCCAGCGCGAGCCCGACGATCGAGCGCGAGTCGCCGGCTTCGGCGGACTTCTCCAGGTTGGCACGATCTGCCGCGACGACGTTTTGCCAGGCGGCGGCAAGCTCTTCGACGCCAGCCTCGGCCGAGGCATTGCCCGCGCCGCTGAGATAGAACGGCTCGCCGGGCAATGAGCCGTAGGTCGTCGGCTCTTGCTGGTTGTCGGTCGCCGCCAGCACGTCATCACGCACCCGGCGGAACAGCAGGCTGATCTCGAGGTCCGGTTCGACCATGTGGGCGCGCAGGGCGATGTTGAACGGGCTGTTCGCCCCGTCGCCATCCATCGCCACTTCGCCATTGCGCGCGGCATAGGCCACCAGGGTTCCGCGCTCAGGGGACGGTGCGGCAAGGCCGCCCTTGCCGGTGGTCAGGCCCTTGGCAACCTCGGGGTCGCGCAGATCGATGACATCCGGGAAGGGATTGTCGCGGCAGCTGTCCAGGATCAGGATCGACATCCTGCGCGCCCCGTCCACTGCGGCAAGCATCTGGTCCATCGTCACGGCAGCATCGACGATATCGCGGGCTGCGCGGACCTTGGCATCGACCGGGATCAGAAAGGTCGTGCCCTGCACCGAAACTCCGTGTCCGGCATAGTATACAAGGGCAATGTCGGCGGTTTCCGCCTTGAAGGCAAAATCCGCTAGGGCGGCTTCGGTCTCTTCGCGCGTGGCGTCCATCAGGACGTCGACGTCAAAGCCGATGGCCTGCAGGGTTTCGGCCAGCGCGCGGGCGTCGTTGATCGTGTTGTTGAGGGCGGGAACCTCCCGATAGGCGGCCATGCCGATCACCAGCGCGACCCGGTCCTTGGCGCGGGAGTCGGCCAGGGCGGGGGAAAGCACAAGCAGCGCAAGCAGCGACAGGGTCAGCAGATGGCGGAACATGCAGGGACCTGAAATCGGGAGAGAAATGCCATTGCAGCAAGGCTACGCCCAATTGGTAAACGCCGCAAAGGCGAAACTGTCAGAGTCGCGTCAAAAGCCCGCGAATGGGCGGTCGTTCCAGCGTGAGCCGTGTTCGCGCGTGATTTCCATGGCGAAAGGGGCCACGAGGGCCCCTTCCTTGCAAGGTCAGTATGCGGGTGTGCTTCTGGCCGGGGCCGAGGCCTGTCCGGAACGCCCGGCAGGCCTGGACGCGGCCGGTCGCCCGGTCACTTCGGCAGCAGCACCTTGTCGATGACATGGATCACGCCGTTCGACGCGATTATGTCGGCCGTGGTCACGCGCGACTTGTTCACCTTCACGCCATTGCGGCCGTCAACGTGGACGGTCTGGCCCTGGACAGTGGCCACATCCATCCGCTGACCGGCGAGTTGGTCCGAAGTCACCGCACCCGGCACGACGTGATAGGTCAGGATCGCGATGAGCTTGTCCTTGTTCTCGGGCTTCAGCAGGTCTTCGACGGTTCCCGGAGGCAGGGCCGCGAAGGCCGCGTTGGTGGGGGCGAAGACAGTGAAGGGCCCGTCGCCCTTCAGGGTGTCGACCAGCCCGGCGGCGCTGACCGCGGCGACGAGGGTCGAGAAGTCTTCGTTCGACGAGGCGATATCGACGATATCGGGCTCGGACTGCATGGGAACGCAGGCAGCGATCAGAGCGGCGGCGGAAACGGCCCCGGCAATGCGGAAGAGTGTACGGCGGTTCATGTTGTTATCCCTCTTGGTTGAGCAGCACCGGGTCTGGCCCGGAAAAAGAACGGGGGCGCTATTGGCGCCCCCAGAACCCCTTAGCCTTCCGGCGGCAGGATGACCGAGTCGATGACGTGGATCACACCGTTCGATGCAGCCACATCCGCGGCCGAGATCACGGCGCCGTTCACTTTCGGCCCGCCTTCTAGGGTGATGGTGATTTCCGCACCGTTCACGGTGGCGGCTTTCATGCCTTCGGTCAGGTCGGTCGACATGACCTTGCCCGCGACAACGTGGTAGGTGAGGATCGCCACCAGCTTGTCCTTGTTCTCAGGCTTCAGAAGATCCTCGACCGTGCCTGCGGGCAGGGCGGCAAAGGCGGCGTCAGTCGGAGCGAAAACGGTGAACGGGCCTTCGCCCTTCAGCGTTTCGACAAGGCCAGCGGCCGTCAGCGCGGCAGCGAGCGTGTTGAAGGAACCGGCCGCGACAGCGGTGTCGACGATGTCCTTGTCCTGCGCAAAGGCAGGCATCGCAAAGGCGGTGGCGGCGGTCAGGGCCAGAAAGGTTCTGCGGATCATTGGTGTCACTCCCGTGATGATCGGTATGCCGTCATTGGCGAGAGGTAATAGCCACCGGATGCGACATCGGATCAGTGCGACATTTGCGTGAGGGACGGTTGACGCCGGCACCATTCGCGCTAAGCGCCGACATTTGGCATTCTCCAGTCACGTTACCGTGATCAGAGTTCATCGGTCGTGATGGGTTGGACGCAATGTTTCAGCCGGCTGCCGCGGTCGTGACGCGGTTTGTTTTGCCTTTCATGCAAAGAGGCGCATCTTTGGCGAAACCGAAAGGAGCCCGCCATGCGCCGACTGAACTGGTCCGATGTCACGCCGAAACCCCTGTGGCTGAACCGCCGTCAGATCATTGCCGGGACAGCTGCCCTGATGGCAGGCCCGGCGCTGGCGAAGATCGAGGCCGCGCCGAGCAAATACTCGACGGATGCCGAGCCGAACAGCTTCGAGGACATCACCTCCTACAACAACTTCTATGAATTCGGCACCGGCAAGGAGGATCCCGCCGCCTATGCCGGGGGCCTGACGACCGATCCCTGGTCGATCGTGATCGACGGGCTGGTCGAGCGGCCCGGGACCTATGACCTTTCCGATGTGCTGAAGGGCCAGCCGCTGGAGGAACGCATCTACCGGTTCCGCTGTGTCGAGGCCTGGTCGATGGTCGTGCCCTGGATCGGGTTCCAGCTCTCGGGTCTTCTGGACCGTGTGGGCGTCCAGCCCTCGGCCAAGTTCGTAGCCTTCGAAACCCTGGTTCGCCCCGAAGAGATGCCGGGCCAGTCCTCTCCGTTCATCGAATGGCCTTACCGCGAAGGCTTGCGCCTGGATGAGGCGATGCATCCGCTGACGATCATGGCGACCGGGCTCTACGGGGAAGAGATGCCCAAACAGAACGGCGCGCCGATCCGGCTGGTGGTGCCGTGGAAATACGGGTTCAAGTCGATCAAGTCGATCGTGCGGATCAGCCTGACCGACAAGATGCCGCCGACGACCTGGAACATGCTGCAGCCGTCCGAATACGGATTCTACTCCAATGTGAATCCCAATGTGGATCATCCGCGCTGGAGCCAGGCCTCAGAACGCCGCATCGGTTCGGGGCTTTTCGGGGGGCGTCAGGACACGCTGATGTTCAATGGATATGAGGCTGAAGTGGCCGGGCTTTACGCAGGCCAGGATCTGGCGGTCGACTACTGATGGACCGCGTCAATGCGTTCGCCCGCCGGGTTCCGACCTGGGTCGTCTATTCGCTGGGGCTCGTTCCGCTGGCTTTTCTTGTCTGGGGCGCAGTTTTCGGGGGTCTCGGGCCCGACCCGGTCAAGGCCATCGAGCGTGGCCTGGGCGAACGGGGCTTGCAGTTCCTGCTGGCGTCGCTGGCGATCACGCCTCTGCGGCGCCTGGGGCTGAACATGATCCGCTTCCGCCGGGCACTGGGGCTGCTTTCCTTCCTTTATATAGTGCTGCACCTGACCGCCTGGATCTGGCTCGACATGGGGCTGCGCTGGGAAGAGATGGCGGCCGATCTGGTGAAACGCCCCTATGTGATTCTGGGGATGCTCGGCTTTCTGGTCATGGTGCCGCTTGCGATCACCTCCAGCAACGCGGCGATCCGGCGGATGGGCGCGCTGGCCTGGGGCAAGCTGCACCGGCTCGCCTATGTCGCGATTCTGTCCGGGATTCTGCACTTCGTCCTGATCTCGAAGGTCTGGACAGCCGAGATTATTGTCTATTCGGCCCTGGCCGCAGGCCTTCTGGGCGCAAGGCTGCTGCCCCGTGCACGCCCCCGGCAGACCGTTCGGGCCTGAACCGGTCTCTTGTCGGCCCCAGAGGCCTGTCCTGGGCAAGAAAATTTCACGTTTCAGGGCTGGCTTGTGGGTTTTCTTGCGCCAACCCCAAGATTTTGCGTCACTTTCTGATTTCCGCAAAAATTTTGCGATGAAGGTGTTTTTCCCTCTTGCGGCTTCCGACCCGCCTCCGTAAATACCCCCTCACCGAAGCGGAGACGCGACGGTGACGGACGGAAGCGCCGGGAACGGAAGCGGAAGTTCGGAAAATCTGAAGACAAGGCGCCGAGGGATACGCCAGGAAGCTGGCGGATCGCACGTTTTTTGTCTGAGGATGGCTCTTTGACATTGCTGGAATATGAAGGGATATGCGGGCGGTTTGGGCGCATCGGCGTCTAACGTTTTGCATATCGGCCTAGTAGGGGAGACCCGATGATCTAGGTGTCAGCTTCACTGTCTTGTGGGTCACGTTACTTCG
>JAEULQ010000002.1 GCA_016792685.1 Tabrizicola sp. | reverse complement strand
CGCCACTTCGGGCGTATGCGGACCGACCAGCCCGACGCGCCGGGCATGCCCGATCAGGTAGTCGTCCGAAAAGTCGCAAGTCACTTCCAACAGCCGGAGACGGGCGCGGTCATGCTGGAAATCCTCGATCAGCTCGATGCTGCCGGGGTCGACACACAGGATCAGGCGATCGGTTTGCCAATGATCGAACAGCATCCGCACCAGGGCCCGCCGGTGCCGCATGCGCTTTTCCAGCGTGGTCTGGATTCCCCCCAGATCGGGCAGCGGCGTCGAAACCTCGTTGAACAGATAGTCGACCGCCGGAAGTCCGGTCACTGCCCGGATCCGCTCGACCAGGCGCTTGGCGACGTGCCATTTCTTGCAGGCAACGATCATCAGCGTGCGGTTGCGGCCAAGGCTGGCCTCGACTTCCCAGAACCGGGCGGCGAAACGCCGGCCCTCGCGCCCCCGGGTAGTCAGATAGGCAAACTGCTGGCGCCCCTCATTCGAAATCTCGAAGCTCCTGCCAGTCTCTGCATAAAGCGCGCCCAGCCTCTCTTTCAGGTCCCGTGCGTCAGGGCTGATCTTGCGGGCAAAAAGGAAATCCTGCGCCAGAAGCAGGTCATGATGGTCGTCGTGGAAAGTCGCAGGCATCCCGTAATCGGTGAACATCAGGAACGTCAGCGTCCGCGACTGGATCTCGCGGGCCGGCACCAGATGGGCGACAAGCGTCTGGAAGAAGGTCTCGTCCGGGATCCAGGTCGTTGAGAAGAACCGGCGTACATCGGGACGGCGGGCAACGAAATCCAGGACCGCCTCGACAGTCCGCCGCCGCAGGCACCACCACTGGCTGCCGATCCGGATCTTCAGGTCTTCCGGCACCTTGCGCGCCAGGCCCAACCGCTTCTGCAGGTTCATCGCGCCGTAAAACAGCCACTTCCGCCGCCGTTCATTGAAGAAGTGCCGGTAGATCAGGCGCTCTTCCTTGATCCCGGTCTTGATCCAGCCCGACTCGAAGAAATCGAAGCTCTCGATGAAATCCACATCTTCGCGGTCCAAGCGCGACCGGACGAATTCCGCCGTCTTGATCGGCATGCAGTCGCCCGAAAGCATGTAGAAATGCGTGGCCCCCGGAAAGGCCGAAACTGCGGCCTTCATCGCCTCAAGTGTGGCGGCGACCAGGCTCCATTCACCCCAACCGCATTTCACCCGACGCCGGGCGAAAGTGACTTGTGGATTGCCGTCCAGGGCCTGTCGGATGCGCGCGAAGTCGGCGGCCGAGGCCCGGGCGTCGAAATGAATGGCAATGCAGTCGCCAGCCGCCGCCAGGCGCAGGGCCTGGGCGATGATCCCTTCCGGGTCCTTGTGACACAAGAGGATGAAGGCGATTTGCGTCATTGTGGCCAATACGCGGCAATTGCGGTCAGTCCCGCTTCCCTAGACCGGGGCAAGCTTCCTTGAAAAGCCCGAATATGTCTGCTTGATTGCCGCAAAGTTGGATGACACCTGTATATGTAGTCTTTGGCCGTGAGGAGGGCATTGAGTAATGGGTTTTCCCGGAACATGGATGACGGAAAGCGAAAGCGTCGTCTACCGGGTGGTGCCGAAATGTGCCTGCTCGACCATCGGTCAGATCATGTACTACTCCGATCACGGTCGCTTTTTCGACGGCGACATCCACGACGCCACCTCGGGTCTGCACAAATGGGCGCTTGACGCGAGCCAGCCGAAAATCGAACGCGCGGTGCGCGGCCAGAAGGTCTATGCCTTCACCTGCGTGCGCAACCCCTACACCAGGATCCTGTCGTCGTTCTTCGACAAGATCTGCGGCATCCAGCGGAACGGCAAACGCTACCGCGGCAATCTGGTGCCGCTTCTGGTCCAGAAATACGGGATCGAGGTCGGCGGCGACGACGGCAAGCAGGACTTCGACCAGATCGCCAGCTTCCGCCGCTTCCTCCTCTTCGCCCGCGACACCATCCGCTGGAAGAAGCCGATGGAGCCGGACATCCATTGGTCGGCGATGGCGGGCCATGTCTCGACCTTCATCGTCAATGGCGGGCGCTACAACCACATCTTCTTTACCGAGGACTTCAATCCCGGAATGCAGGTCGTGCTGGACAATATCCAGACCAAGCATCCGATTGACCTCAAGACGATCCCCCGCTTCAACGAAAGCGAAGGCCACGGACCTAAGCGGGCGCACCCGGTCGAGGCCTATTTCGACGATCTCTCGATGCATCTGATGTGGGAAATCTACAAACGCGATTTCCAGCTTTTCCGCTATGATTTCGAGAATCCGGCGAACAAGATGCCGAAAGGCCCGGTCGATCTGGACGAGGTGCACGCAAAGCTTGGGGACTGAACCGATGGACAGCGTGACAGGTGGCTGCCTCTGCGGGGCCCTACGTTTCACCGCCACCGGCCAACCCTACCGCGTCGGCCTGTGTCATTGTCTGGACTGCCGCAAGAACCATGGCGCGCTGTTCCACGCCTCGGCAATCTTTCCTGAAACCGCCGTGACCATCACTGGCGAGGTGCGCAACTACCGCGACCGTAGCTTCTGCCCGACCTGCGGCTCGCCGGTCTTTGCTCATATCGGTGACGAGATCGGGATCAACCTCGGCTGCCTCGACGACCCCTCGCGCTTCCGGCCGACTTACGAGCTGTGGACGATCCGCCGTGAGGATTGGCTGCCCGAATTCCCCTGGATGCGCCACTATGCAAGGGACCGCGGCGAGGGCCGGACCGAGGGCTGACCAAATTCCTTCGAAGGAATTTGCAAAACTCTTCGAAGAGTTTTGGCCCCCGCTCAGACCGGGTCTTCCGCCCCTGCCCCCCGGAACCAGCGCACGATCGCCGCGCGCTCCTGCGGTTCCATGTAGCTCAGGTTCCCCGGCGGCATGGCATGGGTGATCCCGGCCTGCAGGTAGATCCGCCGCGCTTCATGCGCGATCTGCGCGGGCGTCTCCAGCACCACGCCCTTCGGCGCCCAATGCAGCCCCTCCCAGCCCGGCTCTGCCGCGTGGCACATCGAGCAGCGGCCCTGCACGATGCCCACGACGTCCTCAAAACCTTCCGCCGAGGCATAGGTCAGCGCCGGGCCCTCAAGCTTCGCCTCGCCCTCGACCACCCGCATGGGCGCGGTCGAAAGCCAGGCGATGGCCAGGAACAGAAGCACTGTCACGAACCAGGTCCAGTGCGGGTTCCCCTTCCGCGCATGGCTGGTGTTGAACCAGTGCCGGATCGTCACCCCCATCAGGAACACAAGGCTTGCGATCACCCAGTTCCACTCGGTCGCAAAGACCAGCGGATAATGGTTCGACAGCATCAGGAACACGACCGGCAGGGTCAGATAGTTGTTGTGGGTCGACCGCTGCTTGGCGATCTTGCCGTATTTCGGGTCAGGCTTCCGCCCGGCCTTCAGGTCGGCCACCACCACACGCTGGTTCGGCATGATGATGAAGAAGACGTTTGCCGACATGATCGTGGCCGTGAAAGCCCCCAGATGCAGCATCGCCGCCCGGCCGCTGAAGACCTGAGTGTAGAACCAGCTCATCCCCACCAGTAGGACGAACAACGCGACCATCAGCACATTCTGATCGGCATTCACGAAGACCTTGCACAGGGTGTTATAGGCGACCCAGCCGAAGGCCAGCGAGGCCAGCGAGATCGCCACAGCCTGCCAGACCGTCAGTTCCATGACCGAAGGGTCGATCAGGAACATCTCGGCGCCCAGGTAATAGACCAGGACCAGCATGGCGAAGCCGGACAGCCAGGTCGTGTAGCTCTCCCATTTGAACCAGACCAGATGGTCGGGCATCGACGCCGGGGCCACCAGGTATTTCTGGATATGGTAGAACCCGCCGCCATGGACCTGCCATTCCTCGCCATCCGCGCCGCTGGCGAGGTTGCGGTCCCGGTGCAGGCCAAGGTCCAGCGCGATGAAATAGAAGCTCGACCCGATCCAGGCCACTGCCGTGATCACGTGCAGCCAGCGCGCCGCGATCTCGACCCATTCCCACAAGACGACCCAGTCATACATTGGCGCACCTCCCCCGGGGTTTTCGAAACGCTATACCCGGGCTGACCTTTCTGTTAATCCATAGAAAGCCCGCATCACTTTCAACTGGTGCCGAAGAATGTCCTACGTCAACAACATCCGCATGTTTGTTCGTGTCTACGAGCTTGGCAGCATGTCCGCCGCCGCCAGGGACCAGCGCACTTCCCCCGCCGTTGCCTCGGCCCGGATTTCAGAGCTCGAGAAGCACCTTGGCGTCCGCCTCTTCTCGCGCACGACACGCTCTCTCCAACCCACCGAAAACGGCCGGATCTTCTTTGACGGCGCCCGCCGGATCCTGGACGCGATCGATGATGCCGAGGCCGCGGTGATGGACGTGACGCAAAACCCCCGCGGCACGATCTTTGTGGCCGCGCCGCTCGGCATCGGCCGCCGCCTGATTGCCCCCCGCGTTCCGGCCTTCAAGGATCTCTATCCCCAGATCGACGTCCGCCTCCGCCTGTCGGACCGTGGCGTCGACGTTGTGGCCGAAGGCATCGACGTGGCGTTTCACCTTGGCCTTCTGGACGACAGCACGCTCAAGGTCCGCACGGTGGCCGACTGCCCGCGTCTGCTCTGTGCGGCCCCGGCCTATATCGAACGTCGCGGAATGCCAGCTGACGGCGCCGCGCTTGTTTCGGACAAGCATGACTGCCTGAACCTGCGCTTCCCGGGCGCCAAGGAATTCCAGTGGACGCTGCAGACGTCGGAAGGCCCGCGCCGGTTTGAAATCTCCGGCCCCTTCGAAAGCGATGACGGCGACGTGCTGACAGGCTGGGCGCTGGATGGCCGAGGAATCGTGCTGAAGCCGCAGTTCGAAGTTGCCGAACACCTTCGCGCCGGCCGCCTTGTGCCAGTCGCGACCGCAACTCCGCCCCTGCCGATCCAGCTTTCCACCCTCAGCCAGCACCGCCGCCTGAAGGACCCCAAGGTCCAGCTCTTCACCGACTACATGGCCAGCCAGATCCGCGAGGATCTGCGCCGGGTGGCCGCGGCAGGCTGAAACGGCCCGGGGTCGGCACCCTTGCCCACCCCGCGCCCGGAATGAATAAGGCGGGGCCGAAACCCCGCCTTGTCCGTCGATCTACGCTGACCCTTACTGGATCTGCTGACCGTTCACGAAGATCGCAAAGCCTTCCTTCGCCTCGATCTTCGAGGTCAGCTCGTCCGGGTTCGCGCCGGGTGTCATGAACATTCCCATCATCATCCGGGCGCCCATCGCGTCTTCCTCTGCCATCAGGCCGGTCGCAATCAGCCCGTCGATCAGCGCATTCGCGCCGGTGACGGTGATGTTGGCCTCACCCAGGGGCATCGGCATTCCCATCGAGTTGTCGAAGGTGAAAGCCCCGGTCCCGGCCAGCGCCGCGCCGGCAACCTTCAGGCCCAGTTCCGTGATGTCCAGGTTTTCCGGCGCCGGCATGACCGGGGCCCCGCCGCTTTCCGAAGCCGCGATCATCGCCGGCAGGTCGATCTTGGTCTTGCCCGAGATGTTGATGGCAACGTCGGCCGCATCCCGCTTCAGCGCGCCCTGCGGGTCGAACATCGCCCAGGCTTCCTCGTTCAGGCTGAACTGGCTCAGCTTCATGACGAACCCGAAGTCACCCGCCGTCTCGTTGGCGATCACCGGCGTGGTCATGCCGAATTCCATCGGCCCCGAAGTCACCTTGACCGGTACCGGAAGCATCCCCGAACCGGATTCGATTTCCAGCCCCGAAGCCATGGACTTGACCGAGAACGTGTCCTTGTTGAACAGCGCCGCGCCTTCGCCGCTGCCGGCCTTCATCACCAGATCCATCGGCATGAAGGCGTTTTCCTGCTTCAGCGTGCCGTTGGATTCACCCTGCTTGGTCGACAGCGAAAGGCTCAGACCCTCGTTCAGCGCGGTCGCAAAATCGGCGGGCGAGACCATGGCAGCCAGCGCGATCGTGCTCGGCAGCGCCAGATCGAAGGACACGTCGATCGCCTGCGTCTCGCTGGTCGACGTCTGCTTCAGTTCCAGGCCCGGGTCGTCCGTGCTGGTGGAATAGGCCAGCGTATCGGCCTTCAGATCCAGCCCGAAGGTCCGGTTGGTGCCCGGCGTGTCGGAATAGGTGCCCGACAGGTTGGCAAAGCCGACATTGCCCGAGGCCGTGACTTTCGGCGCTTCGCTGCCATCGAACGACATGCCCGGATAGGTGCTGTCATAGACCACGTCCAGCTTGGCGGCGGCATAATCATAGGCCAGCCCGCCATCGGCCTCGCGGGCGGTCAGGGTCAGGCCATCATGCGTCAGCTTGACCGAACCCTCGGTGTCGCCCGTCATCGTCACGCCGATATCCGCGCCCGGCGCGATCGCGACCGATCCGTCGGACTGCTCGGTCAGAACCATGTCCGAAATCGTCAGCCCGGACATCCCTTCCGGGGCGATCGACACACCGTTCAGCGTCAGAACACCGCCCGAATTGTTCTCGGTCGCAGCCGACACTGTCAGGCCGACCAGGGCCCCGGCGTCCTTCCAGGACTGCCAGACCTGATCTGCTGTCAACGCGGCGTGGGCCGTGCCACTCATCAGCAGGGCAAATGCGGGGGCAGCCAAATATGCATTCATCCGAAACATGCGGTTCTCCTTGAGCCGAAAAAATTTGACCCAGCCAGATAAGGCCCAACGCGGGCAAACCGCAAGAGACGGTTTCATGACCCCCGGTAGGTGGAGTATCCGAAGGGCGAGATCAGAAGCGGCACATGGTAGTGCTGTGCCGCGTCCGGAACGCCGAAGCGGATCGGGATTTCATCCAGGAAAAGCACGCCCTCTCCCGCTTGCCCCGAGGCCCGCAGATAGGCGCCGGCCGCGAAAACCAGCTCATAGCTGCCTTCCGTCAGGTCGGCCCCCTCCAGCATCGGCCCATCGGTCCGGCCGTCGGCATTGGTCACAACCTCCTTCACCTTGCGGTGGCTTTGACCCGAGATCCGGTAAAGTGTGATCTTCACCCCGGCCGCGGGCTTGCCCTTGGCGGTATCCAGCACATGCGTTGACAGCCGTCCCATCGCGTCATCTCCTCTTTTCCGGCATCAGACCACGAATGCGCTGCCCTGGCGACCCGGCGTTACGCCCATATGACCTATCGTGAAATCCTGAAAATACCTTCCGCCAAACTCCCCTAGTGTCACCGCCAAGAAGGAGTCCGCCCTTGACCCGTTACCCCCGAGATTTCCGTGGCCACGGCCCCGATGCCCCCGACGCCCGCTGGCCGGGTGGCGCAAAGATCGCTGTCTCGATCGTCCTCAACTACGAAGAGGGCGGCGAGAACAACATCCTCCACGGTGATGCCCAGTCCGAGGCCTTCCTCTCCGACATCGCTGGTGCCGCGCCCTGGCCGGGCCAGCGCCACTGGAACATGGAATCGATCTACGACTACGGCGCTCGCGCCGGGTTCTGGCGGCTGCACCGCCTTTTCACCGGCATGGATATTCCGGTGACGATCTATGGCGTGACCTCGGCCCTTGCCCGCAACCCCGAACAGGTCGCTGCAATGAAGGCCGCCGGGTGGGAGATCGCGTCGCACGGCCTGAAATGGGTCGACCACCGCGACATGCCCGCCGAAGAGGAAGCCGCCCAGATCGCGGAAAGCTTCCGCCTGCACGAGGAAGTCGTGGGCGAGCCTCCGCAGGGTTGGTACACCGGCCGCTGCAGCATGAACACGGTCCGCCTGACCGCGGAAACCCGGAAACTCGCCTGGATTTCAGACACCTACGACGACGACCTGCCCTACTGGCGCGAGTACGGTGACCACGACCAGCTGGTGATTCCCTACACCCTCGAAGCCAACGACATGCGCTTCGCCACCGCTCCGGGCTACATCACGGGCGAACAGTTCTACCAGTATCTCAAGGACAGCTTCGACACGCTCTATGCCGAAGGCGAGGCCGGTGCGGCCAAGATGTTCTCCATCGGTCTCCACTGCCGCCTGATCGGCCGCCCCGGCAAGATCGCGGGGCTGAAGCGTTTCCTCGATTATGCAAGATCCCACACCGGCGTCTGGTTTCCCCGCCGCATCGACATCGCCGATCACTGGCGAAAAACTCACCCTCACAAACGTTTCGAGCGTCCCTCGCAGATGTCGCGCGAAGCTTTCGTCGCCCGCTTCGGTTCCATTTTCGAACATTCCCCCTGGATCGCCGAACGCGCCTTTGATCTGGAGCTCGGCCCCGCCCATGACAGCGCGACCGGCCTCCACAACGCGCTCACCCGCATGTTCCGCAGCGCGAGCGAGGCAGAACGCCTCGGCGTCCTCAGGGCCCACCCGGATCTCGCCGGAAAACTCGCGGCGGCCAAGCGCCTGACGCCTGAGTCCACCGCCGAACAGGCCTCCGCCGCGCTGGATGCGCTGACCGACGACGAGCGCAGCCGCTTCCAGCGGTTGAACGAGGAATATGTCGCCAAGCACGGCTTCCCCTTCATCATCGCCGTCCGCGATAACACCAAGGCCTCGATCCTCCAGGCCTTCCAGACCCGCATCGGCAACGACACAACGACCGAATTCACCACCGCCTGCAAACAGGTGGAACGCATTGCGGAACTCCGCCTTAAGGACCAATTGCCATGACCGGCTACTATGCCCCGCCCGGAGGGCTTCCACCCCAGACCGCGTTGATGACCCAGCGCGCCATTTTCACCACGGCTTACGCCTTCATCCCCAAGGGCTGCTTTTCCGACATCGTGACCAGCTACCTGCCCGGCTGGCGCGACACCCGGCTCTGGCTGATCGCCCGCCCGATGTCCGGTTTTGCCGAAACCTTCAGCCAGTATGTGATGGAGGTGCAGCCCGGCGGCGGTTCCGATGCGCCCGATGCCGAGCCCGGCGCCGAACACTGGCTTTTCTTCACCGAAGGCCTCGCGACGCTCACCATCGACGGCACCGGCTATGAGATGGAAGCCGGAAGCTACGCCTATATCCCCCCGGCAACCAACTGGACTCTCCTTGCCGAAGGCAAGGCCCCGACCCGCTTCCACTGGCTGCGGAAGCTCTACGAAGCCGCGCCCGGCATCGCGATCCCCGAGGCCTTCGTCATCAACGAACGCGATGTCGCCATCCGCTGGATGCCCGACACCGGCGAACGCTGGGGCACAACCCGCTTCGTCGAACCCGAGGACATAGCCCACGACGCCCATGTCAACATCGTGACCTTCCAGCCCGGCGGCCTGATCCCTTTCGAGGAAACCCATGTCATGGAGCACGGGCTCTATGTCCTGGAAGGCAAGGCCGTCTACAAGCTCAACCAGGACTGGGTCGAGGTCGAGGCCGGCGATTTCATGTGGCTCCGCGCCTATTGCCCGCAGGCCTGCTATGCCGCCGGACCGGGCCGCTTCCGCTATCTGCTCTACAAGGACGTGAACCGCCATGCCAAGCTGCGCGGCCCGGGTGCCTTTGGTGCCATGCGATGACCCCGAGTTTTCGCAGAAAACTCGTGCCGGCCATGAATTTTCTGCTAAAATTCATGGACTTCACATGCACTTGATCCGCCCCGAACCCCTCACCCCCGAAGCCTTCGCCCCCTTCGGCGATGTCCTCGACACCACCGGCGCTTTCCGCTTGATCAACGAAGGCCTCTGCCAGCGCCATCACGACCGCGCCCGGCTGGATTTCGGGCCGGACGGCCGTGCCGGCATCTCGATCTTCCAGGCCCAGCCCCGCGCGCTACCTTACCGCTTCGACCTGATCGAACGCCATCCAGAGGGCTCGCAGGCCTTCCTGCCAATGACCGAACATCCTTTCCTCGTCATCGTCGCCACCAGCCCAGAGGCCACTCCCCAGGCCTTCCTCACCAATGGCGCGCAGGGCATCAACCTCTATCGCGGCACCTGGCATGGTGTCCTCACACCCCTTCACGCCCCCGGCCTCTTTTCCGTGGTCGACCGGATCGGCTCCACGCCGAACCTTGAAGAACACCGTTTCACCGAAGTGTGGACGGTTCTGGCCCCGTAAAGGGGCACCTAACCGGAGTGCACCCAAGGGGCAGTGCACAGACGGCGCGAACAAAACGCCCCAAGGGATAGGAGACACCGAACAATGACTACACAAGTCCACCCCGTGGACGAGATGCTGCCCCCGCCCAAGCTCTTTACGCTTGGGCTTCAGCACGTCCTCGTCATGTATGCGGGCGCCGTTGCCGTACCCCTGATCGTCGGCCGCGCGCTGAAACTGGAACCGGCCGACGTGGCCTTCCTGATTTCGGCAGACCTCTTCGTCTGCGGCATCGTCACGCTGATCCAGTCGCTGGGTGCGACCCAATGGTTCGGTATCCGCCTGCCCGTGATGATGGGCGTGACCTTTGCGGCCGTCGGCCCAATGGTCGCCATGGCCAACGCGAACGGCGGCACCGAAGGTGCTCGTGCCATCTTTGGCGCAATCATCGCGGCCGGGATCATCTCGATCGTCATTGCTCCCTTCGTCAGCCGGATGTTGCGTTTCTTCCCACCCATCGTGACCGGCACGATCATCCTGGTGATTGGCGTCAGCCTGATGCGGATCGGCATCAACTGGATCTTCGGCAACCCGGTCGGCCCCACGGCCCCGATGGTCATTGATCCCGCCCATGCCGACTGGCTGAAGGCCGTGACCGAAGGCGTGGCCGGCGGCACGATCACGGGTGTTCCGGAACTGCCCGCCAAGTTCGCCCCGGCCGCGACGATTCCGAACGAGCTTTACGCCCCGCTCGGCAACATCGCGATCTCGGCCATCGTGCTGGTCTCGATCCTGCTCATCGCCCGCTTCGCCAAGGGTTTCGTGGCCAATATCTCGGTGCTCCTGGGCATCATCATCGGCGCGATCATCGCGATCGCACTTGGCAAGATGTCCTTCACCAAGGTCGCCGATGCCTCGTGGTTCGGCCTGATCACGCCCTTCCATTTCGGCATGCCGACCTTTGATCTGGTAATGATCATCACCATGACCCTGGTCATGATCGTCGTGATGATCGAATCCACCGGCATGTTCCTCGCCTTGGGGGACATGACCGGCAAGAAGGTCGACCAGCCGGCGCTTTCGGCGGGCCTCCGGACCGATGGTCTCGGTACGCTGATCGGCGGCATCTTCAACACCTTCCCCTATACGTCGTTCAGCCAGAACGTGGGCCTCGTCGGCGTCACCGGGATCAAGAGCCGCTTCGTCTGCGTCGCGGGCGGGATCATACTCATCGTGCTCGGCCTCGTGCCGAAGATGGGGGCACTGGTCGAATCCGTCCCGACCATGGTGCTCGGCGGCGCAGGCCTCGTCATGTTCGGCATGGTCGCTGCGACCGGCATCCGGATCCTGGCGGGTGTCGACTTTGCGAAGAACCGCAACAACCTCTTCATCGTCGCGGTCTCGATCGGCATGGGGATGATCCCGCTCGTCGCGCCGAACTTCAAGCAGTGGATGCCGCATGAAATCCACCCGCTGATCGAAAGCGGCATCCTGCTCGCCTCGATCACCGCCGTGATCCTGAACGCCTTCTTCAATGGCGCCAAGGGTTCGGCCGAAGACGCAAAGGCTGCCGCGGCCCAGGCCGACCACTAACCCAAAGGCCCCGTCAGGGACCGGCAAGGCGCGGGCACCGCAAGGTCCCGCGCCTTCTGCTTTGCGCGAACGCAAACCGGTCCAGACTGCCCCACCACGGACTTCGGGCACAAAATGATCCGTGAAGCCCGCGATCAGTTCGCAGCCAGGATCGCACCTTTCCTGACCCCACCCTGAGCTTGCCCTGCTGACAGCCCCCCGCGGTCGGGCTAAGGTCGCGCCCAGTTAAAGTCCGGAGCCGCCATGCCCACCGCCCGCCTCAGGCCAAATCTCGGCACAGACGTCTCTTTGGCGACGGGGTACTGATCCGATGGCCTCAGATTCGCTCCGCTCGCGCCTGCGCGCGCTCTACGAAGGCCCGGAGATGTCGGGTGACCGCTTCCGCTATGCCCTGCTCGCGTTTGACCTGATGACGGTCAGCTGGCTTGTCGCCTCGTCCTTCCTGCCACGCGGCATGCATCATTTCTGGATCGACATCGGCATCGGCCTCGTCTTCCTGGCGGATTTCCTGGCCCGGCTCGTCATCTCGCGCCGTCCGCTTCGCGACATCGCCAGCTTCTGGGGGATCGCCGACATTCTGGTGATCATCTCGCTCCTGTTCCCGATCTGGGGCGAGGGGCTGGCCTTCCTCCGCGTCCTGCGTCTTTACCGCGTCTTCCATTCGCCGCAGACACTCGACCAGCTGCGCACAGACCTCCCGGGATTTCGTCGTCACGAAACGGCGATCCGCGCCGCGTTGAACCTCCTGATCTTCATCTTCGCGATGACGGCACTGGTCTACCAGACCCAGTCCGGAGTGAACGAGAAGATCGTCAACTACGTTGACGCGCTCTACTTCACCGTGACCACGCTCTCGACAACCGGCTTTGGCGACATCACGCTGGTCGGCAACTCCGGCAAGCTGCTGTCGGTCGCGATCATGATCTTCGGCATCAGCCTCTTCCTGAGGCTCGTCCAGGTCGTCCTGAGACCGCCCAAGGCACACTTCCCCTGCCCCACCTGCGGCCTGAAACGCCACGACCACGACGCCGTCCACTGCAAGGCCTGCGGGACGGTGCTGAACATCCCGGATGACGGGGCGGATTGAGCGCCGCCCCCAAGGCCACCGGACGACATCACCTTCGTATGGTGCGCTACAGCGCACCACCTCGTAGGCTGGGCAATCTGCCCACGGGCACCCCTCCTGACCTCCCCGCGGGCGTAGCGTATGTAGGTCGGGCTTCAGCCCGACTCCCGCCCCACCATCTCCGCCGCCTCCCCGGCGGGCCCTATCGGGCCTGCCGCCACACAAGGCCTCAGGAATCCCGGCCGGGGGCCCAAAGCCCCCGGCAATCGCCCGCCCCGACCGGCGGGCGCTTCTCGCCCGCCGGTCGGGCGCTGGCCTTCCGTGGTCTATGGCTGAACCCATCCCACGGCACCCTCCCGACATGAGCTGGGCCGACGCAATGCGTCGTCTTTTCGGTTCACCTCGATAACAGCGACGGGTGGGACGCCGCGTATAGCCGCCCCCTTAAGGCAAATCCTTCCTTGCCTCGCAAAACCTTTCCAAATCCCTAACCCCCACGACCAACCAATTGATCTCAATATAAAATCCAGAAATGTCCACCGTGGACACTCACCCCATCCGGAGCGCCATATCCAGCATCCGGTTGGAAAACCCCCATTCATTGTCATACCACCCGAAGACCCGCAGCATCCCTCCGGCGGTGACCTTCGTCTCGGGGGTGGCCATCACCACCGACTCCGGCCGGGCCCGCAGGTCCGAGGAGACGAGCGGCCGGTCCGTCGCTCCGATCACCCCCCCGGCCGCCCGGAGGCCTTCGTTGACCTCCTCAACCGAGGGCCGCTTCTCCGTCACCAGATGGAAGTCCACGCAGGACACGCTCGCCACCGGCACCCGCACGGCCTGCGCGACGATCCGCCCGGCAAGCTCGGGCAGCACCCCATCCAACAGCCGCGCCGCCGAGGTCGTGGTCGGCACCATCGACAAGGCCGCCGCCCGGCTTCTTGGGTAGTCGGCAGCCGGGGCATCCACCGTCGGCTGGCTCCCGGTATAGCAGTGGACCGTCGTCATTGACCCCGTCACGATCCCCCAGTTCTCATGGATCAGCTTCGCCAGCGGCGCCAGGGCGTTGGTCGTGCAGGACGCGTTCGAAACCACCCGCTGCCCGGCAAGCCGCCCCTCATTCGCCCCCAAGACCACCGTCACATCCGCCGCCCCCGACGGCCCCGAGACCAGCACCCGCGCGGCCCCCGCCCGAAGCCCCCGCTCCGCCACGTCCCGCGCCTCGGCCCGCCCGGTGCATTCCATCACCAGGTCGATCCCCTGAAGGTCGAGGCTCGACAGGTCTGGGGTCCGATGCAGCGGCACCCGACGCCCATCCACGACCAGCGTCCCTGCCTCCAGCGCGACCGAGCCACGCCATGGGCCGAAGACGCTGTCATATTCGAAGAGGTAGGCGCACATCTCGGGCGCGGCGATATCGTTGATCCCGGCGATTTCCAGATCGGGCCAGCGTTCGGGTGTCTGCAGGAAGGCCCGCAAGACCGACCGTCCGATCCGCCCGAACCCGTTGATGAAAACCCGCATCCTGCTCTCCCGCTCCGTCTGGCGCAGTCTCACCACGGGCTGGGCGAGGCATCAACAGGGGTTCTTGTTCCCATCACAATTCCCTGTGGCCCCGGAGTTTTCGAAAACTCCGGACCGGAGCCTTCAGAGGCTCCGGCGCGATTTCTTCGAAGAGATCGCGTCAGACCCCGACCTCGATCCCAAGCCCCCGCTCGCGCGCGCGCTCGACCGCCACGGCAGCCACGGCCAAATCCTGCAGTCCGACACCGGTCCCGTCGAATAGCGTGATCTCACCCTCCGACTGACGCCCCGGGTGCGCCCCGATCAGGACCTCGCCCAGGGGCGTGATCGCGCTTGCGTCCAGCATTCCTGCCGCGACCGCATGTTGCGCCTCGCCGATCGAGACCGCCTGCGCCACCTCATCGGTGAAGACAGACGCCCCAGCGACCAGTGCTGCTTCGACCTCCTGCTTGCCCTTGGTATCCGTCCCCATGCAGGACAGATGCGTGCCGGGGCTTACATGCGCCGCCATCAGACTTGCCGCCGGAGAGGAGGTGATGGTCACGATCACCTCGGCCTCGCGCATCCGCGGCAGGTCTACCGCCTCGAAAGGCAGGCCCAGCTCGGCGGCTACGGCGCCAAGTTTCGGCAGCATCTCGGGATGCAGGTTCCAGGCGATCACCCGCTCGAAGCGCCGCACCCGCGCGGCGGCGTGCAGCTGGAACCCGGCCTGATGGCCTGCACCGACGATCCCCAACACATGCGCCTCGGGTTTCGCCAGCCGGTCGATGGCAATGGCCGAGGCAGCGGCGGTCCGGAGCGCGGTCAGAAGGTTTCCGCCGACCATCGCAACTGGCCGCCCAGTGTCCGGGTCGAAGAGAAAGACCGAAGACTGGTGGTTGATCAGCCCCTTCGCGGCATTGCCGGGAAAGTAGCCCCCGGCCTTTACCCCCAATTGCCCGCCGGCCCGGTCCAGGCCCGACTTGAACCCGTATTGCCGCCCCTCGCCCAGCGCCTCGCGCACGACCGGAAAGTTATAGGCCTCGCCTCGCGCCATGGCGGCAAAGCAGGCCTCGACCGCACGGAAGGCGTCTTCGGCGGTGACGAGTGAGGCGATCAAAGCCTCGGGAACGATCAGCATTCGAAACTCCTGCGAAATGGTGCGGCCGGGCGCCGGAAACCGTCACGGTTTCCGGCCCGAAATCCGCTTCGGATTTCGGTGCCCGGCTTAATAGGCCTTGCCGCGCGCCGACACCGGCCAGACGACCTCGACCTTGCCGTTCCGCACCCCGACATACCAGTCGTGCACGTTGCAGGTCGGGTCGCAGTGTCCGGGGACGAGTCTAAGCTTGTCGCCAACCTTCAGCACGCCCGACGGGTCTTCGATCACCCCATGTTCATCCGAGCATTTGATGTACTTCACATCCGTCCGTCCGAAGACCACGGGCAGGCCCGAGTCCACCGACTGCGCCTTCAGCCCAGCATCGCAGATCGCCTTGTCGGCCTTCACATGGCTCATCACCGAAGTCAGGATGAAGAGCGCATTCTCCCATTCGCCCCGATCGATCCGCTGGCCCTTTTCATCCAGAATGCGGCCGTAATCCGCATCCATGAACGCATAGCTTCCGCACTGGAGTTCGTTGTAAACCCCTGAATTGCTTTCGAAATAATAGGACCCCGTACCCCCGCCCGACACGAGCTCGGGCTTCAGGCCCGCCGCTTCAAGCGCATCCACGCAGGACTTCACCTGGGCAATGGCCGCATCAAGCTTGGCCTTGCGGTCGGCATAAAGGTCCATGTGCTGCATCGCGCCCTGATAGGCCTGGATCCCGGTGAACTTCAGCCCCGGCGCCGCGGCTACCGCCTTGGCGATGGCGACAACCTCTTCGGGCGTCTTCACCCCGCAGCGGCCCGCCCCGCAGTCGATCTCGATGAAGACCTCCAACGTCGTGCCATGCTTGACCGCCGCCGCCGACAGGTCCGCCACATTGGCCAGATCATCGACGCAGACGATGGTCCGCGCCCCAAGCTTCGGCAACCGCGCCAGCCGGTCGATCTTCACCGGGTCCCGCACCTGGTTCGAAACCAGCACATCCTTGATCCCGCCCCGGGCAAAGACCTCGGCTTCCGAGACCTTCTGGCAGCACACGCCCACCGACCCGCCCAGCCGCTCCTGCAGCTTGGCCACATCGACCGACTTGTGCATCTTGCCATGCACCCGGTGGCGCATCCCATGCGCCTTCGCGTAGTCGCCCATCTTGACGATGTTACGTTCAAGCGCGTCCAGATCCAGCACAAGGCAGGGGGTCTGGATATCCTTCTCATCCATCCCCGGCAGGGCCGGGATATCGTAGCCGACCTCGTAGCCCTCGAAATTCGCTTGCTTGTTCATGGCTTTAGCCTTTCATCCACGGAAGTTTGTCCAGATCGACGTTGCCGCCAGTGATTATCAGGCCCACCCGCTTGGCCCTGAAGGCCTCGGGGTTCTTCAGGACGACGGCCAGCGGCACGGCGCTCGACGGCTCCATCACGACCCGCAGATGCTTCCAGACGAGTTTCATCGCATCGATGATCTCCTGGTCCGAAGCGGTGTATATCTCGCTCACATGGTTCGAGACGAAATGCCAGGTCAGTTCCTTCAAGGGCACAAGAAGCCCGTCGGCAATGGTCTTCGGCGCGTCATCGGCGATGATATAGCCCGCCTTGAAGCTGCGATAGGCGTCGTCGGCCTGTTCCGGTTCCGCCGCAATGACTTGCGTCTCGGGCGCCAGGGTCGACAGCGTGAGACAGGTGCCCGAGATCATGCCGCCGCCGCCAATCGGTGCGACAACCATGTCCAGACCACCCGTCTGCTCCACGAACTCTCGCGCGCAGGTGCCCTGACCGGCAATCACGCGCGGGTCGTTGTATGGATGCACGAAGTCGCCGCCTGTCCGGGCCTGCACCTCGGCAAAAGTCGCTTCGCGGCTTGATGTCGAGGGTTCGCATTCGGTGATCACCCCGCCATACCGGCGCACTGTGTCCTTCTTGGCCTGCGGGGCAGTGCGCGGCATGACGACGTTGCAGGGAATGCCCCGCAACATGGCGGCATAAGACAGACACGAGGCATGGTTGCCGCTGGAATGCGTCGCCACACCCTTCTTCGCCTGCGCGTCGGTCAGACCGAACACCGCATTGGTTGCCCCGCGCACCTTGAAGGCCCCCGGCTCCTGGAAATTCTCGCACTTGAAGAAAAGCTGTGCACCGGAAAGCTCGTTCAGGTAGTCCGAGGTCCGAACCGGCGTCTGGCGGATATGGGGGCGAATACGCTCATGCGCGGCCAGCATGTCTTCGTAGGTGGGGATCAGCATCCGGCTCCAGTCCTTTCTGTCCTGCCCCGCGCAACCGGGGCCAAATTTCTTGAGTAAGAAATTTGTCAAAATCCTTGCTTAAGGATTTTGGCCCTTACTCTGCCGCCAGCGCCATGGCGGGCACCGTTCCCCGGTAGTATTCCTGCGCCGCCGCCACGCCGGAGCCGAGCTTCACCGGCCAGCCCAGATCGGCCATGCACATCTCGGCCACGCACAGGCCTGACAGCACCATCGCCTCGGTCAGCATTCCCAGATGCCCGATGCGGAAGACTTTGCCTGCGACCTCGCCCAGCCCCACTCCGAAGGCCATGCCGTATTTCGTGGCTGCAAGCTGCACGAGGTCCGTGCCGTTGCAGCCTTCGGGCACCCGCACGGCCGTGACGGTATCCGAGTAAAGCTCTGGTCCAGCCGCAAAGGGCGTCATCCCCCAGGCATGGATCGCCCGGCGCACGCCTTCCGCCATGCGGTGGTGGCGGGCATAGACATTGTCCAGACCCTCGCTTTCCAGCAGTTCGATGGAATGCGCGAGGCCCGCGATCAGGCCCACAGCGGGCGTATAGGGATAGCCGCCGCGGGCATAGGCGCCGAGCATATCCTTGAAATCGAAGAAGGTTCTCGGCAGCCGCGCTGTCTCCATCGCCGCGATGGCTTTGGGGCTGACCCCGAGGATCGCCAGGCCCGCAGGCAGCATGAAACCCTTCTGGCTCCCCGCGACCGCGATGTCGACGCCCCAGGCCGTGAACTCGAAGGGCATCGAGGCGATCGAGGACACGCCATCGACAAACAGCATCGCCCCATGACCTGCCGCATCCAGCGCCCGGCGGATGCCGACGATGTCGGATTTCACCCCGGTCGCCGTCTCGTTATGCGTGGCGAGAACCGCCTTGATGTGGCCCGCCTTGTCGGCCTTCAGCGCCTTTTCAATGGCCGCCAGCGGCGCGCCTTCGCCCCAGGGCGTCTCGATGATCTCGACATCCAGCTTGTGGCGCTGGCAAAGGTCGATCCAGCGGTGGCTGAACATGCCGAACCGCGCCGCCAGCACCGTATCACCGGGCGAGAGGGTGTTGGTCACCGCCGCCTCCCAGCCGCCCGTTCCGGTCGACGGCAGGATGATCACCTCGCCCGCTTCCATTTTCAGCACCCGGCGCACCCCCGCAACTGCCGGCTTGAAGAGCCGCGCAAAGGCGGGCGAGCGGTGGTCCAGCGTGGCCATGTCACAGGCCTTGCGGACCGAATCCGGAATGTTGGTGGGTCCTGGAATGAAGACGGGGTTCTGGCTGGACATCGGGTAACTCCCTGAAGGCATGGACCGAAACCTACGCCCTGTGCGCTACCCGCACAATTTTTTCGAAAAGATTTTTCATTCCCCGCAACCCATGCTAAACACTAATCCTGTCAATATCTTGCGCTTTTTCACGCCCGAAGGACCCCTTGCCATGGCACAGAAACCTCGCGGTCGGCCCAAGGCCTTTCACGACAAGACCGACCAGAACACGGTGCAGGCCCTGGACCGCGGGCTCGACATCCTGACCCATGTCGCCCTCCATCCCGGCCGCACGCTTTCGGAAATCACCGAGGCCACCGGCGAGGCGGTCGCCACCGTCTTCCGGGCTCTTGTCACCCTGCAGGGTCATGGCATGGTCGAGGTCGAGGAACCGGGCCAGTTCTGGCACATCGGTCCCGGGGCCTTTCGCGTGGGCTCTGCCTTCCTGCGCCGCACCAAGGTCGTCGAACGCGCCCGCCAGCCGATGGACCAGCTCATGCGCGAGACGGGTGAGACTGCGAACCTTGGCATCGAAGTGAAGGATGAGGTCGTCTTCCTAGCCCAGGTCGAGGCGCATGAGGCGATCCGCGCCTTCTTCCCCCCCGGTACCCGCGCGCCGATGCATTCTTCCGGCATCGGCAAGGCTCTGCTGGCCTGGTACCCCGAGGAAAAGACCCGCGCCATCATCGCCCGCCGGGGGTTGGAGAAATTCACCTCCCTCACCCTCACCAGCGACAGCGCGCTGATGCGCGACCTCTCCCGCACCCGTGACAGGGGCTTTTCCATCGACGACCAGGAACGCGCCGAAGGCATGCGCTGTGTTGCCGCCCCCATCTTCAACACGCATGGCGAGCCGGTCGCGGGCCTTTCCGTCTCTGGCCCCGCCTTCCGCATGGGGCTGTCCGACGCAACCCGCATCGGCGCCCTGGTCCGGGAGGCAGCCGATCAGGTGACTGAGGCGACCGGCGGGCAGGTCCCGGACGACCGATGACGCTTCCGGCTCCAGCCAGTCGGTCAGGGGCCAGACGGGCGCGCCCGACCGGCTAGGGAAGCAGGAAAGATGAACAGGGGACGACCCGATGACCAGACCCAACCTCCTGATCCTGATGGTCGACCAGCTGAACGGGACGCTCTTTCCCGATGGTCCAGCCCCGTTCCTGCACACGCCGAACCTGCGCGCCCTCGCCGCCCGCTCGGCCCGCTTCGCCAATTGCTACACCGCCTCGCCCCTCTGCGCGCCTGCCCGCGCCAGCTTCATGTCCGGCCAGCTTCCCTCGCGCACAAGGGTCTACGACAACGCCGCCGAATTCGCCTCCGACATCCCGACCTACGCCCACCACTTGCGCCGGGCAGGCTATCAGACGGCCCTCTCCGGCAAGATGCACTTCGTCGGGCCCGACCAGCTGCACGGCTTTGAGCAGCGCCTGACCACCGACATCTACCCCGCCGATTTCGGCTGGACCCCCGACTACCGCAAACCCGGTGAGCGGATCGACTGGTGGTATCACAACCTCGGCTCTGTCACAGGCGCTGGCGTGGCCGAAATCACCAACCAGTACGAATACGACGACGACGTGGCCTTCCAGGCGGTGCAGAAGCTCTACGACCTCTCGCGGGGCGCAGACCCCCGTCCCTGGTGCCTGACCGTCAGCTTCACCCACCCCCACGACCCCTTCGTCGCCCGCCGCAAGTACTGGGACCTTTACCAAGGTGCGCCGGAATGCGAGCCGCCCGCGCCCGTCGCCTACGAAGAAATGGACCCCCATTCCAAACGCCTGATGGACGCCTGCGACTGGCGGGGGATGGAGATCACCCCCGACCACATCCGCCGTGCCAAACAGGCCTATTTCGCCAATATCAGCTATATCGACGACAAGATCGGCGAGATCCTCTCGGTTCTGGAAGCGACACGGCAGGACGCCCATATCCTCTTCCTCTCCGACCATGGCGAGATGCTTGGGGAAAAGGGCCTGTGGTTCAAGATGAACTTCTTCGAAGGCTCTGCCCGCGTTCCCCTCATGATCGCGGCCCCCGACATGCCTGCAGGGCTGGTCGAGACCCCGGTCTCCTCGATCGACCTTGCGCCTACCCTGGCGGCACTGGCAGGCATCTCGATGGACGAGGTCGCCCCCTGGACCGAAGGCGTGAACCTGGTTCCTGTTGCAAACGGCGCCCCGCGCGGCCCCGTCGCCATGGAATATGCCGCCGAAGGCACGATCACTCCGATGGTCGCCCTACGCGAAGGCGCCTGGAAGTACATCCGTTGCCCGGCCGATCCCGAGCAACTCTTTGACGTCGCGAATGACCCGCTCGAAACGACAAACCTTGCCCAAGACCCCCGCGCAGCCGAGATCCTCGCGCATTTCCGCAGCCTCGCCGACGCCCGCTGGGACCTGTCGGCCTATGATGCGCAAGTCCGAGAAAGCCAGGCCCGCCGCTGGGTGGTCTACGAGGCGCTGCGCAACGGCGCCTATTTCCCCTGGGATCACCAACCCCTCCGCGCCGCGTCCGAGCGTTACATGCGCAACCACATGGACCTGAACGTGCTGGAGGAGAGCAAGAGGTTTCCACGCGGGGAATAGGAAGATGGGCGGATTGCCCGCCCTACTCCGAACCCAAGCCTTTCATCTTTGCCCAAATATCCCCGCCGGAGGCCTCCGCCGCGCATCTCAGGCGACAGAAGGTGCGTCCTTCCGCGGCAGCGCCAGCTGAGGGGTTCGATGCCCCGAAGCTGGCACCCCCCGGCCGAATTCACCGCGCGTCCGCCAGCACCTGCTCTGCGCCCTTCCAGCCCATCAGCATGGCCGGGGCATTGGTGTTCCCCGCGATGATGTTCGGGAAAGCCGAGGCGTCGATCACCCGCAGCCCGCCCACTCCGTGGACCCGAAGCCCGGCATCCACCACCGAGGACCCGGAATCCGGCCCCATCCGGCAGGTGCAACTTGGATGGTAAACCGTCCCCGACCGCGACCGGAAGTCGTTGATAAGCTCTTCGTCCGTCGCGATTTGCGGCCCGGGCCGCAGCTCTTCCTTCACCAAAGGTGCCAGTCCCGGCTGGGCGGCGATCTTGCGCAGGAACTTCACGGCGGCCAGCATCTCTTCGACGTCGTTGTTGGTCGAAAACGCGTTGGCCGTGATCACCGGATGATCCTCTGCCCGCGCGGTTCGCAGCCGGATATGCCCCCGGCTGGTCGGGCGGCAGTTCGAGAGGCCGATCGACAGCCCCGACCAGGGGTCTGGCGTCAACAGCGGCCGCTCGCCCTCGCGCGGGATCAGGGTTGAAAAAGCCTGGAAATACAACTGCATGTTGGGTCGATCCATGTCCGGCCTGGTCCGGAAGAACCCGCCTGCATGGTTGATCGACTTTGCCAGAGGCCCCCCGCCGCCCAGGAAATACTGCATCCCGGCGCGCAATTTGCCCCACCAGGGCCGCAGCTCGTCATTGTAGGTCGGCACCTTCATCGCCCAGGTATAGTTGATCCCCTGGTGGTCGCTGAGATGGTCGCCGACATTGGCATTCTCGCGTACGACCGGGATGCCAAGCGATTGCAGCAGCCCCCCCGGCCCGATGCCCGACAGCTGCAGCAGCTGGGGCGAGTTGATCGCCCCCCCGGCCAGGATCACCTCGGCCTTGGCGCGCATGACACGGGTCTCGCCGCCCCGGCGGTATTCCACCCCTACCGCCCGGCCGCCCTCGATCACCACCCGCGTCACCATCGCCCCGGTGACAACCCGCAGATTCGCCCGTTTCATCGCCGGCCTCAGAAAGGCCCGTGCGGCGGAATTCCTCCGGGCGCTCTTGATCGTCATCTGATAGACGCCCGCGCCTTCCTGGCGAAGGCCATTGAAATCTGGGTTTTGCGGCAACCCCGCCTGTTCGCAGGCGGCAAGGTATTTGGCCACCAGCGGATGCAGGCCCGACCGGTTGGCGGAAATGAACAGAGGCCCGCCCTTGCCGCGCCAGGCATCGCCACCCGCCTCGTTGTCCTCCATCGCCTTGTAGGCCCTCAGACAGTCCTCCCAGCCCCAGCCGGGATTGTCTCGGCCCCAGTCCTCATAATCCTGCTGGTGGCCCCGGATGTAGACCATCGCGTTGATCGAGGAGGACCCACCCAGCACCTTGCCCCGCGGCCAGTGGTCGCGCGCGCCGTTCAGCCCCGGATCGGGCTCGGTCTTGTACAGCCAGTTCACTGCAGGGTCGTAGAAGAGCTTTCCGTAACCAAGCGGCAGATGGACATAGAACCGCCGGTCCGTGCCCCCTGCTTCAAGCACTGTCACCCGGTGCTTGCCGCTGGCCGTCAGCCGATCGGCCAGAACGCAGCCCGCCGATCCGGCGCCTACGATGATGTAATCCGTCTCGTCCATGTCGCTCCCCGGCATCCGGCAGCCACCCTAGACGCGCTGTTGGGAACGAACCGTTCGCTTTGCGACATCAGATGTCGCACAAGGAGCAGCTCCTCGTCCGACTTCGCCCCCTCGTCGCGGAACCCCTGCGAGAAGTGACGAAGTCACCGGCGAGCCGTCATCCTTCGACTTCGAAGCTTGGCGCATAATCCACCGGGAAGTTCACCGACCGGGCGATGAAGCAGACCTCATGGATGCGGTGGTGGATCGCCTCCGCCGCCTTGAGATCGCTGCCAGGCTTCACCGTGACATGCGGCCGC